>JANMXL010000044.1:0-13708 GCA_031380885.1 Burkholderiales bacterium | reverse complement strand
TCACGGGCGGCGCCATTGATGTCGCGGTCCAGGTCGAACTGCAGCGTGATGTTGGTCGAGCCCAGCGACGAGCGCGAGGTGATCTCGTTGAGTCCGGCGATCGTGCTCAGCGCGCGCTCCAGCGGGGTGGCCACGGTCGCTGCCATCGTGTCGGGACTCGCCCCCGGCAACGACGCACTGACCGAGATGGTCGGGAAGTCCACCTGCGGCAACGGCGCAATCGGCAGCAGCTGAAAACCGAGCAGCCCCGCCAGCGCGATGCCAAAGGTGATCAGCGTGGTGGCCACCGGCCGGTGGATGAAGGGGGCAGAGATGCTCATGACGTCATGGCGCCCCTCGACCGACGGGTACGTCGGCCGATCCCCCGAGGGGATTCGGGCCGGCTTGGGGCGGCCCGGCGCTCGGCCCGGCCGCACGTCCGGCTTGCCACGCCTTGAGTCGCTGCGCCTGGCGGGCGAAGCCGAGGTAGATCACCGGCGTCGTGAACAGCGTCAGCAGCTGGCTGACGATCAACCCGCCGACCATCGTCACGCCCAGCGGGTGGCGCAGCTCATGGCCCGCACCGGTGCCGAGCATCAGCGGCAGCGCGCCCAGCAGTGCGGCCATCGTCGTCATCAGGATCGGCCGGAAGCGCAGCAGGCAGGCCTTGTGGATGGCCTCGCGCGGCGCCAGGCCCTCCTCGCGTTCTGCATAGAGCGCGAAGTCGATCATCATGATCGCGTTCTTCTTGACGATGCCGATCAACAGCACGATGCCGATGACGCCGATGACGCCGAGCTCCTGCCCCGCCAACAGCAGCGCCAGCAAGGCGCCAAGGCCGGCCGAGGGCAGCGTGGACAGGATCGTGATCGGGTGGATGTAGCTCTCATAGAGCACACCGAGCACGATGTACATCGTGACCACCGCGGCCAGGATCAGCAGCAGCGTGCTGCTGAGCGACGCGCGAAACGCTTCCGCTGCGCCCTGGAAGCTGGTCTCGACGCTCGGCGGCAGGTCGAGGCTGGCTTCCTCGGCCTTGATCGCGTCCACCGCGTTACCCAGCGAGGCCCCGGGTGCGAGGTTGAACGACACCGTGGCCGACGGGAACTGCGCCACATGGTTGATCGCCAGGGCGGCCGGCCGCTCCAGCACCTGCGCCACCGACGACAGCGGCACCTGCACCTGCGTGGTGATGCCACTCGCATTGGTGGTGGTCCCCGGCAGGTAGAGATCCGAAATCGCCGTCGGGCCGCGGCCCAGACCGGGCGCAGCCTCCAGCACCACCCGGTACTGGCTGGATTGCGTGAAGATCGTGGAGATCAGACGTTGACCGAACGCGTTGTACAGCGCGTTGTCGATGGCCGCGACGGTGACACCAAGCCGGCCTGCGGCTTCACGGTCGATCTGCACATAGGCCTGCTGCCCTTGCTCCTGCAGGTCGCTGGCCACATCCACCAGGTCGGGCAGCGTGCGCAGGCGTTCGAGCAGCCGGTGGGTGCTGGTCGCCAGCTCTTTCGCGTCGGATGAGCTGAGCAGGAACTGGTACTGGGTCTTGGAGACGCGGTCCTCGATGGTCAGGTCCTGCACCGGCTGCATGTAGGCGGTGATGCCCGGCACACGCGACGTCGCCTCGGTCAGGCGGCGGATCACCTCCGAGGCCGACGCGTCGCGCTGCGCAAACGGCTTCAGCGTGATCTGCATGCGCCCGGTGTTCAGCGTGGCGTTGGCGCCGTCCACACCGATGAAGGACGCGAGGTGGTCCACGTCCGGGTCTTTCAGGATCGCATCGGCCAGCGCCTGCTGGCGCGTCGCCATGGCGCCGAATGAGGTCGTCTGCGTCGCCTCGGTGATGACCTGGATCAGACCAGTGTCCTGCACCGGAAAGAACCCTTTGGGCACGACCACGTAAAGCAGCCCGGTCAAGGCCAGCGTCAGCGCAAACACGCAGAGCGTGGCGCGGGGGCGGTCCAGCACCCAGTTGAGCGCGTTGCCGTAGCGGGCCACCATCGCATCGAAGCGCTGCGTGAACCACGCGCCGACGCCGCTGTGGCGGCGCTCGCGCTCGGGGCGCAGCAGCCGCGCGCTCATCATCGGCGTCAGGGTCAGCGAGACCAAGGCCGAGATCAGGATGGCCACCGCCAGCGTGATCGCGAACTCGTGGAACAGCCGGCCCACCACATCGCCCATGAACAGCAGCGGGATCAGCACCGCCAGCAGCGACACCGTCAGCGAAATGATCGTGAAGCCGATCTGCTGGCTGCCCTTGAGCGCCGCCTGCATCGGCGAGTCGCCTTCTTCAACGAAGCGCGCGATGTTCTCGATCATCACGATCGCATCGTCGACGACAAAGCCGGTGGAGATCACCAGCGCCATCAGCGTCAGGTTGTTGATCGAGAACCCCGCCAGGTAGATGACGCCGAAGGTGCCGACCAGGCTCAGCGGCACCGCCACGCTCGGGATCACCGTGGCACCGGCGCTGCGCAGGAACAGGAAGATCACCATCACCACCAGCGCCACCGCCAGCAGCAGCTCGACCTCGGTGTCGTTCACCGACGCGCGGATGGTGGTGGTGCGGTCGGCGATGACCTGCACATCAACCGACGCCGGCAGCGAGGCCTGCAGCCGGGGCAGCAGGGCCTTGACGCGGTCGACCGTCTGGATCACGTTGGCGCCCGGCTGGCGCTGCACGTTGAGGATCACGCCCGGGGTGCGGTCCGACCACGCCGCCAGCCGGAGGTTCTCGGCACCGTCGACGATCTGCGTCACGTCCTTCAGCCGCAGCGGATTGCCGTTCTTCCAGGCAATGATCAGGTCTTGGTACTCCGCGGCTGATTTCAGCTGGTCGTTGGCGTCGATGGTCGAGGCCCGCTGCGGGCCGTCGAAGCTGCCCTTGGCCTGGTTGACGTTGGCGGCAACGATGGCGGTGCGCACGTCTTCGAGCGACAAGCCCAGCGAGGCCAGGGCCTGCGGATTCGCCTGGATGCGCACTGCCGGGCGCTGGCCGCCTGCGATGCTGACCAGCCCGACGCCCTCGACCTGCGAGAGCTTGGGCGCCAGGCGGTTCTCGGCCAGGTCGTGCAGCTTGATCACCGGCAGCGAGGGCGAAGTCACCGCGATGGTCAACACCGGCGCGTCGGCCGGGTTGACCTTGCTGTAGATCGGCGGCATCGGCAAGTCGCTGGGCAGCAGGTTGGTGGCGGCGTTGATCGCCGCCTGCACCTCCTGCTCGGCCACGTCG
This sequence comes from Burkholderiales bacterium, assembly GCA_031380885.1. Classification (GTDB taxonomy): domain Bacteria; phylum Pseudomonadota; class Gammaproteobacteria; order Burkholderiales; family Burkholderiaceae_C; genus PBB1. The sequence continues at coordinate 10,491 of JANMXL010000044.1, read as the reverse complement.
AGCGACAGTCCGAGCGAGAAGCGCAGCGTGATCACCGATGCACCGCCCGAACTCGTGCTCGTCATTTGGTTCAGCCCCGGCATCTGGCCGAACTGGCGTTCCAGCGGTGCGGTCACCGAGGTGGACATCACGTCCGGGCTGGCGCCCGGGTACAGCGTCGTGACCTGGATCGTCGGGTAGTCCACTTCCGGCAGCGCCGACAACGGCATTAGGCGGTAGGCCAGCAGCCCGGCCAGCAGAATCGCCAGCATCAGCAGCGAGGTGGCGACCGGGCGTTCGATGAACAGACGTGACGGGTTCATGGCGCGGCGCTCAACGGCCCGGCGGGTTGTCGCGCGACTCGCGACCCTGGCGCCTGCTGCCGCCAGCCGGTTCACTTGCACCGGCACGCTGCGTCGGATCGGCGGCGATCACTTCCACCTTCGCGCCTTCACGCAGGCGGTCGGTGCCGTCGATCACCACCTTCTCGTCGGGCTTCAGCGCGCCTTTCACCGCCATCCAGCCCGCATCGACCGCACCTGGCGTCACGGCCCGCGTGCTGACGGAGTTGTCGGCGTTGACGACGTAGACGTAAAAGCCCTGCGCACCGCGCAGCACGGCGGCCTGCGGCACGGCGATCACGTCGGTCAGCACGTCGAGCTGCAGCGTGACGCTGACCGCCTGGTTGGGGAACAGCGCATCGTCGCGATTGGGAAACACCGCCTTGACCCTGATCGTGTCGGTGCTGGGGTCCATGGCGTTGTCGACCGTGGCCACACGGCCCACGGCCAGTGGCTGCTTGCCGCCGCGGTCCCAGGCCTCGACGGGCATCGATGCACCGGCCTTCAGGCGAGCCGCGATCAGCGGCACATGGGCGGCCGGCACCGCAAAGACCAGCGAGATCGGCTGGGTCTGCGCGATGCTGATGATGCCGTTGGCATCACCGGGCTGAACCACATTGCCCAGATCGACCTGCTTCAGGCCCACGCGCCCGGCAATCGGCGCGGTGACGCGGGTGTAGGAGAGTTGAACGCGGGCGCTGGCCACAGTGCCCTGATCGGCCTGCACCGTGCCCTCGAGCTGCCGCACCAGCGCCAGCTGGGTGTCGAGCTGCTGCTTGGGAATCGCATCCTTGGCCAGCAGGCCGCGGTAGCGTTCGAGGTCGATCCGGGCATTGTCCAGCTGCGCCTGGTCACGCGCCAACCCGCCCTCGGCCTGAGCCAGCGTCGCCTGGAAAGCACGCGGGTCGATCTGCGCCAGCACTTGCCCGGCGCGGACCTGCTGTCCTTCCTTGAAATTCAGGCTCTGCAGAACCCCGCTGACCTGCGCATGCAGGGTGGCGGTGTTCGACGCGCTGATGCTGCCGATGGCGTTGACGCTGACCCGGATGTCCTGCCGGCGTGCGGCCTGCACCGACACCGGCTGGGCCGCATTGGCGCCGGCGAATCGGCGCCCGCCACCGCCGGTCGCTGCGTCCGCTCGGCCAGAAGCCTGCGTGCTCGGCGAGGCAGCCGAATCAGCGACTTGAGCCTGCCACCACCAGACGGCACCGCCACCCAACAACACCAGCAAGACCAACAGCCAGGACTTCGAGCGGCGAAACCGGCTTCGGCCAACGGCAGGCGCCGAAGGCATTGGCTGCGGGGTGGCATTCTTGTCCGTGCTGTGGTTCATTGAAACTCGGTGGCTGATGTGCTGCTGCGTGCCTTCAGTCTAGGCCGAAGCCCTGAGGAGGCTCGCAGGACGGCACCTGATCAGCAACCGCACCCACAGCCTGAAGGCCGTGTCACGTGCGATGCCGCCGGCCACGGGGACGTCGACGCGCTCACCGAGCGTCAGAAGCTGTCGGATCTCGGCGCCCACGCAATGATCGGACGAGAGGAGGCCTGTCCCACAGTGCACAGCAGTCGCTGAATCGCCGCGTCGCGCCACACGCTTTTGAGTGGCGCAGGTTGCAGATCCGCGCACGGAGCGGGCGTCCTGCGAAATGAGGCCCACAAACAAAAATAGCCCTCACTGGGAGGGCTATTTTTGATACCGATTGGTTGCGGGGGCAGGATTTGAACCTACGACCTTTGGGTTATGAGCCCAACGAGCTACCAGACTGCTCCACCCCGCGACTGAGCTTTTGACTATAACCGACTCGCCCGCTCTGCGGTGCGATTCGGCGAGTCTGTGTGTCTGTTACTCCGCTGCCTCGGCGCCTTCTGTCGCAGCCGCGTCAGGGCGATCGACCAGCTCGACGAACGCCATCGGCGCGTTGTCACCGATTCGGAAACCCATCTTCAGGATGCGGGTGTAGCCGCCCGGACGCGCCTGGTAGCGCGGGCCCAACACGTTGAACAGCTTGGTGACGATGTCGCGGTCGCGGGTGCGGTCAAACGCCAGGCGGCGGTTGGCCAGCGTCGGTTCCTTGGCGAGCGTGATCAGCGGCTCGACCACGCGTCGCAGCTCTTTGGCTTTCGGCACCGTGGTCTTGATGGCCTCGTGCTGCAGCAGCGAGTTGCACATGTTGCGCAGCATCGCCAGGCGGTGCGAGGAGGTGCGGTTGAGTTTGCGAAGTCCGTGACGGTGACGCATGGTGTATGTCCTTTGTTGACTGACTTATGAACCCCAGCCGTGTCAGGTACTGGGGGTGGTGATCAAACGCGTGAGCGCGAAGGCACAAGCGCGTTTGTCATCTCCGATGACGGCCTTCAGGCCGTCTCGACGGTTTGACGCAGCGTTACCGCTTGTCCAACCCTTGCGGCGGCCAGTTCTCCAGCCGCCCGCCCAGCGTCAACCCGCGCGACGCCAGCACTTCCTTGATTTCGTTGAGCGACTTGCGACCCAGGTTCGGCGTCTTCAGCAGCTCGGTCTCGGTGCGCTGGATCAGGTCGCCGATGTAGTAGATGTTCTCGGCCTTCAGGCAATTCGCCGAACGCACCGTCAACTCCAGCTCGTCGACCGGACGCAGCAGGATCGGATCGAACTGCGTGTTGCGGCTTTGCGGTTCGTTGAAGGCAGCGATCTCGCTGTTTTCCAGCTGCGCGAACACGGCCAGCTGCTCGACCAGAATCTTCGCCGATGCGCGGATCGCTTCTTCCGGCGAGATGGCGCCGTTGGTGTTGATCTCCATCACCAGCTTGTCGAGGTCGGTGCGCTGCTCGACGCGGGCGCTCTCGACGGTGTAGCTCACACGCGCCACGGGCGAGAACGAGGCGTCCAGCACGATGCGGCCGATCGACTTGGTCGGCTCATCGCCGAAGCGACGCAGGTTGCCCGGCACATAGCCGCGGCCCTTCTCGACCTTGATCTGCATGTCGAGCTTGCCGCCTTGCGACAGGTTCGCGATCACGTGGTCCGGGTTGATGATCTCGACGTCGTGCGGCGTCTGGATGTCGCCAGCGGTGACCGGGCCTTCGCCGTCCTTGCGCAGCACCAGCGTGACTTCATCGCGGTTGTGCAGGCGGAACACGACCCCCTTCAGGTTCAGCATGATGTGGACGACATCTTCCTGCACGCCGTCAATCGTCGAGTACTCGTGCAGCACGCCAGCGATGGTGACTTCGGTCGGCGCGTAGCCGACCATCGACGACAGCAACACGCGGCGCAGTGCGTTGCCCAGGGTGTGGCCGTAACCGCGCTCGAACGGCTCAAGTGTGACCTTGGCACGGTTGAGCGCGAGGGGTTCGACGTGGATGGCTTTGGGCTTGAGCAAGTTCGTTTGCATTCGGTCTTTCTTTCAATACCCTCGGCTCGTTACGCCGATAAGGCTGATGGACCCGTCGGTGCTGGCAGCACCTGTCAACACCGATCTCGGGAAATACCTGGAAGGGCAACGGCCGCAGATCAACGATGACCTGTAGCCTGCGCCGCAACCGGATCAGCGTGAATACAGCTCGACAATCAATGCTTCCTTGATGTCGGCGCTCAATTCGTCGCGCTCTGGTGTCTTCTTGAATACACCTTCCATCTTCGAAGCATCGACCTGAATCCAGGCCGGCAGGCCGATGGTTTCGGCAAGCTTCAGCGAATCGGCGATGCGCAACTGCTTCTTGGCCTTTTCGCGCACGCTGACCGCATCACCGACCTTGACGCTGTACGACGCGATGTTGACCACGCCGCCATTAACCGTGATCGACTTGTGCGACACCAGCTGCCGTGCTTCGGCGCGGGTGGAACCGAAACCCATTCGGTAGACGACGTTGTCGAGACGCGATTCCAGCAGCGTCAGCAGGTTGGCGCCGGTGTTGCCTTTGCGGCGCTCGGCTTCGGCGAAGTAGCGGCGGAACTGACGTTCCAGCACGCCATACATGCGCTTGACCTTCTGCTTTTCACGCAGCTGCAGACCGAAGTCCGAGGTGCGCGAGCCGGAGGTGCGGCCATGCTGACCGGGCTTGCTGTCGAACTTCGCCTTGTCGCCGATCGGGCGGCGGGCGCTCTTGAGAAACAGATCCGTGCCTTCGCGACGGGACAGTTTCGCCTTGGGACCGAGATAACGTGCCACGTTGATTCCTTAGATGACGATCTGACGCAGGTCGCTGTGTGTTGTCACAGCAGCTTGCGCGAGTCTGGCGAGTGTTGTTATTGGGCGCTCAGACGGTGGGCTTACCTGGGAGACGGGGGAAGGAGAACTTCACCCGATCCCAACAAAAATGCCGGCGTTGCCCGAAAGCAGCGCCGACAAGGTTCGATTCGACTCAGATGCGACGGCGCTTTTGCGGGCGGCAGCCGTTGTGCGGCACCGGTGTCACATCGGAAATCAGGTTGATGCGGATGCCCAGCGAGGCCAGCGCACGCACCGACGATTCGCGACCCGGGCCTGGGCCCTTGATGCGCACGTCGAGGTTCTTGATGCCTTGCTCCTGCGCCGCGCGCCCGGCCACTTCGGCGGCGACCTGTGCGGCGAACGGCGTGCTCTTGCGCGAGCCCTTGAAGCCCTGGCCACCACTCGACGCCCATGACAGCGCGCCACCCTGGCGATCGGTGATAGTGATGATGGTGTTGTTGAAAGAAGCGTGCACGTGCGCGATGCCATCAGCGACGTTCTTGCGAACTTTCTTGCGCACACGCTGTGCGGCGGTATTGGGTGCTTTAGCCATGTCGGTTCTTTCTTAAACGGGTGCTGTCAGGCGTCTGCAATCACTTCTTGACCAGGGCGCCAGACTTGCGCGGGCCCTTGCGGGTGCGTGCATTGGTCTTGGTGCGCTGACCACGCACGGGCAGGCCGCGGCGATGGCGGAAGCCGCGGTAGCAGCCCAGGTCCATCAGGCGCTTGATGTTGATCGACATCTCGCGGCGCAGATCGCCTTCGATCGTCAGACGGCCGATTTCGTCGCGAATGCGCTCGAGGTCGGTGTCGGTCAGGTCCTTGATCTTGCGGTCGAGCGGCACGCCGCTGTTGACGCAAATCTTTTGCGCCGTGGTGCGCCCGACACCGTAAATGGATGTCAGACCGATCTCTGCGTGCTTGTGCGGCGGAATGTTGATACCAGCGATGCGTGCCATGGGCTTCCTCTAATGTCTTTGGGTCGAAGCGGTGAATCAGCCTTGACGCTGTTTGTGGCGCGGATCGGTACAGATCACGCGAACCACACCTTTGCGACGGATGACTTTGCAGTTCCGGCACATTTTCTTGACTGACGCAGCAACTTTCATAGGTTCTCCTGTGCCCGACCGGGCCGTCTCCGCACTGACTAAATTGTTTCTACCTGACCGCAGAGCCTACTTGGCTCTGAACACAATCCGCGCACGACTCAAGTCGTACGGCGTGAGCTCGACGGTCACCTTGTCGCCGGGCAATATTCGGATGTAATGCATGCGCATCTTTCCGGAAATGTGCCCCAGCACGATGTGCCCGTTTTCCAGCTTGACCCGGAAAGTCGCATTGGGAAGATTCTCAAGAATCTCCCCTTGCATCTGAATAACGTCGTCTTTCGCCATGCGGTCCGATAAGTGACTCCGCTCATCGCCAAGGCCCGCAGGCCATGCCGATCAGCTCGGTTTGAAATTCGCTTTCTTCAGCAACGATTCGTACTGCTGGCTCTGCACATAACTTTGCACCTGCGCCCAGAAGTCCATCGTCACCACGACGATGATCAGCAGCGAGGTGCCGCCGAAATAAAACGGAACGTTGTACTTCAACACCAGAAACTCCGGCAGCAGGCACACCGCAGTGATGTAGATCGCGCCGGCCAAGGTCAGGCGCGACAGGATGCGGTCGATGTGCCTGGCCGTTTGATCGCCAGGGCGGATGCCCGGGATGAACGCGCCGCTCTTCTTCAGGTTGTCTGCCGTCTCGCGGCTGTTGAACACCAGCGCGGTGTAGAAGAAGCAGAAAAAGATGATCGCGGTGGCGTACAGCAGCACATAGATCGGCTGGCCTGGCGACAACAGGCCGGCGAGGTCTTTCAGCCAGCGCAGGCCGTCACCGGTGGCGAACCATCCGACAACGGTGGCCGGCAACAAGATGATCGACGACGCAAAGATCGGCGGGATCACGCCGGACATGTTCAGCTTCAGCGGCAGGTGCGACGATTGACCGCCGTAAACCTTGTTGCCGACCTGACGCTTCGCGTAATTGACGAGTATCTTGCGTTGCCCTCGTTCGACGAAAACCACCACGAAGGTGACTGCCGCCACAACGACCAAGATGAACAAGCAAGCCACCGGACTCATCGAACCGGTGTTGACCAATTCGATCAGCCCGCCAATGGCGCTCGGCAATCCCGCAGCGATGCCAGCAAAGATCAGGATCGAAATGCCGTTGCCCAGACCCCGCTCGGTGATCTGCTCGCCCAGCCACATCAGGAACATCGTGCCGGCCACCAGGCTGACGACGGTGGTCATGCGGAAACCGAAGCCAGGCGAAATCACCAGCCCTTGCGACCCCTCGAGCGCGATCGCGATGCCCAGCGACTGGAAAATGGCCAAGCCGAGGGTGCCGTAGCGCGTGTACTGCGTGATCTTGCGGCGGCCGCCTTCGCCTTCCTTCTTCAGTGCCTCCAACGTCGGGACGACATAGGTCATCAGCTGCATGATGATTGACGCCGAGATGTACGGCATGATCCCCAACGCGAACACGGTGAAACGCGACAGCGCGCCGCCCGAGAACATGTTGAACAGGCTGAGGATGCCGCCCTGCTGGCCCTTAAACAGTTGCGCCAGCTGATTCGGGTCGATGCCGGGGACGGGAATGTGCGCCCCCATGCGATAGACCACCAGCGCCAGCAACAGGAAGGTCAGACGCCGACGCAGGTCTCCAAATTTGCCGCTCTTGGCCAATTGGTTTGCGTTGGTTGCCACGAAGTGCGACTCAGCGTTTCAAGAAATGCAACGAGGGCTCGGGCTCAGGCCACCGAGCCGCCAGCGGCTTCGATCGCCGCCTTGGCACCTGCGGTTGCGCCGACACCCTTGAGCACGATGGCCTTGGTCAATTCACCGGTCTTGATGACCTTGACGACCTTGGCGATCTGCGCAACCAGCCCTGCCTGCTTCAGTGCGAGCAGGTCGACTTCGGCAGCGCCGAGGCGCTCCAAGTCGGTCAACGTGATTTCGGCGTTGTACTTCAGCGAGGCCGACTTGAAACCGCGCTTGGGCAGGCGCCGCTGCAAAGGCATCTGACCGCCTTCGAAGCCAACCTTGTGGTAGCCACCCGAACGCGATTTCTGGCCCTTGTGGCCGCGCCCTGCGGTCTTGCCCAGGCCCGAACCGATGCCACGACCGACACGGCGGCGCTGGCGCTTCGAACCCTCGGCGGGCTTGATGGTGTTGAGTTCCATGGTCATCTTTTCCAGGTCGATCTCACAGCACCTTGAGCAGGTACGAGATCTTGTTGATCATGCCGCGCACGGCCGGCGTGTCTTCCAACTCGGACTCGCTGTTCAGCTTGCGCAGACCCAAGCCGCGCACCGTGGCGCGGTGTGACTCGCGGGTACCGGCGATGCTGCGAACCAGCTTGATTTTGACGGTTTGTTTGTCAGCCATTGCTATGCTCCGACCGGGTTCAGTTGAAGATCTGCTCGACCGTCAGGCCGCGCTTGGCAGCCACTTCGGCCGGGGTATTGGTGCGCTTCAGCGCATCGAGCGTGGCGCGAACCAAGTTGTATGGGTTCGATGAGCCAAGGCTCTTGCAGACGATGTCGGTCACGCCCATCACCTCGAACACCGCGCGCATCGGGCCGCCGGCAATGATGCCGGTACCGGCGGGTGCCGGCGCCATCAGCACGTGCGACGCGCCGTGCTCACCGACCACCTTGTGGTGGATGGAGCCGCTCTTCAATGACACCTTGACCATGTTGCGGCGGGCCGCTTCCATCGCCTTCTGCACAGCGACAGGCACTTCCTTGGCCTTGCCCTTGCCCATGCCAATGCGACCGTCGCCATCGCCGACCACCGTCAGTGCTGCGAAGGACAGCGTGCGGCCGCCCTTGACCACCTTGGTGACCCGATTGACCGCGATCATCTTTTCCTTCAGGCCGTCGTCGTTGCCTTCGGTCTGTGCGCGGGGTTGAAACTTTGCCATTGTCGAATTCCTTGCTTAGAACTGAAGGCCGGCTTCACGGGCGGCTTCGGCCAAGGCCTTGACGCGTCCGTGGTAAGCGAAACCGGCGCGGTCGAAGGCGACCTTCTCAATACCGACGGCCTTTGCCTTTTCAGCGATGCGCTTGCCAATCAACGTGGCGGCGGCGACGTTGGCCCCCTTGCCCGCGGTTTTCGAGTCGCCGCCGAGTTCCTTGCGCACATCGGCTTCCACCGTCGAGGCGCTGGCCAACACGCTGGTGCCGTCCTCGGAAATGACGCTGGCGTAGATGTGCAGGTTGGTGCGGAAAACAGTCAACCGAGCGACGCGCTGCCGAGCGATGCGAACGCGGGTTTGCCGCGATCGACGGGTGCGCTGGTCTTTCTTGTTCAACATGTCATCCGCTCCTTACTTCTTCTTGGTCTCTTTGATCGTGATCTTTTCGCCCACGTACCGGATGCCTTTGCCCTTGTAGGGCTCAGGCGGGCGAATGGCGCGCACTTCGGCGGCGATCTGACCCACGACCTGGCGATCTGACCCCTTGATCACGATCTCAGTCGGTGTCGGGCACTCGACCTTGATGCCCTCAGGCATGTCTTTGCCCACCGGGTGCGAAAACCCGATCTGCAGATTCAGCTTGCTGCCGACGGCCTGGGCCTTGAAGCCCACGCCGACCAGCGAGAGTCGCTTTTCGAAACCCTTGCTGACGCCGCCGACCATGTTCGCGACCAGCGCGCGCATCGTGCCGGACATCGCGTCTGCAGCAGTGCTGTCATTGGCAGGCACGAACTCAAGCTTGCCAGCGGTGTTGATGATCGTCACCAGCGGATTCGCCGGACGAACCAGCGTGCCCAGCGGGCCCTTGACCTTGATCTGCTCTGCGGTTGCCGAAAAGTCCAAGCCCTGCGGCAAGGAGATCGGCATCTTTCCAACTCTGGACATGTGCTGATTCCTTTCTTAGGCGACGTAGCAGAGAACTTCGCCGCCGATGCCGACCTGGCGAGCCTTGCGATCGGTCATCACGCCCTTGGGCGTGGTCACGATCGCAACGCCCAGACCGTTCTTGACATTCGGAATGTCGTGGCGGCCCTTGTAGATCCGCAGACCCGGGCGGCTGACGCGCTCGATGTGCTCGATCACCGGCTTGCCGGCGTAGTACTTCAGTGCGATCTGCAGCTGTGGCTTGTCGGCTTCGCCGACCACGGCGTAGCCGTCCACATAACCTTCGTCCTTCAACACCTGGGCGATTGCGATCTTCAACTTGGAAGATGGCATCGACACGGACGGCTTTTCGACCATCTGGGCGTTGCGAATGCGGGTCAGCATATCGGCGATAGGATCACTCATGCTCATACGAATATCTCCTGATCGACGCGCCGCTTACCAGCTCGCCTTGATGACACCGGGAATGTCGCCCTTGAAGGCCAATTCACGAATCTTGTTGCGGCCCAGGCCAAATTTGCGGAAGGTGCCACGAGGACGACCGGTCAGTGCGCAACGGTTGCGCTGACGCGTCGGATACGCATTGCGGGGCAACTTCTGCAGTTCGAGTCGGGCGGCATAGCGCTCTTCGTCGGACTTCTTGGCGTCGTTGGCGATGCCCTTGAATTCGGCGTATTTCTTGGCGTACTTGGCGGCGAGTTGCTCGCGCTTAAGTTCGCGCTGGATCAATGAAACTTTTGCCACGGTCAGCCTCAGTTCTTGAAAGGGAACTTGAATGCGGCAAGCAATGCCTTGCATTCGTCGTCGCTCTTGGCGGTGGTGGTGATGCTGATGTTCAGCCCACGCAGCGCATCCACCTTGTCGTACTCGACTTCCGGAAAGATGATCTGCTCTTTCACGCCGATGTTGTAGTTGCCACGACCATCGAACGAACGACCGGAAATACCGCGGAAGTCGCGCACGCGGGGCAAGGCGATGGTGACGAAGCGGTCGAGGAATTCATACATCTGAACCCCGCGCAAGGTGACCATGCAGCCGATCGGCACGCCGTCGCGAATCTTGAAGCC
>JANMXL010000033.1:0-6975 GCA_031380885.1 Burkholderiales bacterium | reverse complement strand
TGACCACCGAAGACAAGCCGAATGCCAGCTGGCGCTTTGTCAAGGTGGACGGTGTGGCACCGAATCAGGCCAATACCGCTTCGGGTCGCTACCGCTTCTACACCGAGGCATCGTTGAATACCCGCATCGACGGCGCGATCGCCACCGCCACCGCGGAGGGCTACCCGGCCTTTGTTGCACGCTTGGGCACCGACCTCGCCAACAAGGCGATCATCAAGCAGATCAACGGTACCAACCAGTCTTTCGGTGCGGCCGGCCTGATGGCGCTCTTGACACGCCAGACGGTGGCTCCTGACACGACGCCAGATTACACCGGCACCAACTCCATCATCCCTTGGACCAAGCTGGTCGGCGGTACTGCTGTCGACAACTGCCAAGCACCGAAGGCAGTGTTCTGATCGCGATCAACCCACCTTGAAGAGCCGCTTCGGCGGCGTTTCAATTAGGGTCGGAGCCCCCACGAAGGGCTCCGACCCTTTGTGTTGTTCGGTGCTGCCTCACTTCAGCGTCAATCGACGTCCTTGTGGTGCTGTCACAGATCGACCGAATAATCATTTCGCACCGGCTACCTCAGCCTTGGCCCCCCGTCATCCAGCATGAAGCATCCTTCCCCAGGCGCGCTCATTCAGAACGCTTTTCGCATTTCGTACAGCAGCAGCAAGCTGGTGCTGGCGGCATTGGGTGTGATCGCCTGCGCGCCGAAAGTGCAGGCGCAGAGTGCCGCGTTGCCGGCTGGCACGCTGCCGGTGTTGCGCGGCGTGGTGGCGGGGCAGGTGGTGGTGAATGCGCCAGTGCGTGATGCGGGTCGTTCGCTGCTGACGGTGAATCAGGCTTCGCAGCGCGCCATCCTCGACTGGAAATCGTTCAACATTTCCAAAGATGCAGAAGTTCGCTTCAACCAGCCGAGCTCGACCGCATCGATCTTGAACCGCATCTACAGCGCCGATCCCAGCATCATCCAGGGCAAGCTCACAGCCAATGGCCAAGTGCTGCTGATCAACCAGAACGGCATCCTGTTCGACCGCGGTTCGCAGGTCAATGTGCAGGCCCTGCTGGCCTCGACGCTCAACATCAGCAACGCCCGCTACAACACCGGCGCGCTGACCACCGGCGGGCTCACCACGGCGCTGGCCGAGGGAGGCTACGACGGCAGTGGCAACACGCTCGCCATGCGGCCCGACGGCACGCTGTCGGCCGGCATCGGCATCGGCACCTCGGGCCCGGCCAATGCAGCGGCACCCACGATCACCGCCAACGCTGGCGGCTCGATCATCATCTTTGCACCCCGGGTGGAAAACCGCGCTGGGCTGATCTCTGCACCCGATGGCCAGGTGATCCTGGCGGCCGGTGGCAAGGCCTATCTGGCGCTGGCCGACGCGGCCGACCCGACGCTGCGTGGCTTCCAGGTCGAGGTCGAGGCCAGCCACGGCGTCGACGTCAACCTGAGCGACCTGGTGCGCAATTCCGGCATCGTCACGGCCGACCGCGGCAATGTGACGCTGGCGGCGCTCGCCATCAACCAGAACGGCCGGGTGTCGGCCAACACGGCGATCCAAGCGAATGGCTCCATCTTCCTGAAAGCGCGCACGCTGGGCGGGGCGCAGGCCGGTACGGCCAGCTTCGGTGCCGGCAGCGTGACCCAGGTGCTGCCCGACGCGCAGGACAAGTCGACGCTGCCGGAAAGCCAGAACTACGCATCCACGGTGGATGACCGACGCGGCGAGATCCGCGTCGATGCGAAGACGATCGCCAGCGGCGGCACGCTGCAAGTGCCCGGTGGCCACATCACGCTGACGGCGCGCGAGGCCGTCAATGCCGTCGACCCGACGACCGCACGCGTCTACCTCGACAGCGGCAGCGTCACCAGCGTGGCTGGCAACTGGGTCGATGTGCCCTATGCGGACAACCTGCTGACCTTCAAGGTCACTTCCAACGAACTGCGCGACGCGCCCAACCAGAAAGGCGGCTTCCTCAAGGGGCAGACGGTCACTGTCGATCTGCGCAAGGGCAGCCCGCTGTTGAACCTCGAGGGTTATCGCGCGGCACAGGCGCGCAACGTCGCGCAGAAAACCGCCGTCGGTGGCGAGCTCGATGTCAATTCCACCGGCTCGCTGATCCAGCGCAGCGGAGCGGTGATCGACGCCTCGGGCGGCGGTTATCGCTACGGTGCCGGGACTGCGTCCACCAGTGTGCTGATCGGTGAAGATGGTCGCACCTACAGCATCACCAACGCCTCCGAGCAGCGCGCTTACACCGGCCTGCTCGACAGCTACACCAAGACCTATTCCCGCTGGGGGCAGACGCAGGTCTACACGGGCCTCACAACGGGTATCGGGCAGGCCGAGGCCGCCTATGTCGAAGGCAAGCCCGGCGGCACGATCCGGCTGCAATCGGCGGCTGGGCTGGTGCTCGACGGCCAACTCGCCGGCGGTGTCACCGTGGGGCCGAGCCAGCTGGCTCGCGCGCCACGCGGTGCCAGATTAACGATCGGCGTTTTCGACAGCACCGCCAACGACTTCGACCCGGCACAGCGCATCGGCAACATCAAGTTCATGCAGACCGTGACCCCGTTGCTGAACGCGGGCTTCGACCTGGCTTCGGCCTTCACTGGTGCCCAGACCGACAACATCGCGCTGGCGGCAGAGCAGCTGTTTGGCAGACCTGTCGTCGGAGGTGACCGCAATGTCTATGCGCAGACCGCCTTCGACTCTGTCGAGATCAATGCCAACGGCCGCATCAGCGTGCCTGAAGGGGTGCACATCAATGGCGCGCCCGGGTCGTCGTTGCTGCTGCGCGCACCGCAGATCGACGTGGCCGGCGCCATCAGCATGCCTGCTGGCAACATCACCTTGCAGCCGGTCGCCACCCTTGCGCCGCTGACTGCCGATCTGGCCGCCGATAAAAACAGCGTCACCGGGTGCAGCACCGCCGTGCTGTCCACGGCCGGTGTCTGGGTCAACACCGCGAGCAGGGACGGGTCGTTCGTCGGCGACGCACTGCCAACCGGGCGCCTGAACGTCGCCTCTGATGGGACAACCAGCACCTCCTCCCTGCTCAAAGGTGGACGGCTGACGATCGCGAACAACATTGACCGGACTTCGGCCACCACGCTGGAGCGAGGTGCGGTGCTCGATGTAGGCGGCGGTGCTTCATTGGGCAGCGGTGGGCGGCTGACTGCCGGTGATGGCGGAAGGTTGTCGATCGCTAATGCCTACTTCGGTGCGTTGAGCTCTGACTGGCTGCAAGCCGATCTCTCGGGCTTCTCGGTGGGCAACGGCGGCGAGTTGGTGTTGAGCACCGCGCGTGTGGTGCTGGACGCGAGCGACACTGGCGGCGCCCTGCCGCCGAACACCACCCGCCTCCTGCCGACGCTGTTCGCCGATCGCGGTTTTTCCAGCATTACGGTGAACACGGTGCAGGGCATCGCCATCAACACTGGCGCAAACATCACCTTGCAGCAGAAGAACCAGGTCGTCGACCCAGTGGCAGCTGCTGCTTTGGTGACCGGCGGCGACGTGCGATCGGTTTCGAGCGTGCAGCGGCTGCTGGACGCCGTGCGCAAGCCGGTCAACCTGACCTTGGCTGCCAACGGAAACAGCGCTTTCCCGAACCAGGCCACGCTGGAGATGGCAGCGGGCTCGGCGCTGATCGCCGATCCGAAGGCCACGCTGTCGTTGTCAGCCGTCGATGGCCTGAATGTGAACGGACGCATCAGTGCGCTGGGCGGCAATGTGAACCTGACGCTGAGCGCGCCCGACATTGGCAACCCCGGCAACCTGTCGGTGGGCGCCGACGCGGTGATCTCGGTGGCGGGCATTTTCGTTCGCACCCCGACCGACAACGGCCTGGTGCAGGGCAGCGTGATCGGTGGTGGCACGGTGACGATCGCTGCTGCGCAGACCGGCGTGGCGCTGGCCGCTGGCGCGCAGATCGATGTCAGCGGCATCACGCAGACGGTTCAATCGCTGGCCGCCAGTGGCAACGGGGTGCTGACGCAGGCGATGGACGGCAACGCCGGCACGCTGATCGTGCGCAGCCAGGGTGACACACAGTTGGGTGCGACGCTGCGCGCGTCGCGCGGCTCGGAACACGGCGCTGGAGGCTCCTTCGCGCTGGAGCAGAAAGCGCGCGACAGCGAGCTGACGCTGCCGGCCGAGCGCCGCATCGTCGTTTCACAGCAGGCGCCAGTGACACCCGCGCCGGCCGATCCGGCCTTTGTGGATGCACGTGTCTCCGTCGATGCGCTGCAACAGGCCGGCTTCGACAAGCTGCGCCTGCAGTCCGAGGATCGCATCGAGCTCAGCGGTGATGTGGCCTTGGGCTTTGCGCGCGGCGTCCGCCTTGATGCGCCGCTGATCGATGTGACAGGCCATGGCCGGGTGAACGTGCAGGGCGCGACCGTGGCAATCGGTCAGTCACTCAATCCACGCAACCGCGCCGATGGTGGCCCTTACACCGTCAACCCTCAAGGTGTATCGCCGGTGTTGGCCACGCGGGCCGGCGCGGGCCAGTTGTCAGTGCAGGCTGGCACCATCGATCTGTACGGCTCGTTCACCATCAACGGCGTGTCGCAGTCGCGCTTCTTCAGCGATGGTGACATTCGGCTGACGGGTCGCAATGTGAAGCCTGCCGGTATCGAGGGCGATCATGTTTTCGGTATCCAACTGGGCTCGTTGACCACTGCAGGTGATGTGACGCTCAGTGCGACTCAGATCTTCCCGAGCACCCGCAGCGACTTCACTGTGTCCGTGGTCGAGCAGCCCGGGGCCACGCCGGCGGCGGGTGGCAGCATCACGATCGCCAGCAATGGCAAGGCAGCTGGCGACGTTTATTCCGCGGGCGGTCGGCTCAAGCTGGTGGCCGACACCATCGTGCAGGGTGGCACGCTGAAAGCGCCGCTCGGCGAGATCGACCTGATCGCTGGCTCCCGGCTGGAGCTGAGCCCGGGCAGCGTGACGTCGGTGTCGGCGAAGGGGTTGACGCTGCCGTTTGGCACCACGCTGGCCGGGACCTCGTGGCGTTACCAAGACAACATTGCTGGTGGCACGCCGAACCTGCTCAAGGAATACAGCTCGGATGCCAAGCGCATTGAGCTGGCGGGTGCCTCGATCAACGTACGCACAGGTGCGACGGTCGATGTCTCCGGCGGCGGCGAGGTGCAGGCCAGCGAGTTCGTGAAGGGCATTGGCGGCAGCAACGACACGCTGATCCAGCCCAACACCTACGCGATCATTCCAAAGTCGAAGTTGAGCAGCCTGCCGGTAGACACCGACGTGGCAGCTCGGCAGGACCTTGGCTTTGGCTTTCAAAGCGCAGCGCGTGACACCAGCGTCTACGACAGGCTTTACATCGGCCGCGGCTCTGCGGTGCCCGAAGGCGAGTACGTGTTGTTGCCGGGGCGCTATGCGCTGCTGCCTGATGCTTACCTGGTGCAGTTGCAGACTGGACGTGCTTACGTCGATCTGCAGCCGGGCCAGACCACACAACTTGCCAACGGCCAGACGGTGGTCGCCGGCTACCGCACCGTTGGCGGCACCGCGATCCGTGAATCGGCCACTGTGGGCGTGCTCGTGCGCCCAGGCAGTGCGGCCACACGCGAGTCCGACTACCAGCTGACCACATCGAGCTACTTCACCGATCTGGCGGCCAGCAGCCGCACCGCGCCGCCGCGGGTGCCACTCGACGCTGGCCGGCTGGCGTTTCTGAACGCCCAGTCGCTGTTGCTCTCTGGCAGCTTTGTCACCGCGCCCGGCGCCAGCACGTCGCCTGCCGGCGGTGCTGCAGGTGCAGGCCGTGTCGCTGAGGTTGACATCAGCGCCAATCACATGGCGGTCGTCGATCACATCGGCGACATCCCCGGCATCGACGCGAGCTTCCTGCAGCTCGAAGGCCGGGCGCTGTCTGCCCTGGGTGGCAGCCTGCTACTCGGCGGCCAGCGCAGCCTGGCGAGTGATGCGCTGAAGATCAACACCGGCGCCAGCCAGATCATCGTTGCCAACAGCGCCGCTGGCGAGGTGAAGGTGCCTGAATTGCTGCTGGCCGCCTCCGACAGCATCGAGGTGCGAAGCGGCAGTGTGCTGACCGGCAGCAGCAGCGCGCCGGCCAACGGGGCGACAGCGCTGAAGACCGAAGCGGGCGGCGCCTTGTTGCGATTGTCCAGCGGCGCACAGACCACGGTCGACCGCGGCACAGCAGTGGACAACACGCGTGGCGAGATCCGCATTGCCGACGGCGCCACGCTGACGGCCGGCCGCTCGCTGCTGCTCGACGCCACGCTGACCACCCGCTCGCAGGGCCGTTTCGCGGTGGGGCGGGGCGGTGATGTGTCGCTGGCGTCGTCGCAGGTGAGTCTGGGCGAGACGGCTGGCATCGGCGGCGTCGACAACGGTCTGGTGCTGTCGAACACCGATCTGGCCGGACTGGCGGGCCTCGATGCGCTGCGCATCAAGGGCTACCTCGGCATCGACCTGATCGGCAACGCGATGGTCGGCGCGGCGACGCTGGGCAGGCTGACGCTGGATGCGGGTGCACTGCGCGGCAATGTGGGCGGCCCGGCGGCAGTGAGCACGGTGGCCGCCCGCGAGGTGCGCCTGGTCAACAGTGGCACCCAGGCGGTGGCGGACGCGGGCGTGTCGGCAGGCGCGCTGGCCATCGATGCCGAACGCATCGTCGTTGGGCCGGGGAATCAAAAGATCAGCGGCTTCGATGCCGTGGCGACGAATGCGAGCCGCGAAATGGTCGCCCAGGGCAAAGGCGCACTGGACGTGGCGGGCGAATGGACGGTGCGCACGCCGAAGGTCGGCGTTGCCGCCGGGGCGCTGCAGCAATGGGCGGCTGTCGATCGCCGTGATCCAGCAAACCCGATGTACTCGACGCTGACGTTGAACAGCTCGGTCGGGTCGGCTGGCACCTCGACCGACACCGCCGCCGGCGGCCGGCTCGCGATCGACGCGGCTCGGGTGTCGCTGGCCACGA
>JANMXL010000023.1:0-1721 GCA_031380885.1 Burkholderiales bacterium | reverse complement strand
GATGTCGCGATCCAGGCGCAGATCCTGGAGCTGCTCAAGCAGCTGCAGCGCGAGCAGGGCATGGGCCTGCTGCTGATCACGCACGACCTGGCGGTGGTGTCGGGCATGGCGCAGCGGGTCGCGCTGATGTACGCCGGGCAGATCGTAGAGGTGGCCAGCGCGGCCGAGTTCTTCAGCGAGCCGAAGCATCCGTATGCGCGGCTGTTGCTGCAGTCACTGCCCGAAGCGCAGAAGCGCGGCACGGCGCTCGCGGCGATCGCAGGCACGGTGCCGCCGCTGTCACAAGCCTTTGTCGGCTGTCGCTTTGCGCCGCGCTGTGACCGGGCCTTCGATCGCTGTCACAACGACGCGCCGGTGCTTCTGCCGCCCGTAGCCTTGGTGCCCGACCTTGCGGTGCCGCCACGCGAAGTGCGCTGCTGGTTGCATGTATCGCCGTCAGGAGTCACAGCAGCCGACGCAGTCAACGGGCGCTCTGCATCTGTCAGCGCGGTCACCGCCCCGCAGGCCGTGCCCAGCTTGCTGCCAGGCGGTGAGCTGCTGCTCGATGTGCAGCACCTGTCGGTGCGCTTCCCGATCCGCACCGGCGTGTTTCAACGCATCACCTCGCATGCGGTGGCAGTGGCCGATGTGTCGCTGCAGATCCGCCGCGGCGAGACCTTTGCGCTGGTCGGCGAGTCGGGCTGCGGCAAGACCACGCTGGGCAAGGCCATCGTGCAGCTGCTGCGCGGACAAGCGAGCATCGACGGCCAGGCGCTGCTCGGCGGGCAGGACCTGTTCGGTCTGCACGGTGAGGCGCTGCGGATGGCGCGGCGTTCGGTGCAGATGATCTTTCAGGACCCGTACGCGTCGTTGAACCCGCGGATGCGGGTGTTCGAGCTGCTGGAAGAAGGCCTGCTGACGCTGCGCCCCGAGCTCGATGCAACGGCGCGCCGCACGCGGCTGGAATCGCTGGTCGATCGCGTCGGCCTGCGTCGCGAGGCGCTGCAGCGCCATCCGCATGAGTTCTCGGGCGGACAGCGGCAGCGCATCGCGATCGCGCGTGCGCTGGCCGTCGAGCCGCAGCTGATCGTCTGCGACGAGCCGACCTCGGCGCTCGACGTCTCGGTGCAGGCGCAAATCCTGAATCTGCTGAAGCAGTTGCAGCGGGAGCTGGGCCTGTCTTATCTGTTCATCACCCATCACCTGGGTGTGGTCGAATACATTGCCGATCACGTGGCGGTGATGTACCGCGGGTGCATCGAGGAGACGGGGCTGACAGCCGCAGTGCTGGCCAACCCGCGCGAGGCCTACACCCGCCGTCTGCTGGCTGCCGTGCCGCGATTGGTCAGGTTCTAATCGCAGGCGTGGCCGATCGGTGACGGCAACGAGGCCACTCACAGCAGTGAGGTGGGCCCAGAAGAGTGAACGGGGGAGGCGAGGTGAACGACAGCGGCAACAGCAAGCGCATCAGCGCCCGCCCGTGGGTCATCGCGATGGCCTGTGGCCTGGCCGACGGCCCGGTGTGGGCGCAACAGGCGCTGGAGCGCGTCGAGATCACCGGCTCGTCGATCCGCCGCATCGATGCCGAATCGGCGCTGCCGGTGCAGGTCATCAAGCGCGAGGCGATCGAGCGCAGCGGCTACACCTCGACGGTGGATCTGATCAAGAACCTGCCGGCAGTGATGGGCTCGTCGGTCGAGTCGGGCACGGTCGGCTCGGAGACCTACGGCTTCGCCGGCGTG
>JANMXL010000005.1:0-2670 GCA_031380885.1 Burkholderiales bacterium | reverse complement strand
CGAGTCGAGCGCCGAGGTCGCCTCGTCGAAGATCAATATCGGCGGGGCCTTCAGCAGCGTGCGGGCAATCGCCACCCGCTGCTTTTCGCCGCCTGAGAGCTTCAGCCCGCGCTCGCCGACCATCGTGTCGTAGCCCTTCGGTGTCGAGGCGATGAAGGCGTGGATGTGTGCTGCCTGCGCCGCCGCCTCGACCTCGCTGCGCGGGGCTGCGGTGCGGCCGTAGGCGATGTTGTATTCGATGGTGTCGTTGAACAGCACCGTGTCCTGCGGCACGATGCCGATCGCCTGGCGCAGGCTGTGCTGCGTCACCGCACGGATGTCCTGGCCGGCGATCTCGATGCGGCCGGCCGAGACGTCGTAGAAGCGGAACATCAGCCGCGCCAGCGTGCTCTTGCCCGAGCCCGACGGACCAACCACCGCGACCGTCTTGCCGGCCGGGATGTCGAAGCTGATGTCGTGCAGGATGGTGCGGTCCGGGTCATAGCCGAAACGCACATTGCGAAAGCGCACTTCGGCGCCTGTGGCATCGATGGCCAGAGGCTGCGCGCCCGGCGCATCGGCCACCTCGCGGTGTTGGCCGAGCAGCAAAAACATCTTCTCCATGTCGATGATCGACTGCTTGATCTCGCGGTAGATGACGCCCAGGAAGTTCAGCGGGATGTAGAGCTGGATCATCAGCGCATTGACCAGCACCAGGTCGCCGAGTGTCATCGTGCCGGCGACGACGCCTTCGGTGGCGCGCCACACCAGCAGCGTCACCGCGGTGGCGATGATCAGGCTCTGGCCCAGGTTCAGCACCGACAGCGAGGTCTGCGACTTGATCGACGCGCGTTCCAGCCGCTGCAGGTTCTCGTCGTAGCGCGCCTGCTCGAAGGCCTCGTTGCTGAAGTATTTGACCGTCTCGTAATTTATCAGCGCATCGACCGCCTTGGTGCTGGCCTTCGAATCCTGCTCGTTCATCGCGCGCCGGAACGCGGTGCGCCACTCGGTCACCGTCACGGTGAACACGATGTACAGCAGCAGCGCGCTGAAGGTGATGGCCGCGAACCAGCCGTCGAACTTGGCCGACAGCAAACTGATGACCAGCGTGATCTCGACCAGTGTGGGCACGATGTTGTAGATCAGGTAGTTCAGCAGTGACTGGATCGAGCGCGAGCCGCGGTCGATGTCGCGCGACACGCCGCCGGTCTGACGCTCCAGGTGAAAGCGCAGGCTCAAGCTGAGCAGGTGGTCGAAGGTCTCCAGCCCGATGCGGCGAGCGATGCGCGCGGCCACCGGGTAGAACAAAAATTCGCGCAGCTCGGTGAACAACGTGATCGACAGCCGCAGTGCGCCATAGCCGACCAGCAGCGCCACCGGCACCACCATCACCGCCTGCGGGTCGCCAGGCTTCAGCGCCAGCGCGTCGACCAGGCTTTTGAGCACCAGCGGCACACCGACGTTGGCGACCTTGGCTGCGATCAGGCAGGCCAGCGCCACGGCCACCCGGTAGCGCCACTGCCACACATAGGGCAGCAGCTTCTTCAGCGTGGACCAGTCGGAGCGCGGGGCGCCGCTGGGGGCATCGGCAGGCGCGGGCGGGGTCAGCGTGGCAGGGCGCATGAGTCAGACGCAAGAAAGAACCGCATGGAAGAATCAATCGCAGACACACCGACACAGGTCACGCAATATGCCCCAGAACACGAATCCGCCGGTGGCCGATATCAACACCAACCTCAGCGACGATCCATCGCAACTCGGCGCGCCAGCCGCGCTGCCGCCCGATTCGAGCCTGGTGATGCGGGTCATACCGATGCCCGCCGACACCAACATGAGCGGCGGCGTGTTCGGCGGTTGGATCATGGCGCAGGTCGACAGTGCCGGCTCGGTGCTGCCGGCGCGCGTCTCGCGCGGCCGCGTGACCACGGTGGCGGTGAACCGCTTTATCTTCAAGCAGCCAGTCAGCGTCGGTGACCTGCTGAGCTTCTACGCCCGCGTCGAGCGCATCGGCACCACCTCGATCACGGTGCATGTCGAGGTCTACGCCGAGCGCAACCCGGCGATGCCGCACATCGTCAAGGTCACCGACGCCAGCCTGACCTATGTGGCGATCGACAAGGACGGCAAACCGCGCGCGGTGCTGAAGGACTGATCTGGTGCATCCGACGCACCGTGCGTCAAAGTCGTGCGGCACCGCACCACCGCGGCTTCGTCGTTCTCGCAACATGTAAGCCATTCGACGTATATCGCCTCTGCTCCCCGTCCTCGTAGCCTCGATTGGTCAGGTAGTCACAAGGGTTTTTCTGCCTTGACCAATTCGATCAACTCAAATCAAAGGGGTACGAGATGCGTAGAGAGCAAAGCGCGAAAAAGCTGGCGCTGGCTGCAGCCGTGGCGGCATGTTCATTGAATGCACACGCCGGTGCCACCGTCAGCTTTGGCGAGAACAAGTCGATCAGCGTGGGCTTCGGCTTGCGCTTCAGCGGCAGTGCCGTCGAAGATGCGGCGCCGAACAACAAGAACTACTCGTCCGATTTCAGCCTGGACAGTGCTCGTATTTTCCTCGGCGGCTCGCTGAACAGATACATCAGCGGCTTCTTCAACACCGAGAAGGACGGCGACACCATCAAGGTGCTGGACGCCGTGGTGAAGTTCACCATCGCACCTGAATTCAATGTCTGGGTCGGGCGG
>JANMXL010000287.1:0-8764 GCA_031380885.1 Burkholderiales bacterium | reverse complement strand
GCGGCGCGTGCCAACACCTCGGCGACCAGCCCGCCGCGCGAATGCGTCACCAGGTGCAGCCGCGCCCCCGGCGGGCAGGCCAGTGCCAGTGTGTAGGCGTTGGCGATCGGGCTTTTGCCGAGCGTGGCGTGGTCGAGCGCGTAGACGCGGTTGCCATAGTGGTTAAACAGGGTCTTCACACGCTGCGGGTGCTGTTGCCACAGCTTGCCAAAGGTGCCCAGCGTGTCGGAAAACGTGCCGTGCACGAACACCAGCAGCGGCCCGCCATCGGCGACAGCAGCCATCGTGTCGAGTCGGGGCTGGCCCTTCAGGCGGGTCAGCGCATCGGCCTTCAGCGCGTAGACGCCTTCGATCACCTGGCCGTCAACACGCTGAACGATCTGGTCGGCCGCGAAGTCTTGCGCGGTTTCGCGCAGCGGACCGGTGACCACCTCGACCAGGTCCAGAAGCACCGTGCCGACCCACCCGCGCGACACGCCGCGGGCGCTGGCCGACGGTGCATCCAGCCCCGGCCAGCTCAGCTGCGCCGGCACCTGGACCTCGTCGGGCGCTGCACTGCGTGTCACCGCCCCTTTGACGCTGCGGGCGCTGGGCCGGGGTGAACCCGACTGCGCCATCATCAGGTCGCGCGCGGTGTGCGGGTGCAGCACCAGCGTCGGCCCGTTGGCGATGTGCAGCACGACCACGTCGGCGCCGGGCACGGCAGTCACCCGGTGTGCATCGCCTGCACCCCGCGTGGCGCCGACGCGCACCGAGGCCTTGACGCTTCCGCGCAGGCCCATCGGTGGTGCCAGCGCTGGCGCCGGAAGTACCGCCGATGCGCCACCCCGCGTCGCGATGCCGTCCTGCCGCTGGCCTGGAATGACAAAGGTGATCGGTGCGTTGGATACACGTGGGATCGACATGTCGCAGCCTCCTGTTTCTGGTTTCCGTCCGGTCTCAGCGTGGCGAACGGAGTGCGCGAGCATCGCGCCGCGCGGCGCTGCAGGCAAGTACCGAGTACCCGACAACCGTGCGCTAGGGATGGGCGGCGCGGTGCCGATGTGTTGGCACCGCTGGTTTCCGGCGTTCCCAGGGCGATACGCCGTGATCGACAATGGAGCCGATGGCCAAACCCGTCCCCCGCCTGACGCCAGATGACATCCAGCGCATCATCGCGATCGCCTGGGACGACCGCCCGCCGTTCGACGCGGTGCTGCGCGCCCACGGGCTGACGCATGGCCAGGTGGTCGCCTTGCTCAAGCGGGAGTTGACGCCGAATGCCTACAAGGTCTGGACAGCACGCACGAAATCCGCGGCCGGTGCGCCTGCACGTGCCACGCGACGCTGACGGATACCGCAGGTCGGAGATGGCCACGCCGCCGTTGACGCACCACGAGATCCTCGGGCTGGTCGCGCCGTTCACGGCACGCGGTCGGCACGTCGATCTGGCGGCGAGCGACCGGCTCGAACGGCGGCTGGTGTTCAAGCCGATCGGCCATGCCGGTGACGCCGACGGTCAGCCTGATCTGCGCGAATCGCTGGTGCTCGAGAACGGGTCGGTCAAGGACTACAGGCTGACCCGCCACCTGACGCTTCCGGACGGCCTCGAAGCGACGCTGACCACCGAAGGCACCGACCCTGGCGAGCTGCTGGCCCGGATCGAAGCCGTGCCGCTGCGCCTGCAAATCCGCGTGCAACCCGGATTCGTGATCGCCGAAAACCACCGGCTCGACGCGTCGGAGCGGTCAGGCAGCAGTGCGCAACAGGCAGCGCCAGCCATGATCCTGACGCACGCCACCGCACGGATCGGCGCGCTGACGGTCTCGATGAAGCTGCCTGCATTCGGCAGCATCCCGGCCGAGCTGGAATTGAAGGCGGCAGGCGAGCGCCACGAGCTGTCCGATGACCTGCTCGCGGTGTTGGGCTGGAGCTGGGCACGGTTGATCCGTGTGGGCAACGGCTGGAAATGCAGCCTGCGGGTGCGCGGCAAGGCCGAGGCGCGCAGCCACGATGCCGAGCTGAAGCTGGAACGCACCGCAGTGCACCTGGCGCAGACCCTGGCCGAGTCGCCACGCCAATTCCATGAGCGCTGGAGCGCGCGGCGCTGGGGCGTGACGTGTCGGCGCGCGATCCCGTTGACGGTCACCGTCTCGCTGATCGGACTGGCTGCAGCGGTGCCCAGCATGGGCCTGTCGGACAACTCATTGCTGCGGATGGTGATGTTCCAATCGCCGCCTCTGCTGCTGGGGCTGGTGTTCTGCTTTCGCGAACTGCCGCAGATCGAAATCCCGCCGTGGCCGCGCGCTCTGACACAGCCGAGCTGGGCCAGCGCGCCGGACGCCGGCACCACGTCGCCCCACCCACCCACGCCACCCACCCGAACCTGATGGTGACCGATGCTCGGCAACCCGATGAACATCCCTCCGATCTCGATCGCTGCCGCCAAGGCCGCGCTCATCGAGCAGTACGCCGACGCCACGCTGCGCAAGCGCGCCTCGATGCTGTGGGGCACGCGCGGTGTCGGCAAGTCGTCGGTGGTGCGGCAGGTGGCGGCGCATTTCAACGTACCACTCGTCGATCTGCGGCTGACCACGATCGAGCCGGTGGACATCCGCGGTGCGATCTACGCTGATGACGTGCAGGGCAAGACGGTGTGGTTCCCGCCGGAATTTCTGCCGCCGCCCGATCAGCCGGCGGGCATCCTGTTCCTCGATGAGCTGACCGCTGCCGACCAGCGTCTGCAGATCTCGGCCTATTCGCTGATCCTCGACCGCCGCGTCGGCAACTACCGGCTGCCCGATGGCTGGCAGGTGATCGCCGCGGGCAACGCGAGTTTTCACGGTGCGGTCAGCCATGACATGGGCACGGCGCTGGCCGACCGGATGTTCCACTTCAATGTGCAAACCGTGATCGACGCCTTCCTGGCGCACGCCATCGCCTCAGGCTTCGCCCCTGAGGTGATGGCCTACCTGAAGGTGCGGCCGGACCGGCTCGACGACACCCAGTCGCAACTCGCCAACGACCACCTGGTCGGCGCCAGCCCGCGCGGCTGGGAAGACATCTCGAACGTGCTGCAGTCGGGCCTGTCGGAGCCCGCCCAGCGGGTCTTCGTACAGGGCCGCATCGGAGCGGCGAATGCAGCCGAATTTTTCGGCGTGCTGCGCGAGTTGCAGGCGGCCGTTGACGTCGTGCGCTTGCTCGCCAGCCAGCCCGGCGCCGAGACGCTGGCCTTGCTGCCGAAGACGCTCGATGGCCTCTATGGCATGGTCTACGGCCTGCTCGCTGCCAGCACCGACAGCACGACGCTGACCCGTGCGCTGGAGATCATCGAGCAGCTGCCCGAGGTGCGCAGCAACGTCGCGCTGCCGGTGCGCGAAGCCCAGACGCTGGCGATGGAGCTGCTGATGCAGTCGGCGCTGGAGAAAGGTCTGGAAGGCGCGATCCTCGACAGCCCGGCCTACCGCCGCTATGCCGAACGGCGCAGCCGCGAGAGCCAAAGTGGCTGAGCTGGTCACTGCGGTGACCGAGCCTGACGCACCGTTCGCGGCGTGCCAGCACCGTGGCACGCGGGCGATCCAGCGCATGGTCGAGTACGCACCTTCGACCGGAGGTCTGGCGCTGTGGGTGCGTCATCTGGATGTGAGTGACGATGCCGACCCCGGCACTGACCAGGCGGCCCCAAGCGCAGCGACCGCGCCGCCCGTCACCACCGACGGCCACACGATCCGCTACAGCCCGGGCTTCGAAGCGTTGCCTTTGGCGGAACAGGTCGGCTGGGTCGCCCACGAGGTGCTGCACATCGCACTGCGCCATCCGCAGCGCTACCTCGACCTGCAGCACCGGCTCGGTGACGCCGACCTGCAGCTGTTCAATCGGTGTGCCGATGCCATCGTCAACAGCACGCTCGATCACCTGAGTTGGCTGCAGCTGCCCGCGAAGGCGGTGACGATCGACCAGCTGCTGGCCGCCGAAGTCGGCATGCAACACAGTGTCGAGGCGGCGCTGCTGGAATGGGATGTCGAGCGGCTGTACCGCGCCATCGACGACCGCCGGCCACAAGCGCAGGGCGGCAAGCGCGACGGTCCGCGCGCGGCCAGCGTGCGTGCGTTGGGCGGCCAGGATCAGGCCGATCTGAAGCCAGGTACCGATGTTCTGGAGGCGCCCGAAGAAGGCGCCGACCAGGCCCGCGAGTGGAGCGAGCGGATCGCACGTGCCCATGCGAACGACGGCGAGTTCTCGATGCTGCGCACGCTGATCGCCGACCTGCCGACCACGCACACGCCATGGGAGCAGGTGCTGCGCACGCAATTGGCACGCAGCCTGGCGCCGAAGCGCGACATCTCCTGGTCGCGGCCCTCGCGCTCCTACCTGGCGAACCAGGGGCGCGCCGGGGTGAACCGGCGCATGCCGTGGGAGCCCGGGTTCAGTTCATCGAAGTCGGTGCCGCGGCTGGTCGTGATCGTCGATGTGTCCGGCTCGGTTGACGATGCGCTGATGCAGCGCTTCGCCGACGAGGTCGAGGCGATCGTGCGCCGACTCGAAGCTGGCCTGGTGCTGGTGATCGGTGACGAGCAGGTGCGCGAGGTCATCCGCTACGAGCCGGGTCGCTCGGCCCGTGGCCGCTGCGGCCTGCACGACATCGTGTTCCACGGCGGCGGCGGCACCGATTTCACGCCGCTGCTCGAAGAGGCCGACACCCACCATCCGGACATCGCCGTGGTGCTGACCGACCTCGACGGCCCCGCGCGCCATCGCCCGCGCTGGCCGGTGATTTGGGCGGTGCCCGAAGCGAACGCGTCGGCGGTGGCGCCGTTCGGCCGCAAGCTGGTGCTGCGCTGAGCTGCGGCTCAGCCCGGTGCGCGCCGAGGCAGCCGCTCCAGCGTGACCCCGCCCTGCTGTCTAGGCCCTGAAGGGCCGTGGCGCACCAGCACCGGTGCGTGTACGAGCGCAATGCTGAGCCACACGGCGACGCTGAAGTACAGCGACATCCAGACGACCTCGCTCTGCCAGTCGACCCAGCGGTGCGACACCACCCAGCGCTGCGACACATCGGCCAGCCCCTGGGCCAGATCGAGGTAGACGCGGCCACTCGCCTCGTCGGCCAGCCAGCGCGACCAGTACATGGGCACATCGACCATGAACATGAAGGCGACGTAGGCGACACCCATCGCACACCACACCGCCAGCAAGCGGCGCACCGCCGCATCACACACCGGCCAGATCGCGACCAGGCTGGCGACCATCAACGCAGCACTCAGGCCCCAGATCGATTCCTCGGCCACGTGGCCGATGTTCGAGGTGGTCAGCACCGAATACCACGAGCAGGTTTCCGCGATCGCGATCAGCGGCACCACCACCCACGACACGGTCCTGCCGACGTGGCTGCCGGTCGCACGCGAAATCTCGCGCAGCATCAGCGCCCACTGCGCGACGAAGCACAGCTCGGCCACCGTCGCGACCGAACGCCCGACCACCACACTGGACAGCCATGAATCGACGATCACCATCCGTTGCACGTCGTAGACCGGCATGACCGAGCGGAAGGCGCAGCCGAGCACGTAGCCGGCCGACAGCAGCAATTGCAGGCGACGAGTCGCATAGACCTCGGCCGACAACACGCCCTGGCGTCGTCCAAGCACCCGGGCCGACGCCAGCCAGCCAGCGACGTTCAGCACGCTGACCGCGCACAGGAAAAACCACCACGAGGAGACGGCGTCTGTCATCACGCTGTCATTGAGCCATGGCAGCGCACGATCAGCAATCGGTAGGGTCACCGAGGCGCCAGGCGATCACCGAAATGATCCGTTCGGATCAGTCCTTTCGGACTATTTCAACAACGCCAGCACGCGCTTGAAGCGTCGATTCGTGCTGCTGCGCAGCCATTCGAAGGCCACCATCTCGACGCTGACAATGTCGGCGCCGGCCTGCCGCAGCCGTTGCATCGCGAGTTCGTGGTTCTCCGGCGTTCGGGAACCACAGGCCTGCGCGATCACCGACACCTTCAGATCCGCAGCCAGCAGGCCCAGCGCCGTCTGCAGCAGACAGACATGGGCCTCGCAGCCAGCGATGACGATTTCGCGTGGCGCTTTCGTCCCGTCCAGCGGCAACAGGTCGAGCAGCCCTTCGGCGCAGGCATCGAAGTGCGTCTTCGACAGGGTCGCTTCGCAGCGCTGCCGGATCGCTTCATCGTTCGGCCCGAGGCCTTTCGGGTACTGCTCGGTACCGAACACCGGGATGCCGAGTTCGCGGGCGACCTCGGCGATGCGCACCGCGTGCGCCAACACCTCGGCGCCGCCGTGGATGGCTGGCATCAGCCGCTGCTGGTAGTCAACGAGCACCAGCAGCGAGGTGGTGGGATCGATCAGTCTCATCGCGTGGCAACGCGGGGCAAGGTGGCTCTCGGCGCAGGGGTGCACGCCCGCGCGATCAGCGCATCAAGGTAGCGGTCGAACAGCGCCTGCGATTGCTGACGGAACATGCGGATGCGGCCGGTGTGGCTGAGCAGCAGCAGGCCCACGGTGTGCGCGAACAGCGCGGTCACTTCGGCCTGTGCCTCGTCGGTGCCCAGGCCGAGCGCTGCGAGCGCCTGCTGCGTCGGTGCCAACGCATCGCGCAGTCGGGCGTTGAGCCGCTCGTTCAAGGTCGGTGTCAGACCGCGCGGCTGCATGCCGTGGAACAGGTAAAAACCGAGGTCGAGGTCGCGCGGGCTCTCGCGGTAGAACTCGAAGAACGCGGTCGCCTTGGCCCGCAGCGTGCGCTGCGCCGGGCGCAACCGTGCGGCCTCTTCGTGGCCCGATGCCGGCCGGCGTTCGGGCACGGGTTCAGCGGCGGTGACGAACGCATTGAGCCGTTCGAGCGATTCGCCCAGCAGCGCGCCGTAGACTTCTTCTTTGCTGGAAAAATAACTGTAGATCGCGCCGGGCGTATAGCCAGCGCGCTTGGCGATTTCGCGCAGGCTGGCGCCTTCGAGGCCGAGCTCCAAAAAGGCCGAGCGGGCCGCCACCAGTACCAACTCGCGGCGCACGTCGGTCACGGCACGCTGGCGCGCAGCGCGGGCGTCGTCGGCGGCTGGGGCGTTTGGCTCTGCCTGTGAGAACAGGGCTTTGCTGGTTCGGGGCATCATGTAATTCTACATTGCATGAATGAATTGAACAGTGTTCAAATAGTGCTCTGCCGACCCGAGGACGATCCCGATGAGCACTGCCCTTCCAGAGTTGAACACCCCCGCTGCGAGCGGGCCGCATGTGTCAACCGCGCACCTGATGAACGCGGCTGATTACCGCGAGTCGCTGCGCCGCTATCGCCCCGTGGTCTACGTCGACGGGCAGCTGATCAATTCGGTGGCTGATGCGCCCAACCTGCAGCCAGGTGTCAACGCACTGGGCGTGACCTACGACTTCGCTCATCGGCCCGAGATGGCGCCGCTGATGACGGCGCTGCAGACGACCACCAGTGGCAATCGGGTCAACCGCATGCTGCACATCAACGAGTCGGCCGGTGACCTGTTGAACAAGCTCGAAGCGGTGCGGCTGCTGTGCCAGGAAACCGGCTGCGCGCAGCGCTACCTGGCACACGATGCGCTGAATGCTATCGGCCAGGTCAGCGCACGCATCGACGATGCCCGCGGCAGCACCGAACACTGCGCCCGCTTCGGTGCTTACCTGCAGCGCGTGCAAGACGAAGACCTGTCGCTCGGCATCGCGATGACCGACGCCAAGGGCGACCGCTCGAAGCGCCCGCACCAGCAGGCGAACCCCGACGCCTATGTCCACATCGTCGAGCGCAACGCCCACGGCATCGTGATCTCGGGCACCAAGGCCATCGTGACCGGTGCACCCTACATGCATGAATTCCTGGTGATGCCGGGGCGCCACATGGGTGTGGAAGACGCGGCCTTTGCCGTCTGCTGTGCGGTGCCGGTCGATGCGAAGGGCATCACCATCGTTGCGCGGCCTGCGGGCCGGCCGGGCGACAAGGTCGAGCATGGCGCGCCGCTGTTCTCGCGCCGCTATGGCCAATCGACCGGCGTGGTCATCTTCGACCAGGTGTTCGTGCCGTGGGAGCGCGTGTTCTACGCCGACGAGTGGGAGCACTCCGGCACGATGACGCGCCATTACGCAACCCACCACCGCCACAGTTGCATCGCGGCACGCGCCGGCTTCGGCGACCTGCTGATCGGTGCGGGCGCGCTGATGTGCGAGGCCAATGGGTTCGATCCCGGCGCAACGTCAACGCTGCGCGATCCCATGGTCGAGCTGATCAAGATCACCGAAGGCTTCTTCGCTTGCGGCGTTGCGGCCAGTGTCTACGGCACGCGCGATGAATACAGCGGCAGCTTCATGCCCGAGCCGGTGTTCAGCAACATCGGCAAGCTGCTGCTCGCTACCCAAATTTACGACATGCACCGGCTGGCACACGAGGTGTCGGGCGGCCTGATCGTCGCCCTGCCCGGCCCCGATGAAGACCACAACCCGGCCACCGCCGCCACGCTGGCTGAAGTGCTGCGCGCCAACCCGGCCGTGCCCTACGACAAGCGCATCGAGGTGGCGCGCTTCGTCGAAGACCTGACCGCGTCCTACCAGGGCGGTTGGTACTCGGTGATCAGCCTGCACGGTGGCGGCTCGCCAGCCGCGATGAAGCAGGAAATCTGGCGCCACTACCCGGTGGGCAGCAAGGTCGAACTGGTCGAGCGGCTGCTGGACCGCGGTGTTTTGACGCCAGAGCAGCATGACGCCACGCGGGCCATCACTCAGAATCGTCAGCCCGGCCGCTGCTGCGACAC
>JANMXL010000272.1:0-12702 GCA_031380885.1 Burkholderiales bacterium | reverse complement strand
GCGACCGTTCTTGGCCAGCGCCAGGGCGCTGTCAAGCACCCGTTGCTGCGCCGACGACGGCTTCGCGACCGACAGGAATGCCGTTGGCGCCGACGACGCCGATGCGGGAGTCACCGCCGCCCATTCCAGCAACGTGTCCAGCGACACACCGGCCGGCAGCGAGACAGAGACCGCTGAGCCAGGCAGCGATGACAACGACAGTCCCAGGGCCGAGGCGCGCTCGGCCGTCAGCAGCAGCTGCAGCGGCGCACCCCATGACGACAACCAGGCCAGCCGCGCCGCGTTCAGCGTTTCGACCGCTGCCACCAGGTGACACGCCGCAGCGGCCGCGGCAGGGCTGTCTGCAAGATCGACCAGACAGATGGCCCGGCCGTGCATCAACTCCATCTGCGCCCGGTCCACCCGGACCGCGGCCTGCTCGTCCTCCGGACTGATTTCCGCCGGGGGACGTTGTTCTTGGTAACGATCGTTCATCCTTCGATTTTGACGTGTGGCGGGCGGTTAGCCTGACCAAGGCAGGCCGGTGGCCTGCGCAGGCGCCGTTGCAGGCGTTCAAATCGGGCGGTGACCACTGCCCGCCCGGGGCATCGTCAAGCAGCTCTGCCCGACAAACCCAGCGCCTCGCGCACCGCATCGACGTCCAGCTCCTCGGCCACCCGGGCCGGCGTCGCGGGTGAGTGGTACGACACCACCCCCAGCAGCGGCGCACCGTGTCGCTGCTGCAGCGCGCGGCTCAGCGTGTCGATGTTGAGCTGGGCATGGAGCATCGTCGGCTCGATGCGGTTGGCAATCCAGCCGGCCAGCCGCAGGCCGCGGGTTGCGACTGCTTCTGCCGTCAGCAGCGCATGGTTGATGCAGCCGAGGCGCAGGCCGACGACCAGGATCACCGGCAGGTCGAGTGCGACGGCCAGGTCGTCGGCGCCCCAGCCGACACCGGTGGCCGGAGCGGCTGCGGCATCCTCTGGCGCGTCGGCATCGTCCAACGCATCGGCCTCGACCAAGGGCACGCAAAACCCGCCCACCCCTTCAACCACCAGCGCATCGCAACGCGGCATCAGGCGATGCGCGCCGGCGATCAGCAGCGCAGGCTCGATGCGCCCGCCTTCGAGCCGTGCGGCGAGGTGCGGCGCGCAGGCTTCTTCCAGCAGACACGGGCAGACCTCGCGGCGTGTCAGCTCAATGCTGCTCGCCGCATGCAGGGCCTCGACATCGTCGTTGTGCCAATGGCCGCCGGGCCCGCTTACCGCCGCTTGCCACACCGCACCAGCCGCTACCGGCTTGTAGCCGGCTACGCGCAGTCCCTGCTGCGCCAGCGCGTGCAGCAGGCCCGCACTGATCGCGGTCTTGCCGACCTCGGTGTCGGTGCCGGTGACGAAGCAGCCGCGCAAGGGCCGCTCGCCGTCGGCTTCAATGGCCTGCTGTGGCAGCGCCTCGGGCTCGCGCAGCACCTCGGCCTCGGTCAGGTGCAACACGGCCGGCGGCTCACCCGCGCCCAGCATCTTGGTCATCAAATGCCCTTTCCTGCCGACTTCAGCGCCGACAGCAGCCGCTCGACATCACCCAGACCATGCGCCGCGCTCAGCGTGATGCGCAGTCGCGCGCTGCCCGACGGCACCGTCGGCGGCCGGATCGCCGGCACCCACACGCCCTGCGATTCGAGCGCGGCAGACATCGCCAGCGCGTCTTCGCTGCTGCCGACGATCAGCGGCTGGATGGCGGTCTGCGATGCGGCCAGCTGCCAGCCTCGCGCACTCAGCAGCTCGCCCAGCACCTCAGGCACGCCGCGCCGGAACGCGGCGATGAGTTCCGCGAGATGTTGCCGTCGCCATTCGCCCTCGTCGCCGCGGATCAGCCGCAGGCTGGCGCGCACCGCATGCGCCACCGCCGGCGGCTGCGCGGTGGTGTAGATGTAGGCCCGCGCGCTCTGCACCAGCCAGTCGATGACGCTGCGGTGCGCCGCGACGAACGCTCCGGCCACGCCGGCCGCCTTGCCGAGTGTGCCCATGCAGATCAGCCGCTCACTGCACAGGCCGACATGCGACAGCACACCGCGCCCTTGCGCGCCCAGCACACCGAAGCCGTGCGCATCGTCGATGACGAGGTAGGCATCATGCCGCTCGGCCAGTGCCAGCAGCTCGGGCAGGTGCGCGAGGTCCCCGTCCATGCTGAACACGCCGTCGGTCACGATCAGCTTGCGCGGCGTGCTGCAGGCCGCGATGCGGCGTTCCAGGCCGGCCAGATCGTTGTGCGGGTAGGTGTAGACGGCCGCCTTGGCGAGCCGCGCGCCATCGATCAGCGAGGCATGGTTCAACAGGTCGCTGTAGATCGTCGTCTGCGCATCACCCAGCGCGGTCAGCAGCGCCAGGTTGGCCATGTAGCCAGTGCAAAAGGTCAGCGCCCGCAGCTCGGGCCCGTGCGGCGACAGCATGTCGGCCAGATCCTCTTCCAGCTGCGCGTGCGCGCGCGAGTGGCCGCTGATCAGGTGCGACGCGCCACTGCCGACACCGTACAACCGCGCACCTTCGGCCAGCGCTTCGATCAGCAGCGGGTGGCTGGCCAGACCGAGGTAGTCGTTGCTGCAAAAGGCCAGCAACTCGCGCGGCATGCCGCCCTGCGCGGTGACGGTTTGCTGCGGCGCACAGGCGGTCTCGGCGATCCGGCGATGGCGGCGCAGCGCTTGCGCGTCGCGCTCGGCGAGTTGCTGTTCGAGGTGCTTCAGCATCGGGGTGGTCGGGTTGCCTGAGTGCGCTCAGAGAACCGAATTGAGTGTCGCCGCCACACGCTCGGCGAGGTAGGCGACATGCTCGTCGTTCAGCAGATAGGGCGGCATCAGGTAGACGGTGTGGCCGATCGGTCGGATCAGCAGGCCCTGCGTGCGGCCGGCCAGGTGAAAGCGTTCGGCGAAGCGAACACCGGCGTGCGCTTCACGCACGTCGAACGCCCAGATCATGCCGCGCTGACGAACGTGCTCGATGCGCGCGTCACCGCCCAACTGCGCGGCGAGTGCGGCCGTCAGCAGCGCCCCGGTCTCGCGGTTGCGCTGCAGCACCGGCTCCTCGTCGAAGCGGTCCAGCACCGCCAGCGCGGCGCGGCAGGCCAGCGGGTTGCCGGTGTACGAATGCGAATGCAGGAAGCCGCGCGCGGTGTCGTCGTCGAGGAAGGCTTCGTAGATCGCGTCGGTGGACAGCACCAGCGACAGTGGCAGGTAGCCGCCGCTGATGCCTTTCGACAGGCACAGCAGGTCGGGCCAGATCGCGGGCTCGCTGTTCGCCGCGGCCTGCTCGAACGCGAAGAAGGTTCCGGTGCGCCCGCAGCCCGCCGCGATTTCGTCGGCGATCAAGTGCACCTGATAGCGATCGCACAGCATGCGCACCTCGCGCAAGTACACCGGGTCGTGCATCGCCATGCCGGCGGCGCACTGCACCAGCGGCTCGATGATCAGTGCGGCGATCTGCCCGGCCCGTGATTCGAACAACGCAGCCAGTTCCGCCGCCGCGCGTTGCGCCACGTCGGCCGCGGACTCTCCTGGCGCCGCCTGCCTGGCATCGGGCGCCATCACCACATGCGCGCGCATCAGCAGCGGGTCGTAGGCATCGCGGAACACCGCGACATCGGTGACCGCCAGCGCGCCGATGGTCTCGCCGTGGTAACCGTGGCGCAGGCAGACGAATTCGCGCTTGTCGCCGAGGCCGCGGTTTTTCCAGCTGTGGAAGCTCATCTTCAGCGCGATCTCGACCGCCGAGGCGCCGTCGCTGGCGAAGAAGGTGTGGCCCAGCGCATGGCCGGTGCGCGCCGACAGGCGCTCGGCCAGCTCCACCGCCGGCGCGTGGGTGCAGCCGGCCAGCATCACGTGTTCCAGCGTGTCGAGCTGGTCTTTCAGCGCCGCATTGATGCGCGCGTCGGCATGGCCGAACAGGTTGACCCACCACGAGCTGGTGGCGTCGAAATAGCGGCCACCTTCGTGGTCTTCGAGCCACGGCCCGTGGGCCCGCGCGATCGCAACGGGCGGCACCTCGCGCATGCGCTGCATCTGCGTGCACGGGTGCCACACGCTGGCGACGCTGCGCTGTTGCCACGCGGCATTGACGGACGAGGCGGGCGGACGGAGAAAGGAGGCAGACATGGGGGAAGGAAGGCAAGGCCGGACTGCATTATCGAAGGCCTGCCGACGTGGCGTGCGTCACGCCCTTGCTGCGCCTGCGGCATGGGTGCGGGAATGCCTCCCGCAATGCGGTTCACGCCATGGCCGTGAACGGCGCGCTGCTGCTCACGCAAGGTGGCAGCAGCGCCGACCTGCGTGCAGCGATGCTGTGCGGCCTGCTGCACGATCTGGGCGAGATGCACATCGGCCCCGAGTTCGGCGAAGCGGATGCCGAACGCACGCTCGACCTCCTGAGCTACCAGCAGCGGGTCGTGCACCCGCACGTCGGCAGCCTGTTGATCAAGCAGTTGACCGACTGCCCGGCGGACATCGCCAGTGCGATCGCCGAGCACCACGAGCGCCTGGACGGCTCGGGCTTTCCGCACCGCCTGCAGGGTGACCAGGCGTCCCCGCTCGGCCAGCTGCTCGCGGTCACCAAATCGACGCTGGCCGCGCTGGCCGACGGGCAGGCGCCACTGTCGCGCGCAGAATAAAGGGCCATGAACCTCGCCGAATCCCTGCTTGCCGCCCTCATCCTCGCCGTTTGCGTGGTGCTGGGGGTGCGGCTGTGCCTGGGCCCGGCGCGCCAGCAGCGCTTCGATCAGGCTGCGCGCAAGTTGGGCTGGACGCTGCGCCAGGGTGCAGGGCGGCTGTGGCACTGGCGCAGATCGCGGCGCCTGGCCCGCAGCGAAGCCGAGGCCGTCATCCAGCGTGCCCGCGGCGCCAGGGAGGCGGGGAACGATGGCGAGTGGACCGGCAACGTCTACACGCCGAAATCGTTTCGCAAACCACGCCGACCCGACCAGTTGCATTGAAGCCCCGCGGCGGCTGGGTGCCGCGCCGTGCGCGGAGTGGCTGAGCAATCGCGTTCCATGGCGACCCGGTGCAGGTGCTGGTGATTCCCGGCCTGCACCGCAGCGACCCGGCGCATTGGGAAAGCCGACCCTTGCGGAGCGGGCACACTTCGTCGAGAGGGCGTTCGCCCCGACCCCCACAGGAATCGCCATGCATCCCCTGCACCACATCCCCGCCGGCGTGCTGAACGTCGCCTACCACCCGGCTGGCCCGGCCGATGGGCCGCCGGTGGTGCTGCTGCACGGCTTTCCGTACGACATCCATGCGTATGCCGAGGTCGCGCCGCGGCTGGCGGCGCAGGGCTGTCGGGTCATCGTGCCGTCCCTGCGCGGCTTCGGTGGCACGCGCTTTCTGTCGGACGACACACCGCGCTCCGGCGAGCAGGCGGCGCTCGGGGCCGACCTGCTGGCCTTGCTGGACGCGCTGGACCTGCCGCGCGCGGTGCTGGCCGGCTGCGACTGGGGCGGCCGCTCGGCCTGCGTGGTCGCAGCACTCTGGCCCGAGCGCTGTGCCGGGCTGGTGACGATGAATTCGTACAACATCCAGCACATCGCCCAGGCGATGCAACCCGAGGCGCCGGCGCAGGAACACCGGCTCTGGTACCAGTACTACTTTCACAGCGAGCGCGGGCGCGCGGGGCTGGCGCAGCACCGGCGCGCGCTGTGCCGGTTGCTGTGGCAGCAGTGGTCGCCGCGCTGGACCTTCGATGACGCGACCTTCGAGCGCAGCGCCGCGGCGCACGACAACCCCGATTTCGTCGACGTCGCGATCCACTCCTACCGCCACCGCTACGGGCTGGTGGCCGGTGACCCGGCGTATGCCGAGATCGAGCGCGCCCTGGCCTTGCAGCCACCGATCACCGTGCCGACGATCAGCCTCGACGGTGCCGACGACGGCTTGTTCGCGCCGAACCAGGCCGCCCATCACGCACCCCACTTCAGCGGGCCGCGCACCCACCGCATCGTGCCCGGCGCCGGCCACAACCTGCCGCAGGAAGCGCCTGCGGCGTTTGCTGATGCGGTGATGGCGCTGGTGCGCGCGGCGTGAGTTTTCCCGCCAATCAGGCTGACACGCTGCATGCGCTGACCCGCCGGTTCCCGCGTGCGGGCCGCGTGGAACTGATCGCCTTGCGCCCGGCGCGGCGGGTGCCTTCGGTGTCGGTCGCCTCGGTCGTGGCGCTCGCAGGGCAGGGCCTGGACGGCGATCGCCACGCGCAGCGTGCCATCGGGCCGGGCGGCGGCGGCAAGCGGCAAGTCACGCTGATCCAGGCCGAACACCTGCCGGTGATCGCCGCACTGGCTGCGGTGGCCGAGATCGATGCGCTGGGCCTCAGGCGCAACCTCATCGTGTCAGGGCTGAACCTGCTGGCCGCGCGCAGCCTGTTCAAGGACCAAGCGCTGCGGCTGCGCATCGGCGCCGACGTGGTGCTGGAGATCACCGGGCCGTGCGAGCCTTGTTCACGGATGGAGGAACTGCTCGGCCCCGGTGGCTACAACGCGATGCGCGGGCACGGCGGGTTGACGGCGCGGGTGCAAGTCGGCGGGATGCTGCGGATCGGCGACGCGGTGGTCTGCGAGGCCGACATGGCATCGGCCTAGCGCAGCGGGTTCATCGCTGCCGCCGTTCGCAGCACCGACTGCACCACCTTGACCACCGCGGCGTGGGCCTTCGCATCGACCAGCGCGCCGGCGGAATCGAAGGCCTTGTCGGCCAAGCCCAGGCCGAACTGCTCGGGCACGATCAGCATGCCCAGGTTCATCTGCAGGAACTGGCGGGTGAACAGCAGGCTGCGCATGCCACCGAAGGCGCCGGGTGAGGCGCTGAGCAGGCCAGCGACGGTGCCGCTCATGGCGGCCGGGCCCGACGGCAGACCGTCTTCGGCCACCGGGCGCGAGGCCCAGTCAAGCGCGTTGATCAGCAGCGGCGTCGGAAAGCCGTTGTACTCGGGCGAGACCAGCAGCAGCGCCTCGTGGTCGGCAAACAGCCGCCGCAAGGTGCGCGCGCCCTCGGGCATGCCGCGCGCCTCGATGTCGGCGTCGTAGACCGGCAGCGCCAGCGCGCGCAGGTCGACCGGCGTGACCGCCGCACCGGCCCGTTCGAGCTCGCGCGCCGCCACCGCCCCCAGCTGCTGATTCAGCGACCCGTGGCGGGCGCTGCCGACAATGACCAGAACACGGGGGCTGCTCATCGCGGGCTCAGTCGCTGAGGTCGGTGAGCGGTTTGCCGACAGTCAGGCGGTAAATCGCGATGGCTTTCTTGATGCGCACGACGACTCCAGCGACTTCGTCGCGTTTGGCGCTTTCCGCCTGATCGCGCAGGGCGTCGACCTGATTCGTCAGCTGGACACACGACTTGGGCATCTGGGGGTCTCCGACGGAGGGAACAAGGTACTTTCGAGTTGAATTGTGACGCCGGCTACCGGGCCACACCGGGCGGATGGAACGATGCACACGGATCGGGTCGCTCGACCGGTGTGGTGAACCAGGCCTGGTCATACGGGCCGTCGGCGACCATCACCCCGTCGCCGCCGCGTTCGAGGAAAGCAATGCTGACGATGCCTTCGGCGGGCGCCGTCGCCAGGTAGTGCGGCACGCCGATGTCGCGCCGCACATGGCCGTTGCCGGCGATCAGCACCACTCGCACGCCGGGCGGTGCGGCAGTCATCGCCATCGCCAGCGCCGCGTCACGGGCCCGCTGCGCCAGAGCCATCGGCGGGATCATCGGCGGCGGCAGCGCGCCGCAGTGGCCGGCATCGACCTGGTAGCGCAGTTCGGCGTCCTGGGCGGCTGTCCAGGTCGATGGCAGTGCGGCGCCAGCGGCATCGGGCGCGGCCAGCCAGCGCTGCAAGTCCACTGGCGCCTGCGCCACGCCACCTCGCACCACACTGCTGGCTTCGGCGCGGCTCAGGTTGCCACCGACCACGCTGGCGCCACCGGCCAGCGCCGCATCGAACAGCGGGCTGTGCAGCGGCCAGCGCCAGCCTTTCTTGTCGAGTTGACCGGCACTGACCACCGCCTCGGTGTCGCGCGGCGCGGCGGCGACCGCGGCGTTGTGCTGGCGGTCGATCTGCTCGAACACGACCCAGGTCGGCCGGCCATCGGCCAGCAGCCCGCGCAGCAAGGCGGCACGCAGCCGGTGCTGCGCGGCGTCGTCGTGGATTTCGCCCAGCAGCACATAGCGCGCGGGGCGCAGGCGCTCGGCCAGCGCGGCGATATCGATCGACCGGCCGGAGGCGTCAAAGGCGGCGTCACTCGCAGGATCACCCGCAGAGGCTAAGGCCGCGTCACTGACCTTCAGCACCGACGCTGACGGCGCGGCGATGTCGGCGGCCAACCCGCCCACCGTGACCATCGCGCAGGCCGACGCCACCGCGGCGGCCACGGCCCTGCGCTTCAGCCAGCGCACCAGCATCGGCTCGCGCAGGGTTGCAGCGCCGTGGCCCGCACTCACAGGGTGGCGAGTGCGTCGCGCACCAGCTGGGCAGTCAGGATCTCGGGCAGCAGCAGCGGCTCGCGGCCGGGGCGCAGCAGCACGTACACCGGCACGCCATTGCGACCCAAACGGGCCAGCGCCGCGGTGATGCGGGCGTCGCGCTGCGTCCAGTCGGCGCGCATCAGCGCCACGTTGGCCCGCGCGAACGCCTGCATCGTGGCGTCGGTGTGCAGCACCAACCGCTTGTTGACCTGGCAACTGACGCACCACGCCGCGGTGAAGTCGACGAACACCGGCTGGCCGGCGGCGAGCCGCTCAGCAATCACCGTCTCGTCGTAGGGCGCCCAGGCTGCGTCAGGCGACCCAGGCACTGCGGTGGGGGCGGCAGCAGCGCTGCCGCTGAGGGCCGCGCCGGGCCAGCTCCAGGCCAGCGCAGCGGCCAGCATCAGACCCCCGATCGCGCGACGCGCCAGCGGCCGGCCGTCGCCAGTTGCGCCGCTGCTGCTGCGCCCGCCGGCGACCCAGATCGCGAATGCCATCACGACCAGCGCGATCAGTGCCTTTGCCGCACCGTCGATGCCGGTTTGCTGGCCGAGCACCCAGACCAGCCAGACGACTGTCAGAAACATCGGGAACGCCAGCGCCTGCTTCAGCCGCAGCATCCACGCGCCCGGTCGCGGCAGCCGTGAACGCCAGCCCGGCATCAGCACCAGCAGCGCATACGGCAGCGCCATGCCGAGGCCGAGCGCGCCGAACACGCTGAGGCCAACGGCTGGCGACTGCGTGATCGCATAGCCGAGCGCAGCCCCCATGAACGGTGCGGTGCACGGGCTGGCGGCCACCACCGCAAGCACGCCCGACGCCAGCGCATCGACCGCCGGCCGACGGTCGCGCCACGCGGCCAGGCCCTGCGGCAACAGGCCGCCGAACTCGAACGCGCCCATCAGGTTCAGGCCGAGCACAAAGAACAGCAGCGCCAGCACGAACACGACACCGGGCTCTTGCAACTGGAAGCCCCAGCCAATCGCACTGCCGGCAGCGCGCAGGGCCAGCAGCAGCGCCGCCAGCGCCAGGAAACTCAGCACGACGCCAGCACCGTAGGCCAGCGCATGCGTGCGCAGCGCTGCGGCGGTTGGCGGGTGGTGGTCACCGCCGTGCTTGGCCAGGCTCAACAGCTTGATCGACAGCACCGGGAACACGCAGGGCATCAGGTTCAGCACCATGCCACCGACGAAGGCGAGCAGCAGCGCCGTGGCC
The DNA here is from genome assembly GCA_031380885.1 of Burkholderiales bacterium. Lineage (GTDB taxonomy): Bacteria > Pseudomonadota > Gammaproteobacteria > Burkholderiales > Burkholderiaceae_C > PBB1. The sequence goes on along the minus strand of JANMXL010000272.1, from coordinate 3,017 downwards.
CAGCCCAGGTTGGCGCGGCCACCGAGCGTCTCGGGTGTCGCAGCGCTTGCATCCGTGTCCACCAGTGCCTTCGCGCCGGTCGGCCACACCAACGCGGCGACCGACCTCACCGGCGTGTCGAACTCGGCCGACCGCTGCGCGTTGCCCCAGACCGTGGGCGCGCCAGGCGCCGTGACGCCTTGCGCCACCACGATGCCGGACAACGACGGCGGCGCGGCCACGCCGTCGAGCAAGCGCAGCTTGACCGCATAACCGCTGTCGGTGCGAAACACCTCGTGCTTCGCCGGCTCGATCAATTGCGCGGCGTACGGAAACCACTGCAGCGCCGGTCGCGGGGTGGTGGGGTCGCGGGCTTTTGAATAGGTGACCAACAGCTCGCGCCCGGCCTGCTGCGCATCGACCGCCCAACCGACAAGCGGCGTCGCCTGCTCGCCTGCGGTGCGCTCGAACAGTGCGGTGTACTCCGTGCTGCCGGGCGTGACGGCATCGGCTGAGGCTGCGCCACCCACGACCGGAAGTTGCAGCGCCAGCGTCGCGCTTTCGGGGATGCAGACATCGCGACAGACCAGCCAGGTCGCCTTCGCCTGCAGGCTCAGCGTGCTGCCGGGCCGCGCATCGGCTGGTGGGGTGTAGATCAGCGGCAGCAGCAGCTCGCCTTCGTAGCCGTAGTTGACCAGCGGGCCGATCGGCAGCCGCTTCGGCGCTGGCCAGTCGATCTCACCCGCATGGCTGCCGACGGGCAGCGTCCAGCTCAGCGTGGTGGACAGGCCGGAATCGCCGGGGTTGCGCCAGTAGGTGTGCCAGTGCGGGATGTGCTGCAGACGCAGGCCGATGCGCAGGGGCACGCCGGGCTGCACCGCGCTGCGCTCGGCCACCAGCTCGGCGGTGACGTGTTCGGTCTTCACCGGCTGTGCCGCCGCCAAGGTGCCGATGAACGCGGCGATCAGGGCCACGATCCACCGGCACATGGCGGCCGCAGTCGGTGGCGTGTTTGGCCGCCAAGCGGGTCGTTGGTCAACTGCCGATGAACTCATCCAGGCCTTTCATTTTTTTACCTCCAGAGGGCTGGATTCTGGTCGGTGCAGGGAGTTCAACCCGGCCGAGGTGCCGGCGCGCGTCAGGTTGGCGGCGAAGCGGGGCATGGGGCTTGTCGAATGTCGGGGCGGTCTGCCGGGCTGGGGTTGGTGATAAGGTTCTGTGCGGGCAGGGCGATCACCCGCCCATGCCACCTCGATTTGTTTTCCCGGGATTGAAACTCATGGCAAAGATCGACCGCTTGATGGTGGGCGAATCGATGGTCGGCGATGGCAACGAAGTGGCGCACATCGACCTGCTCATCGGCCCCCGCGGCAGCGCGGCCGAAACCGCGTTTGCCAACGCGCTGGTCAACAACAAGGATGGTTTCACCTCGATGCTGGCCGTGATCGCGCCCAACCTGCTGACCAAGCCGGCCACGGTGATGTTCAACAAGGTCACGATCAAGGGCGCGAAGCAGGCGGTGCAGATGTTCGGCCCGGCGCAGCGCGGCATCGCGATGGCGGTGGCCGACTCGGTCGAGGACGGCACGATCCCGTTGATCGAAGCCGACAACCTGTTCATCTGCGTCAGTGTGTTCATCCACTGGCTGGCAGAAGACGACCAGAAGATCCTGGACCACAACTACCTGGCGACCAAGCAAGCCATTCAGCGCGCCGTCACCGGCTCACCGACGGCCGCCGAGGTGGTCGCGAAAAAGGGCTCGACGCCGCACCCGTACGCGGCGCCCTGAGCGCTCAGCCGCGCGCGCGCCGCTCGATGACGACGCCCACCGCGTCGACATCGGGAAACTTCTTCGGCTTGACCACCTTCACGCGCACCCAGGCGGCGCCGAAATCGACGATCAGCATGTCGGCGATCGCCTCGGCGAACGATTCCAGCAGTGTCAGTTGGTGGTCGCGGTACAGGGCGTGCAGCCGCTCATGCACACCGCCATAGTCGATGGTGTCGGCGATGCAGTCGGTCTCGCAGGCTTTGGCGCGCGGCAGTCCGGCATGCACATCCACAACGATCGTTTGCGGGCGGTGCAGCTCCGTGTCGTGGATGCCGATCACCGTCTGCCCGGTGTAGCCCTCGATAAAGATGACATCCATCGGCTGCGACGCGTCCGCAGCGGCGACGCTGCGGGGCGCCGGCGTCTCGGAAGCGAAGTCGATGTGGGGGTGTGGGGACACGGCAGCGTGGGGTAAACAATTGATCATCGGGGCTGTGCCGCGACGGCAGTTCGCATTTTGTCATCGGTGACTGCAGGCGTTGAAACTGCAGCGAAACACCCGCCAGTTTTCGCTCAAGTCGCGGCGCGCCGGGTCGATACCACGATCAGCCCCGAAGAGTGTCTTCGCCCTGCCGAGTTCGCCATGCTGCGCCCTGTCCTGTCTGCCCTGATTGCCCTTGTCGCGTTGACGCTGGCCGGTTGCGACCAGCTGGGCATCGAATCGCCCGAGAAGATCGCCGCCGCGCGCACTGCCGAAGGCGCGGCCATCGGCAGCGCCTGTCGCCACGCTGGCCGGGCCATCGAGGATTGCTACTCGCTGAACAAGAAGGCTGACAAGGCAGCGATCTTCGGCGGCTGGCGTGACATGAACGACTACATGCGCGAGAACAAGATCGATCCGGTGTCGCCGCAGCTCGCGAACCCGGCGGCCAGCGTCGGCAGCAAGCCGGCCGAAGCGCAGGCCTCTGAGGCCGAGACCCACACGGCCGATGCACCGAAGGACGTCAAGGAGCCGGCGCCCCACTGAGACGCCAGGCGCGCGCCGACGGCGGCCGCGCATCACAACGCCGGGCCTCGGGCCATCGCGCCGCATCGGCATGCGGGCGCCACGCGAGCCCACACAATCGTTCCATGATTTCCGCCCTCCGGTCGCTGCTGCGCGACCCCGACTTCCGCCGCGGCGTGCGCGAGATGCGCAGCCTGGCAGTCGGCATCGGCGCCTGGGGGCTGGTCACTGGCATCGCGATGGTCAAGGGCGGCCTCAGCG
>JANMXL010000204.1:0-5983 GCA_031380885.1 Burkholderiales bacterium | reverse complement strand
CTGCGCCAGCAGCTCAGCGGCGATGCCGATTCGCTGCGCGACCGTGAACAGACGCTGACTTCGGCCTTCCGCGAACTGGGTCAGATCAACATCGACCTGGCCGAGCAGGTGCGACTGGCCACCGAGTCGCGCAACGCGGCGCTGCTGGAGCGGCTGGAGTCAGGCCGCAGCGAGCTGGCCCGACAGATCATCGCGGCGATTGCGGTGGCGGTGGGGCTGGCGCTGGCCTTCGGTATCTGGCTGGCGCGCCCGCTGAAGCGGCTGGAGGCCGCGATCGTCGGGCTGGGCGAGAACCGTCTCGACCAGGCGATCGACATGCGCGGCCCGGCCGACGTGCGCCAGCTCGGCCGCCGCCTCGAATGGCTGCGGCTGCGGCTGGCCGAGCTCGACGCCGACAAGGCGCGCTTCCTGCGCCATGTGTCGCATGAATTGAAGACGCCGCTGGCCGCGCTGCGTGAAGGCGTCGCGCTCCTGGAAGACGGCGTCACCGGCCCGCTGAACGAGCCGCAGCGCGAGGTCGCACGCATCCTGCGGCAGAACACCGCCGTGTTGCAGGGCCAGATCGAGGACCTGCTGCGCTTCAACACCGCGGCCTTCGACGCGCGCCGGCTGGTGCGCCGGCCGGTCGAGTTGACGGGCCTGATCGCCGAGCAGGTCGAGATGCAGAAGCTGCAATGGCAGGCGCGCAAGCTGAAGGTCAGCGTGACCGGCTGGCCGCTGCAGGCGGAAGTCGATGCGGAGAAGCTGGGCACCGCCTTGGGCAACCTGCTGTCGAACGCGATCCGCTTCAGCCCGGTCGGCGGACGCGTCGTGTTCGAGGTGTCGCAATGGCCGGGCCGGGCGCGCATCGACGTCACTGACGAAGGCCCCGGCGTCGCAGCAGCCGACCGGGCGCGCGTGTTCGAACCCTTTTTCCGCGGCGAACGCCAACCGCCTGACGCACCGCGCGGCAGCGGCATCGGCCTGTCGATCGTGCAGGAACTGGTGCGCGCGCACGATGGTCAGATCGACCTGTTGATGCCCGACGAAACATCGACGTCGGGCGCCCATTTCCGGATTGAATTGCCCCATGTCCTTGTGCGTTGAAACTGCCCCGCGGCAGCGTGTGCGGCGGCCGCTGGCCGGTGTGTTCCTGGTCGCTGCAGCGATCGGCGTGGAGGTCGGCCTGTCGGGCTGCTCGGTGTTGCGGCGCGAGCCGGCGCCAGTGGTCGCGCCAGCGCCCGCCGTGGTCGCCCACACGCCACCGGTGGTGGTCGCCCCGCCGACGCCTCCCCGCGAACCGATTGACGCTGCGACGGCCACAGACCTGGCCTCACGACGCGCGCTGGCCGTTCACGAGCAACTGCGTGCGCTGCCACTCAACGAGCTCGCGCTGGAAATCGCGCGCCTGAGCGCCCTGCCGCCGGCGCCGGACACCTCGATCGATCTCGCGATGGCACTGCTGCTGACGCGCAATGGCGGCGAGCAGAACCGCGCGATCGCCCTGATTGAACCGCTGGCCAAGGGCGCCACACCGGCATCGGAAGCCTGGCAGCCGATCGCCCGATTGCTGCTGGCGCGCCTGCTGGAGCTGCGCCGTCTCGAAGACCTGCTCGACCGCCGCAACCAGGAGCTGCGCGACAGCCAGCGCGATGTGAAGCAACTCAACGAGAAGCTGGAAGCGTTGAAGGCGATCGAGCGCAGCCTGGCGCCGCGGCCGATCTCGTCGGCCGCGCCGGGAACCGTGGTCAACGGCGCTGCCAACGCGTCGCCTGCCTCGGCGCCGCGCGCCAAGGCCGTTGCGCGCAAGGCGCCGTCATGAGCGCCGCACGGCCGTCCGAAGGGGCTCATTCCCGCTCGGCGGGAACGGCCGAAGGGCGAAGGGTGCCCCAGTGAGCGCCAAGCTGCTGGTCGTCGATGACGATGCCGACCTGCTGCAGCTGCTGTCGATGCGCTTGACGGCGGCCGGCTACCACGTGACCGGCGTCGGCTCGGCCGAGGAAGCGCTGGCGCACCTGGAAGCCTCACGGCCGCAGCTGGTGGTCAGTGACGTGCAGTTGCCGGGCCGCGACGGCCTCGCGCTGTTCGACGAGATCCGCAAGCGGCACCCTGCCTTGCCGGTGATCCTGCTGACCGCGCACGGCACCATCCCCGACGCGGTCGAGGCCACCGCCCGCGGTGTGTTCACCTACCTGACCAAGCCCTTCGACGGCAAGGCCCTGCTCGACAAGATCGCCCAGGCGCTGGCGCTCGGCGCGCCGACGGCCCACCCCATCGGCGCCGACGAGGCCTGGCGCGCGCCCATCGTCAGCCGCTCGGCGGTGATGGCCGAACTGCTGGCCGAAGCGAAGATGGTGGCCGCGTCGGATGCCAGCGTGCTGATCTGCGGCGAAAGCGGCAGCGGCAAGGAGCTGCTGGCGCAGGCGATCCACCGCGCCAGCCCGCGCGCTGCGCAGCCCTTTGTGGCGGTCAACTGCAGCGCCATCCCCGAAGCGTTGCTCGAATCGGAACTGTTCGGCCACGTCAAGGGCTCGTTCACTGGTGCGGTCGCCAACCACCGCGGGCTGTTCCAGGCGGCCGACGGCGGCAGCCTGTTCCTCGACGAGATCGGCGACATGCCGCCTGCGCTGCAGGTGAAGCTGCTGCGCGTGCTGCAGGAACGCTCGGTGCGGCCGGTCGGTGCGAGCCAGTCGCTGCCGATCGATGTGCGCATCCTGTCGGCCACCCACCGCGACCTGGATGCGGCGATGGCGCAGGGCCAGTTCCGCGAAGACCTGTACTACCGGCTGAACGTGGTCGCGCTGACGCTGCCGGCGCTCGGTGCGCGGCGCGAGGACATCCCGCTGCTGGCCAACCATTTCCTGTCCAAGCTGAGCGAGAAGTACGGCAAACGCCTGAACGGCTTCGCACCCGAAGCGCTGAAGGCACTGACCGCCGCGCCCTGGCCCGGCAATGTGCGCCAGTTGCACAACGTGGTCGAGCAGGTCTGCGCGCTGACCACCACCCCACTCGTGCCGCTGGCGCTGGTGCAGCGCGCGCTGCGCGTGCCCAGCGTCGAGGTGCTGAGCTTCGCGCAGGCGCGCGAGCGCTTCGAGCGCGACTACCTGGTCGGGCTGCTGAAGCTGACCGACGGCAATGTGGCCGATGCCGCCCGGCTGGCCGATCGCAACCGAACCGAGTTCTACCGGCTGCTGCAGAAGCATGGCCTGACGCCGGGTTTGTTCCGCAACGAGGGGCGGCCCGATGGGCCGGGCGAGGCGGCACCCCCACCAACGCTGTCGCCGCGCAGCGACAGTGTTTAGTCTTTGAAAATCAACGACTTGCTGGTTTCAGGGTGATCGCTTGTCGCTGAACCGGGACAAAAAGCAGGGCTGAAGACAGTGGAAACCCGCAATCCGCCGACGGCAAGCGGAATTTCTCGCTCAAGTGCTTGATTCATAACGGACTTTAGACACTGGCATGCACGTTGCGCTGTGGGTCTCATCGTCCCTTCGAGCGCCCGATGAATCACCGTCATGTCAACCGTCTGAACCGTTCCTGGAGCGAGGCCAGCACCGGCGCGGCCGCCCCCGCACCCACCGCGAAACCGAACACCGGCGCCAGCATGCCGCCGATCAATCGCGGATCGATGACCGCGCGGCCCTGGCGCGGGTTTTTCGGTGGCGTGCTGGACGGGTGGATTGGGTTGGCGACACGCCTGGCGGGCGGCAATGCGCCACAGCGCCTGCGCTTCGATGACGCCGCTCCGGCACCGGCTGATGCCACCGTCACTGCCGCCTGGAGGCAAGCTGCAGCGCAGCGTCGCCGCACGCTGCTGGCGCTGATCGTGCTGTCGGTGGTCAGCGCCACCGCGATGCTGGATCAGGTGCTGCCGGGCTACGACAGCGAGTGGTTGCGCAGTGCACAAATCGCGCTGTTCTCGATCCTGTTCGGCTGGGTGTCGGCCGGCTTCTACACGGCGATGATGGGTTTCTGGGTGCAGTGGCGCGGCGACCCGCACGCGCTGTCGAGCCGCTCGGTCGCGCACCGGCCGATTGCCGCCGATGCGCGCACGGCGCTGATCATGCCGATCTGCAACGAGCAGGTGTCCACCGTGTTCGCTGGGCTGCGTGCCACGGTCGAATCGCTGATCGCCGCCGGCGGCGCGCGACTGTTCGATGTGTACTTGCTGTCCGACACCAGCGACCCGGCCATCCGCACCGCCGAGCTGGCCGCCTGGGCCGAGTTGCGCGATGCGCTGGGTACCGACAACCGAGCGGGCACCCGCATCCACTACCGCTGGCGCCAGCGCCGCACGCAGCGCAAGTCGGGCAATGTGGCTGACTTCTGCCGCCGCTGGGGCAACAACTACCGCTACATGGTGGTGCTCGATGCCGACAGCGTGATGACCGGCGATTGCTTGCTGAGCCTGGTTCGTTTGATGGAAGCCCACCCCGACGCCGGCATCATCCAGACGGCGCCGCAGGCGAGCGGCCTGTCGACGATCCACGCGCGCGCCCAGCAGTTCGCCGGCCATGTGACTGGTCGCTTGTTCAGTGCCGGCATGCAGTATTGGCAACTCGGCGAGTCGCATTACTGGGGCCACAACGCGATCCTGCGCGTGGCACCTTTCATGGCGCATTGCGCCCTCGCAGCGCTGCCGGGTCGCGGTGGCCTGAGCGGCCACATCCTGTCGCACGATTTCGTCGAAGCCGCGCTGATGCGCCGCGCCGGCTACCACGTGTGGCTGGTCAACGACCTCGAAGGCAGCTACGAGCAACAGCCGCCGAACCTGCTCGAAGAGTTGCAACGCGACCGTCGCTGGTGCCAGGGCAATCTGCAGAACGCCCGGCTGCTGACCGAACCCGGCCTGCACGGCGTGCACCGCGCGATGCTGGTCACCGGCGCGCTGGCCTACCTGTCGGCACCGCTGTGGCTGGCCTATGTGCTGCTCGGGGTGGCGCTGTGGCTGTTCGGCGGCCACCCGGCGTTCAGCGCCGACGCCGGGGTGCCGGTCGAGATCATGGCGCTGTGGGCCGGCACGCTGGCGATGCTGGTGATGCCGCGCGCCCTCGGCGTCGCCACCATCGTGCTGCGGCGTGAGCAGGCGCTGTATGGCGGCACCGCCGCCCTGGTGCGCGGCGCACTGTTGGAAGGCCTGCTTTCGGTGCTGCAGGCGCCGCTGCGGATGGTCGCGCACACGCTGTTTGTCGTCGTCGCGCTCAGCGGCCTGAAGCTGGACTGGAAATCGCCCCCGCGCGAGGCGAACGACATCGGCTGGGCCGATGCTTCGAACCGCTTCGCCTTGCTGGGCGTGGTGATGCTGGCACTCGGCGCCGCGGCACTCGCGATGGAACCGGCAACGCTGCTGTGGTTGGCGCCAGTCGGCGTGCCGCTGCTGCTGGCGGTGCCGCTGGCCGTGCTGACCAGCCGCGCCGGGCTGGGCGAGCGGGTGCGCCGACTCGGCTTGCTGGTCACGCCCGAAGAGACACGCACACCGACCGTGCTGCTCGAAGCCGTGTCGTATGCACGGCAGAACGCGCGTCAGCCCGGCCGCTACACGAACTGGCGCGACGCGCTTGAGAACCCGTGGCTGTTCGACGTGGTGCAAAAGGCCATGGGATCGCGCAGCACGATGTGGGGCCAGCGCGGTCGTGCTCGGCGGCAACAAGTGAGTCGCCTGCGCGCTGCTCACGACATCGACAGCCTGAGCGTGGTTGACCAGATGCGGCTGCTCAGCGAGCCGCAACACTTGGTGCGCTTGCGCGACCAGCTGATGGCTCAGGCAGAACCGGCTCATGCGGTTTGGCAACGCCCAACGTTGATTCCCGCGCGTGCGGTCAGGCGGGCCTGGGTTGCCCGGGCGACCACCGCCTGAGGCGATTCAGGGCTTCTTCGCGGCCTCGTCAAGCTGGCGCAGAAACGCCAGCTTGTCCGCGATCTTGGCTTCCAGCCCTCGGGGGACCGGTTGATACCAAGCGGGCTCTTGCATGCCGTCGGGCAGGTAGGTCTCACCCGCCGCATA
>JANMXL010000189.1:0-21374 GCA_031380885.1 Burkholderiales bacterium | reverse complement strand
GCTGTGCGAGGAATTCATCACCGGTGAAGAAGTCACTTGCCCGGTGCTGGGCGAAGGCGCCAACGCGCACGCGCTGCCGGTGATCCGCATCCGCGCGCCCGACGGCGCCTACGACTACCAGAACAAGTACTTCACCGATGTCGTCCAGTACCTGTGCCCGAGTGGACTGCCCGAGGCCGAGGAACGCGAGATCCAGCGCCTGGCGGTGGCGTCGTACCGTGCGCTCGGCTGCCGCGGCTGGGGACGTGCCGACCTGATGATCCGCGCGTCCGACCACCAGCCCTTCCTGCTGGAGATGAACACCTCGCCCGGCATGACGACGCATTCGCTGGTGCCGATGTCGGCGCGCGCGATGGGCATGGACTACCCGCAGCTGTGCTTGCTGATCGCCAGCCAGGCGCGCCTCGACGTGCAGCCTGCGGTGGTGTTGGCGACCTCGGCCCCTGCGACCTGACCCGCCGTACCGAACGATGGCCAGCACCACCTTCATTCGCCCACCGACCGCCGCGCGGCCCACCCGCGACGCGCTGCCGGCCGATGTGCGCTGGATGCGCTTGACCGCGAACGGCTTGTATGCGCTGGCGGCGCTGGTGCTCGCCGTGCTGGCGCTGCACCTGCTGACCCGCCAGCCGGTGTTCGCGCTGCGTGCGATCCACATCGACGGCGACCTGAAGCGCAACAGTGTGGCGACGATCCGCGTCAACGCGGTGCCGCAGCTGCGCGGCAACTTCTTCACCATCGACCTGCAGGCCGCGCGCCGCGCCTTCGAAACGGTGCCTTGGGTGCGCCAGGCGGTGGTGCAACGCGTGTGGCCGAACCGGCTTGCAGTGCGGCTGGAAGAGCACCGGCCGGTCGCGCTGTGGCGTGAGGCCGACGACAACGGCACGGCCGAGCAGCTCGTCAACACGCAGGGCGAGGTGTTCGAGGCGAATGTCGGCGATGTGGAAGGCGACAGCCTGCCCACGCTCGAAGGGCCCGCCGGCAGCTCGGCTGCGATGCTGGGCATGCTGACGCGCCTGCAGCCGGTGTTTGGCCGGCTGGGCAGCCACATCGACACGCTGCGGCTGTCGGGCCGTGCGTCGTGGGCGATCGAGCTCGACAGCGGCGCCACGGTCCAACTCGGCCGGGGCCGCGATGACGAGGTGCTGGCGCGCGCCGATCGTTTTGTCGCCACGGTGACGCAGATGACGCAGCAGTTTCAGGCGCCGGTGGTCTATGCCGACCTGCGCCACCGTGACGGTTATGCCTTGCGGCTGCGGGGCATCACGACGGTGGCCGCCCCCGGCCCTGTGAACAGGAATTGAGCGAGAGGAACGGATGGCCAAGGAACTGAAAGATCTGGTGGTCGGGCTCGACATCGGCACCGCAAAGGTGATGGTGGTCGTGGCCGAGATGCTGCCCGACGGCGAGTTGCGCGTGGCCGGTCTCGGCAGCGCGCCGGCGCACGGGCTCAAGCGCGGTGTGGTCGTGAACATCGACGCGACCGTGCAGAGCATCCAGCAGGCGCTGAAAGAAGCCGAGATGATGGCCGACTGCAAGATCACGCACGTCTACACCGGCATCACCGGCAGCCACATCCGCGGCCAGAACAGCACCGGCATGGTGATCGTGCGCGACAAGGAAGTGACGCCGGTCGATGTGGCTCGCGTCGTCGAGACCGCGAAGGCGATCAACATCCCGAACGACCAGCGTCTGCTGCTCGTTGAACCGCAGGAGTTCGTCATCGACGGCCACGAGGTCAAGGAGCCGATCGGCATGAGCGGCGGCCGGCTCGAAGTCAAGGTGCACATCGTCACCGGCGCACAAAGCGCGGCCGAGAACATCATCAAGTGCGTGCGCCGCTGCGGCCTCGAGGTCGACATGCTGGTGCTCAACCCCAGCGCCAGCAGCCATGCGGTGCTGACCGAAGACGAGAAGGACCTGGGTGTGGCCCTCGTCGACATCGGTGCTGGCACCACCGACGTGGCGATCTTCACCGGCGGTGCGATCCGCCACACCGCGGTGATCCCGATCGCCGGTGACCTGATCACGAGCGACATCGCGATGGCGCTGCGCACGCCGACCAAGGACGCGGAAGAGATCAAGGTCGAATACGGCGTGGCCAAGCAGCTGCTGGCCGACCCGAGCGACCAGCTCGAAGTGCCCGGCCTCGGCGACCGCCCGCCGCGCATGCTGAGCCGCCAGGCGCTGGCCGGTGTGATCGAGCCGCGCATCGAAGAGATCTATTCGCTGGTGCACCAGGTGATCCGCGAGTCTGGTTACGAGGAGCTGTTGTCCTCGGGCATCGTGATCTGCGGCGGCGCGGCGGTGATGCCGGGCATGGTCGAGCTCGGCGAGGACATCTTCCTGAAACCGGTGCGCAAGGGCATCCCGCTGTACCACGGCGCGCTGCACGACATGATGGCCAACACCCGCTCGGCGACCGTGATGGGCCTGCTCGAAGAAGGCCGGCTGGCGCGTTCGCGCGGCCTGCGCGCGGCGCAGCAAGCCGGCTCGGTGAAGACGGTGCTCGGCCGTGCCCGCGACTGGTTCCTCGGCAATTTTTGAGTTGACCACCATGACCCCGAGCACCGACCACAACATCCGCGCGGCGCCCTGCGGGCACCCCCGCGCACCCCCTGGTTTCCTGAAAACGAAGACTGCGGACAACGGCCTCGGCCCGGATCACTGCAGCGAACAACGAAGACCCGGCTAGACCCAAAAAACTGAACCCCTCAACGGCAACTGCACCACAGCACTGGAGAACCACATGGCCATCGAAATGATCGAAGAATTTGACCTCGGCACGCAAATCAAGGTGATCGGCGTCGGCGGCGGCGGCGGCAACGCCGTCGAGCACATGATCACGCAGGGCGTGCAAGGCGTGGAGTTCGTCTGTGCCAACACCGATGCGCAAGCGCTCAACCGCTCCGGTGCGCACCAGCTGATCCAGCTCGGCAGCAGCGGCCTCGGCGCCGGTGCCAAGCCCGATGTCGGCAAGGCGGCGGCGCTGGAGGCCGAAGAACGCATTCGCACTGCCATCAGCGGCTCGAACATGTTGTTCATCACGGCGGGCATGGGGGGTGGCACCGGCACCGGCGCGGCGCCGGTGATTGCCCGCATCGCGAAGGAGATGGGCATCCTCACCGTCGGCGTGGTGACCAAGCCCTTCGACTTCGAGGGCAACCGCCGCATGAAGATGGCCGATGTCGGTCTGGCCGAACTCGAAGCCAACGTCGACTCGCTGATCGTCGTGCTCAACGAGAAGCTGCTCGAGGTGCTGGGTGACGACATCACGCAGGACCAGGCGTTCGCCGAGGCCAACGACGTGCTGAAGAACGCGGTCGGCGGCATCAGCGACATCATTCACATGCACGGCATGGTCAACGTCGACTTCGAAGACGTGAAGACGGTGATGAGCGAGCCAGGCAAGGCGATGATGGGCACGGCCCAGGCCGGCGGCCCCGACCGCGCGACCAAGGCGGCCGATGCGGCGGTGGCCTGCCCGTTGCTCGAAGGCATCGACCTGTCGGGCGCCAAGGGCGTGCTGGTGCTGATCGCTGCCAACCGCAGCACGCTGAAGCTGTCGGAAAGCAAGAACGCGATGAACACCATCCGCCGTTATGCGGCCGAGGATGCACATGTGATCTTCGGCACCGTCTATGACGAAAGCCTGGGCGACCAGCTGCGCGTGACGGTGATCGCCACCGGCCTGAGCCCGGCGCGCCGCCAGCACGAGCCGATCAAGGTGGTGCACAGCGCGCCCATGCGGCGCACCGGCACGGACGACCTGCCGATTCTGAGCAACGCGGTCGGCCACACGGTGGGCGCGATGATGGGCACCCCGGCCGGCCCCGACTACGGCGGGATGAACACGCCGAGCGTCTGGCGCACCCGCACGGCCGCGGCCAAGGTGGACGCGCTGGCCAGCAATGGCATGGACGAGATCGAGATCCCGGCTTTCCTGCGCAAGCAAGCCGATTGAACGCAGAGCGGGCCGCGAAGACCGGGCCCGTCGTCAGCTGGAAACGCCGGGACTCTCGGAGGATGCAGTCCGAAGCTCGGCCATCACCGCACCGGTGCTGAGGCTGACTTCAGACCATGCCTTGCGGCGCTCCACGGCGCGTCCACGGTGTTTCGCCTTGATCTCCGACAGGGGCGTCAGCATCATCGGCACGGGCAGCACAAACGATTGCGCATCGAGTTCCGTGGCCCGGAAGGCGCGCCAGAACTCGTCGTAGGAGTTTTTCAGCACCGCCTCGTTGTCGGGGGTGCAGGCGATCTGCGCCTGGTGCCGAACCGCTGCAATGCTGTCCATGCCGTTTGCCTGGGCAATGGCGAAGACGGCGGCGAGGCAGAAATAAGGCGGCATGGAGTGCCGGAAACTCTGGCGAAACAGCTGCTGTTCGGGCCTGTGGGGGTCTGATTGATTGCGGGTGACGAACATCATCGGTCCCGACCCGGCGCCGAACAGACTGGCGTCGACGTAGGTGAACGACATGGTGCACAGCCGCGCGCCATCGGCGTGAAGAACGACGCTGAGATCCCCTTCCCACGACAAGTCTCGGCTGGCGGTCAGGCGAATGCAGAAATGCGTGCCGTCGACGTCCGCCTGCCACAGGATCAACCCCGAATTTCGGTACACCTGCGCCCGGTAAGCGTCTGAATAGCGACTGAACTCATAGTCGTGATGGTGCAGGGCGACTTCGAGGCGCTGCCGGGTGGACAGGCGCTTGGACAAATAGAACTGGTGCCGAAGATGGTGGAAGAAGTCCGCCTTTTTCAGGCCAAGTTCTTGCTGACGCAGGCTGAACAGCTGAACGGTTCGCATCGACAGCGTGGGGTACAGAAGCCCGCGCAATGGACCTAGGAAATCCGTGGACGCAGCCAACCACGCTGACGATCGTGCGTCATTGATGCAGGACACCACAAGTGCGGTCAGGAGCATGCGCACGACAGATGATTCGATGAAAGCCCGATACGGTTGTCTGAAAGCATAAAACATATCCCGCGTCCAGCAAGGCCCGGACATGCGGAGGATTGAACGGCACCGCGAAGTGGTAACGAAAAGAACGCCAGCGCGGATTCCCAGACACCCACCGGATGCCGCGTCCGTCGTTGATCCGGTCCGTATGATCACCCCATGTTGGCGCAGCGCACCCTCAAATCCCTGACCCGCGCGGTCGGCGTTGGTGTGCACGGTGGGCAACGGGTCGAAATGACCTTGCGACCGGCGCCGCCCGACAGTGGGGTCGTGTTCCGGCGCGTCGATCTGCCGCAGCCGGTGGGCATTCCGGTGCGTCCCGGCTCGGTGTGCGACACCCGCATGGCCACCGCACTGTCGCCAGGCGGTGACCCGGGTGCGCCGAAGGTCAACACCGTGGAGCACCTGCTGTCGGCGTGTGCGGGCCTCGGCATCGACAACCTGATTGTCGACATCACCGCAGAAGAGGTGCCCATCCTCGATGGCTCTGCGGCGTCGTTCGTGTTCCTGCTGCAAAGCGCCGGCATCGTGTTGCAGGATGCACCCAAGCGCTTTCTGCGCGTGCGCAAGGCGGTGGAGGTGCGTGAAGGCGAGGGCGCCAGCCTGAAATGGGCGCGGCTCGAACCGTTCGATGGCTACAAGCTGACCTTCGAGATTGCCTTCGACCACCCGGCCGTCAACCAGACCGGCCAGCACGTGGTGTTCGACATGGGCTCGGGCCAGTACAAGCGAGAGATCGCCCGGGCGAGAACCTTCGGCTTCACGAAGGACGTCGAGTTGATGCGTTCGCGCGGCCTGGGCCTGGGCGGCAGCCTCGACAACGTGGTGGTGGTGGACGACTACAAGGTGCTCAACAGCGGCGGGCTCCGCTACGGCGACGAATTCGCCAAGCACAAGATCCTTGACGCGATAGGCGACCTGTATGTGTTCGGGCACCCGCTGATCGGCGCCTACAGCGCGTTCAAGTCGGGCCATGCGCTCAACAGCAAGCTGGTGCGCGCGGTGCTGGCCGATCCAGACGCGTTCGAGATCGTCACCTTTGCCGATGAATCGCAGGCGCCCGCCGGGCTGGCCGAGCTGGCGCCGGCATGGTGATCTGTTTGTTTGCACTGCGGGCCGCTGCCGCGAACTGAAAGTCTGACGACATGGTGGTTTTCGCTTGGGTGATGGGCTCGATCGTCGCGCTGCTGGGTGGCATCAGCCTGGTGTCTTTCGCGATCTTCATCGGCACGGGCATCGACCTGTGGCTCAAGCGCGCCCGGCTGTTTCGCCGTTATGCGTTCGCGGCCGTGCTGTTCTGGTTCAACGTCTGGGTCTGGGGCACCGTGGTGATGATCCTGATCCACTGGTGATCAGGTTCTACGTTCTTCCAGGCCCACGAAGCCGCGCACCGCGGCAAACGATGCGTCGAAGTCACTCAGCGCAGGGTCGCCGCCTTCGAGCAGACGCGTCGTGCCGCCAGCGTAGCGCGCCGTCTGCACACGCGGATCAGCCTTTGGCTTTCAGCGCCTGCAGCAACAGATCGTGCACGCCGCCGAAGCCGCCGTTGCTCATGCACAGCACATGGTCGCCCGGCGTCGCTGCGGCGACCACGCGTGCGACCAGCGTGTCGATGCAGTCGCTGACCGAGGCCAGATTGCCCAGCGGGGCCAAGGCCTGTGCGGCATCCCAGTCGAGGCCGCCGCTGTGGCAGAACGACAGGTCGGCTTCTTCCAGCGCCCAGGGCAACTGCGCTTTCATCGTGCCCTGTTTCATCGTGTTCGAACGCGGCTCGAACACCGCGAGGATGCGCGGCCGGGTCTGTGTTGCGGGGTTCCAGCGTGCATCGATCTGGCGGCGCAGCCCGTTGATCGTGGTGCGCATCGCGGTCGGGTGGTGGGCGAAGTCGTCGTAGACACTGACGCCGGCCGCGCTGCCACGCAGCTCCAGCCTGCGGCGCACGTTCTCGAAGGTCGACAAGGCCTGGGCCGCCACCTCCGCTGCAACGCCCAAGTGATCGGCCGCAGCAATGGCCGCCAGCGCGTTCAGCTGGTTGTGTTCACCGGCCAGCGCCCACTCAACGCGCGCGAGGCGCATGCTGCCGCGCAGCACATCGAAGGCATGCGGCTCGCCGCGGGTGCGCCACGCACCGGGCGTTTCCTTGCGTGCGCCAAAGCGCACCACGTTGCTCCAGCAGCCGACGCCGAGCACGCGCTGCAATGCCTCGTCGCGCGCATTGACGACCAGGCGTCCTTGCGATGGCACGGTACGCACCAGGTGGTGGAACTGCCGTTCGATCGCCGCCAAGTTCTCGAAGATGTCGGCGTGGTCGAACTCCAGGTTGTTGAGCACCGCGGTGCGCGCCCGGTAGTGGACGAACTTGCTGCGCTTGTCGAAGAAAGCGGTGTCGTACTCGTCGGCCTCGATGACAAATGGTGCGTTCGGGCTTGTCGATCCCAGCCGAGCGGACACGCCGAAATTCAGCGGCACCCCGCCGACCAGAAAACCCGGCGCCAGTCCGGCTTTGTCCAGGATCCAGGCGAGCATTGCAGTGGTCGTCGTCTTGCCGTGGGTGCCGGCCACGGCCAGCACATGGCGGCCTTGCAGCACCTGTTCTGCGAGCCACTGCGGGCCGCTGGTGTACGGCGCACCGGCATCGAGCACCGCTTCGATCAGCGGGTTGCCGCGCGCGACCACATTGCCGACCACGAACACATCGGGGCGCAGCGCCAGCTGATCGACGCCAAAGCCTTCGATCAGCTCGATGCCGAGCGCGCGCAACTGATCGCTCATCGGTGGGTAGACGCCGCTGTCGCAGCCGGTCACGCGGTGCCCGGCCTCGCGCGCCAAGGCCGCCAGGCCGCCCATGAAGGTGCCGCAGATGCCCAGGATGTGGATGTGCATGGAGTCGCGAAGGTCTAGGTGCCGATGCCGAAGGCGCCGGCACAGTGCGCCGACAGGAAGCTTGCGTCGTCGGCGTCAGGACTGCAAGGCTTGTGCCGCGGCGGCGGCGGTCGCTGCAATGTCTTCAGGCCGGTGCGCCGCACTGACGAAGCCGGCTTCATACAACGCGGGTGCCAGGTACACCCCGCGGTCGAGCATCGCGTGGAAGAACTGGTTGAAGCGCGCCTTGTCGGTGGCCAGCACCTCGGTGTAGTTCTGCGGCAGTTTTGACGCGAAGAAGAAGCCGAACATTCCGCCTTCGCTGTCGGTGACCATCGGCACGCCCGCGGCTTTGGCGGCGGCGCCCAGCCCGTCGACCATCTGGCGCGTGCTGGCGGCGAGCGCCTCGTAGAAGCCGGGTTTCTGGATTTCGCGCAGCGTGGCCAGGCCGCAGGCAGTGGCAACAGGGTTGCCCGACAGCGTGCCGGCCTGGTAGACCGGGCCCAACGGCGCCAGCTGCTCCATCACCGCGCGCCGCCCGCCAAACGCCGCCAGCGGCATGCCGCCGCCGATCACCTTGCCGAACACGCTGACGTCGGGCGCGAAGCCGGGGATCAGCTTCTCGTACAACGATTGCGCGCCGCCGAGTGCGACGCGGAAGCCGGTCATCACCTCGTCGAACACCAGCAGCACGCCGTGCTGCGTGCACAGCTCGCGCAGGCGCGACATGAAGGGCACGCTGGCGCGCACGAAATTCATGTTGCCGCAGATGGGTTCGATCATCACGCAGGCCATGTCGGCGGCGTGCAGCGTGAACGCCGCTTCGAGCTGGGCCACGTTGTTGTATTCGAGCACGACGGTGTGCTTGACGACGTCATCAGGCACCCCCGCGCTGGTCGGGTTGCCGAAGGTGGCCAGGCCCGAGCCAGCCTTGACCAGCAGTGCATCGGCATGGCCGTGGTAGCAGCCTTCGAACTTGACGATCTTGTTGCGGCCGGTGGCACCGCGGGCCAGCCGCAGCGCGCTCATCGCCGCCTCGGTGCCCGAGCTGACCAGGCGCACCTGGTCCATGCTGGGCACCAGTTTGAGGATCTCCTCGGCCAGCTCGATCTCGCGCTCGGTCGGCGCACCGAACGAGAAGCCGTCGAGCGCGGCCTTCTGCACCGCGTCGAGCACGGCAGGGTGGCCATGGCCCAGGATCATCGGCCCCCAGGAGCCGATGTAGTCGATGTAGCGTTTGCCTTCGGCGTCATAGATGTATGGGCCCTGCGCGCGCGCGATGAAGCGCGGCGTGCCGCCGACGGCGCGAAACGCGCGCACCGGCGAGTTCACGCCACCAGGGATGACGCGCTGGGCGCGCTCGAAAAGCTGTGCGTTGGTGGAAGTCATGGCGATCGGTGCGGAGTGGACGGTGGCCGTGCGGGCCGAGGCGTCGGTCGATGGGTCAGTGGATGTGACGCGAGCCAGGGGCGTCCGGGGCCGGGGCGCCGTCGTCGGCACCATCCTCGTCTTCGCCCGGTGCCAGCGCCCAGAAGAAACGGTCCGGCACGACATTGCCCATGCCCGGGCGGAAGCCGGCATCCAGCGCCTGATCCAGAAAGGCCAGCGATTCGCCCACTGCGGTGTGCAACTCGCTGCCCGAGGCCAGCAAGGCGGCCAGCGAGGCCGACAGCGTGTCGCCCGCCGCGATGAAGCTGGCGTCGAAGCGCTCGAACTTCTCGCCGGTCAGCGCACCTTGGGGCGATGCCAGCACGTTGTCGAGGTGCTGGTCGGCGCTCTTGCCGCTGGTGATCAGCACGCTGGTGACCAATACGAAGTTGGCACCGTGCTCGGCCGCCGCCACCGCCAGCTCGCGCGGTGAGGTGGGGCGGTCGGCGTCCCAGTCGGGCAGCAGGAAGTCGGTCAGGGTCTGGTGGCTGCCAACCAGCACCTCGGTTTGCGGCAGCACCAATTCGCGAAACGCATCGAGGTATTCCTGCTGCTGGTCTTCTTCCAGCCACGACAGGTTCGGCATGTAGGCGACCAGCGGCACGTCCGGGTAGTCCGACAGGATTTCCGCCACCGCGCCGACCGCCTCGGCCGAGCCGAGGAAGCCGACTTTCCAGGCGGCGATCGTGATGTCCTCGAGCACGTTGCGCGCCTGTTCGGCGATCACGTCGGGGTCGATGGCATGGTGATCGAACACCTCCGCTGTGTCGCGCAGCAGGATCGAGGTGATGACCGGCAGCGCATGCGCGCCCATCGCGGCGATGGTGGCCACGTCGCCGCTGACACCGCCGGCGCCGGTGGCGTCCGACGCGTTGAAGCTCATCACGCAGGCCGGCGACGGCGCTTCCTGTGCCTCTTCAGTGGGGTCGGCGGTCGCCTGGGTTTGTGCGGTCATGGCGGAGGACTCGGGTGAGGAAGGGAAGGCGCGCCCGCAGGGCTGTGACCGATGACGAAGTCGAACAGGCGGTGTCGCAGAACAACGCGACGCCTGGGCACACGCGCTGCAAACGCCGCGTCGGTAGAATGAATTTCATTGTAATGACCCGTCCAAAGCCACCGTGACCGACCCTCGAACCTGGATGTGCCTGATCTGCGGCTGGATTTACGACGAGGCCACCGGCGATCCCGAGCACCACATCGCGCCCGGTACCCGCTGGGCGGATGTTCCTATGAATTGGACCTGCCCCGAGTGCGGCGCCCGAAAAGAAGACTTTGAGATGGTGCAGATCTGACCGATAACCCGACAGGCGGGGCACGGTTGTGCCCTGATGAGGAGAATGTCAGTGGACAGTGACATCGGGGCGAGCGCGCCCAGGACCAGGGTGCTGGTCATCGACGACAGCAACACCATCCGCCGCAGCGCGGAAATATTTCTCAAGCAGGGTGGCTACGACGTCTACCTGGCCGAAGATGGTTTCGACGCGCTGTCCAAGGTCAACGACCACGCGCCAGCGCTGATCTTCTGCGACATCCTGATGCCGCGGCTCGACGGCTATCAGACCTGCGCCATCATCAAGCGCAACAGCCGCTACGCCGACCTGCCGGTGATCATGTTGTCGTCGAAGGATGGGCTGTTCGACAAGGCGCGGGGTCGCATGGTCGGCTCCCAGGACTACCTGACCAAGCCGTTCACCAAGGACCAATTGCTGGATGCGGTGCGTCTGCACCTGAAGGAAGACGCCGCGGTGTCGCAAAGCTGACACGTTTTGTCATTGTTTTCGCGGCGCACGGCTTGCTTCTCGACGAGGCTGGGCACTGAATCGATTCCCGAGGGTACGAAATGGCAATCAAGAACATTCTGTTGGTCGACGATTCGAAGACGGAGCTCTATTTCGTGTCGGACCTGCTGAAGAAGCAGGGCTACGCGGTGCGCACCGCCGAGAACGGCGAAGAAGCGATGCGCCGACTGGAAGAACAGACCCCCGACCTGATCCTGATGGACGTGGTGATGCCGGGTCAGAACGGATTTCAATTGACCCGTTCGATCACCCGCGACCCGCGTTTTTCCCGGGTGCCGGTCATCATGTGCACCAGCAAGAACCAGGAAACCGACAAGGTCTGGGGCATCCGACAGGGTGCACGCGACTACATCGTCAAACCAGTGAACGCCGAGGAGTTGACGGCGAAGATTCGGGCCTTCGGCTGATGGCGGTGACGTGCCTCGGCGGCTTGATCGACCGGCGGCACCGTTGCCGCTGACCTGAAACCACGCAACGACCCCCACCCAACCTCTCATGGCCGACAAGGAAGCTCTGCGCGCTCTGCAAAATCGCTTGGCGCAGCGATTGCAAGAGGCACGCACGACAGTGCGCGGTCGGGCCTGGTTGGCGGTCGAGTGCGGTGGTCGAGGCTTTCTGTTCCCGCTGCAGGAGGCTGGTGAAATCTTCACGATGGTGCCGGTGGCGGGCGTTTCTCACGCGCAGCCTTGGTTTCTGGGCGTCGCAAACCTGCGCGGTCAGCTGCACGGCGTGGTCGACCTGGCGGGATTCCTGGGCATGGCGGCTCGGCTCGATGGTCGCGATCAAGCGATGCTGGTGGGGTTCAACGCGTCGCTCGATGTCAATGCGGCGCTGCTGGTGGATCGGCTGGCTGGATTGCGCGGCGAAGACCAGTTGTCGCTCGAAGTGGGGACCGCGCCGGGGCCATCGGCGCCATCGTTTGCAGGTCAACGCTGGTGCGATGCCGAGGGCCGGGTCTGGCAGGAGATCAGCCTTGCCCGCCTGGTCAGGCACCCCGCATTTCTGAAGATCGTTCGATGACCGCGCCGAGCGGCGCCTCGCTTCGGCGGTGTGACGCATTCGACGAACTGACGGCAAGAAGGCCTCGATATCGGTGGGTCCGGTACCCTGCCCGTCACCACAATAGCGGAGTGAGGATGCCATGGCTTTCCTGGACAAACTGAAGAAATCCGAGCCGGGGCGCGACACAGACGCCGCCGACACCCGCTTCACGGAGGCGCCGGCGATGGAGGGCCATCACATGGTTGACAAGCGCTCGCCAATGGAGATCGACATGGACATGGAACGCACCGTGGTGCTTGAGGGCATCGGCGGACGTGGCGTGCGCGAGTTCGACCCGTCCATCATCTCCGAGTCTGCCCCGTCGGGCGCGGCCGATTTCGCTGAATCCCGGTCGCAACCGGCGCCAGGCGCTGCGCTCAGCGGCGCAGCAGGTGTCCCGTTGATCGCCAACCGACCCATCGAGCAGCAGCAGAAATGGCTGACCGCGCTGATCTGGATCGGCATGCTCGGCGTGCTGGCGGTCGTGCTGTTGTCGTTTGCATCAGGGGGCGGCTCGTCGTCACAGCAAAGTCTGGCGGGTCTGTTGCTGGTGGCGGCGTTGGCCGTGTGCGCGGGGGTGTTCGGGCAGCGCAAGTTGTTCGCCGTCGAGCAGGCGCAACGCGCGCAGCAGATGGAGCAGCAACGCACTGAAGCCGAACGCCTGCAAGGCGAAGCCAAGCGCGTCAACGATGCCAACCAGGCCGCCATCCTGCGCCTGATGAACGAGCTGCAAAGCGTTGCTGAAGGCGATTTGACGCAGCAAGCCACGGTCACCGAGGACATCACCGGCGCCATCGCCGATTCGGTCAACTACACGGTGGAAGAGCTGCGAACACTGGTCGCGCAAGTGCAGGGCACCGTGAGCCGGGTGACCGAAACCACGCAGCTGGTCGATGCCACGTCGACCGAGCTGATGGCCGCCTCCAGCGAACAGCTGCGCGAAATTCGCGACACCGGCGAGTCGGTGCTGCAGATGGCCGGTCGCATCAACGAGGTGTCGGCACAGGCGCAGCAGACGGCGGCCGTGGCCCGCCAGTCGCTGACGGCCACCGAATCGGGGCTGAAAGCGGTGCAAGACACCATCGGCGGCATGAACACCATCCGCGACCAGATCCAGGAAACCTCCAAGCGCATCAAGCGGCTGGGTGAATCGTCGCAGGAGATCGGCGAGATTACCGAGCTGATCTCTGACATCACCGAGCAGACCAATGTGCTGGCGCTGAACGCGGCCATCCAGGCCGCATCGGCCGGTGAAGCGGGACGCGGCTTCTCCGTGGTGGCCGAGGAAGTGCAGCGGCTGGCCGAACGATCGGCCGATGCGACACGGCAGATCGCCGCGCTGGTCAAGGCGATCCAGACCGACACGCTGGACGCGGTGGCCGCCATGGAGCGCTCGACGCAGGGCGTGGTCGAAGGCACCCGGCTGACCGACGCCGCGGGCAATGCGCTGAACGAGATCGACCGGGTGTCGCACCAGCTGTCCGAGCTGATCACCGACATCTCCAGCCGCGCGCTCGGCGAGGCGCAGTCGGCCAATGTGGTGGCGGCCAACATCCAGCACATCTTCGCGGTCACGGAACAGACCGGCGAGGGCACGCGCTCAACGGCACAGATGGTGCGCGAGTTGTCGCACACGGCCGACGAGCTGAAGCATTCGGTGGCGCGATTCAAGATCGCCTGACCGCGTCGAACACAGCCGCGCTGAATCACCAGAATCAAGGCATCGCATGGACAGCTCGCGCAATCCTCAACCAGTGGACAGTCTGAGCGATCTGAGTGCCCTGTCGTGGGTGCGAGAAGAGCTCAGGCGCTCCCTCGAATTGGCGCTGAAGTCGCTGCGACGCCACGTCAAGGAATCTGAAACCACCTTCGACGCCGACGTCGATGTGGTCGATCCCGCCGTGCTGCACAGCGCGCGTCAGCATCTGCACCAGGGCGTCGGCGCGTTGGAGCTGGTGGCGCTGCAAGCCGGGGCCAGCCTGCTGCGCGCCTGCGAAGGCTGCGTCCAGCGCTTCATTGCCAAGCCGCGGTCGATCGACGCGCAGGCGGTCGCCGCGATCGAGGCCGCGTGCTTTGCGTTGATGGATTACGTGGCTCGCCTGCTGGCTGGCAAGCAGGTGTCGGCCCTGGCGATGTTCCCGCAGTACCGCGCGGTGCAGGAGATCGCCGGCGCCGACCGCATCCACCCGGCCGACCTTTGGTTCCACGACTGGCAATGGCTGCCGCTGCCGCCCGACGATCGCGCGATCGCCTGCCAGCCCGATGCCGCCACCCGCTTGGCGATCGAAAGCCGAATGCTGTCGATCATGCGGGCGCCGACTCCGGGCACGGCCCAGCGCATGAGCCACATCTTCGCGGGCCTCGGCGCCGGCACCGACGACCTGCAAGCGGCCACGCTGTGGAAGCTGGCGGCAGCGATGTTCGAAGCGCAGGCCACTGGCCTGCTGTCGCCCGACGTGTTTAGCAAGCGGGTCGCGTCACGGGTGCTGGCGCAGTTGCGCATCCTCGAACGCGGCGGCAGCGAGATTTCCGAACCGCTGGCCCGTGACCTGCTGTTTTTCTGCGCCCAGGCCGATTCGCCGGGTGACGGCCGCAAGGCGCCGCGTCTGGCGGCCGTGCGCCAGGCCTACGACCTGGTGCATCACCTGGCCGGCGATTACCACAGCAGCGCGCTGGGCCGCTTCGATCCGGCGCTGATCGCGCAGGCCAGCAAGCGGGTGGCTGCGGCGAAGGAATCCTGGTCCGGTGTCGCCGGTGGCGAGCTGCACCGCATCAATGGCCTGACCGAGCAGTTCGCCCTCGCCGGCGAATCGCTGAAGCGCCTGTTCCCTTCTGGCGATGTCCTGGCCGACGAGCTGCGCACTGCCGCAACGCTGACGCAACAAACCGCCGCGCCGCCGTCGGCCGCGCTGGCGATGGAAGCCGCCACCAGCTTGCTGTACGTCGAGGCCTGCCTCGAAGATGCCGAATTCGATCACCCCGAACTGGCCGCCCGCATCCAGCGCCTGTCACAGCGCATGGGCAGTGTGCGCCAGGGGGCCGTGCCGCAGCCGCTCGAAGGCTGGATGGAGGAGCTGTACCGGCGCATGTCCGATCGGCAGACCATGGGCAGCGTGGTGCAAGAGCTGCGCACCACCTTGTCGGAAGCCGAGAATCTGATCGATCAGTTCTTCCGCAACCCGGCAGATCCGACGGTGCTGATCCCGGTACCGAACCACCTGTCGGCGATGCGCGGTGTGTTGTCCGTGCTGGGCATGGACCACGCTGCCAGCGCGCTGCTGCGCATGCGCGATGAGGTCGACGGGCTCAGCTCCACCGAAGTCGATCTGTCGCGCGTCGGTCAGGCCGGCGTCTTCGACCGTCTGGCCGGCAACCTCGGTGCGCTCGGTTTCCTGATCGACATGCTCAGCGTGCAGCCGGCACTCGCCAAGTCGCTGTTCGCCTACGACGCCGAGACTGGCACGCTGTCGCCGGTGATGGGCCGCAGCGACCGCGCGCCGGTCACGCCGGGTGAGCCTGCGCCAGCGGCTGCCGAGCCGCGGCTGATCGAACAGGCGCAGATGCTGGCCTTCAACGCGGCGCGCGAAGACGTGTCGATCGACGCCGTCGCGCGCGATCTGGAGCGTCTGTCTCAGGAGGCGACCGCTGCCGATCAGACGGCGCTCGCCGCCACCGTCAACAAGGCGCGCATCGCGCTTGAGGCCGCGGGGGATGCCGATGCCGTCAACGCCGCGCGCGACCAGCTCTCGGAGGCACTCGCCGACTTCGTCCATTCGTCGTCGGAGCCCATCGGTCTTGAGCCGTCCGGCACGTCTGCGCGCGAGGTCAGTGCCGACGATGCGGCCGACGACGACGAGATGCGCGAGGTGTTCCTCGAAGAAGCCCGCGAGGTGATCGACACCGCGCGCGGCGCCTGCGCCGGTCTCGCCAACACGCCCGATGACCTGCAGCGCCTGACCATCCTGCGCCGTGCGTTCCATACCCTGAAGGGCAGCGCCCGCATGGTCGGCCTGACCGAGTTCGGCGACGCCGCCTGGGTCTGCGAGCAGCTCTACAACACCCGCTTGTCGGAGCAGCGCAACGCCGATGCGCCGCTGCTGGGCCACACCACAGAGGCCCTTGGGCAGTTTGCTGCCTGGGTCGATGACATCGCTGCAGGCCGACCGGCCTCGCACAGCGCCGCGCAGATGGCGCAGGCCGCGCAGCAGCTCGATGCCGTCGCCGCCCTGCCTGCGTTCGGCATGGAAGACACCGCCGTCCTGCGTGTGCAGCCGGTGTTCGAGGACGCCGCAGCATCCGACGACACGCTGGCTTTCCACGCCGATGCCGACGGTGCGAGCGCATCGGCGCGCGCGGCGCGTGTGCATCGAGACGCCGACATCGGCTTCGTCATGCTGGACCTTGAGTCCGGCGCTGCGAACGCGATGTTCGAGCCGTTCGATCCGCAGGCAACCATGCCGCTGCCGCACGCTTCGATGCAGCGTTCATCGTCGCCCGATGTGCTGCCCGACCCGTTGGCTGCCGCCGATGTCGGAAGCAGCCCGTCTCCAGACTTCGAGCTGTTGAGTCTGACGCTCGATGCCCTGCCGCCAGACGGTGAGCACCCGCTGCCGATCGACGCTGGTTCGCCCGCGGAATTCGACCTCGAGTTCGGCGAAGACGCGACCAAGGTCATCGGCTCGCTGCGCATCGGCATTCCGCTGTTCAACATCTACCTCAACGAGGCTGACGAACTGTCGCGCCGCCTGTGCACCGAGCTGGCCGAATGGGCGATGGAGCTGGCGCTGCCGGTCGGCGACAGTGCGGTCGCGCTGGCCCATTCGCTGGCGGGCAGTTCGGCCACCGTCGGCTTTGCCGACCTGTCGAATCTGGCCCGCACGCTGGAACACGCGTTGGCACGCAGTGCGGCCATCGGCGCCGGCACGACCGAAGAAGCGGCCTTGTTCACCGACGCCGCCGACGAGATCCGTCACCTGCTGCACCAGTTCGCCGCCGGCTTCCTGAAGCAGCCGTCCGAGGCCTTGCTGGCGCGCCTGGCCGATCACGAACTGAGCTCGGCCAAGCGGCTGGAAACCGCCACCGCCGAACTCGATGCCGAAGCGCTGCTGGACAGCGAGGATGCACCGCTCGACACGCCCATCGATCTGAATTTCGAGCTGGGTGACACGTCGGCGCCCGACTTCACGACCGACACCGAGATGCAGCGGCTGGACCCGCTCGGGTTCGCTGCGCTGAAGCCGCTGTCCGAGCCGCCAGCGGCCGACCTCGAGCTCGATCGGCTGCGCCTGACGCCGAGCGGCCCGTCGCAGCATTTCGACGACGAAGAAGACATCGATGTCAGCGATGCGATCGATGCCGAGCTGTTCCCGATCTTCGAAGAAGAGGCCGAGGAACTGCTGGGCCAACTGGCCACCCGCTTGCAGGACTGGGCGCGTCACCCCGCGGACCCGCAGGCCCCGGCCGGTGCGATGCGCACCCTGCACACCCTGAAGGGCGGCGCCCGCCTGGCCGGTGCGATGCGCCTGGGCGAACTGGTGCACCGGCTGGAAAGCCGCATCGAGAACCTGACCGCGCTGTCGGCCGATGCCGTCACGCCGGCGCGCGAGATCGAACCGCTGCTGGGTCGCTGCGACGCCTTGCGCCAGGCCTTCGAAACCGTGCAGCGGGCGGTGGCCGCAGGGCCCGACACCGTGCCCGAGGCGGTTGACGAAGCGCCTGCTGCAGTGCCTGTGGGGCCATTGGCCACGGTGGCGGCGCTACCGGAGACAACGACCGCCGAGGCGGAGCCGGTCGACGCAGCGCCGACGGTTGCGCAAGCTGAGCACGCCACCGATGTCGTCAGTGCGGTACCCGCGGGGCGTGTCGATGCCGCAGCCGTTGACATCGACTGGTCGCGCTTCGACGGCATCGAAGCGCCGGAACTGCCACGTGCGGCCGCTGCGACGTCGAACGCCAACTCCGCCGTGCGGGTGCGCGCGCCCTTGCTCGACCGCCTGGTCAACCAGGCCGGCGAGGTCAGCATCACCCGCACGCGCATCGCCAACGACGTCAATCACATCAAAGAATCGCTGTCCGACCTGACCGAGAACCTGGAGCGCCTGCGCGGCCAGTTGCGCGACATCGAGCTGCAGGCGGAAACGCAGATCAGCTCGCGGATGGAAGCGGCCAAGGTGGCGGCCGTGGCCTTCGATCCGCTTGAATTCGACCGTTTCACCCGCTTCCAGGAACTGACGCGGATGATGGCCGAGTCGGTCAACGACGTGGCCACGGTGCAGCGCACCCTTCAGCAGACCTTGCAGAGCACCGAGGACGATCTGGCCGCGCAGGCCCGGCTGACGCGCGAGCTGCAAGACGACCTGCTGCGCACGCGGATGGTGGAATTCGAAGGCCAGTCCGACCGCTTGTACCGCGTGGTCCGGCAGGCCGCCAAGGAAACCGGCAAACAAGTGCGCCTCGACATCGTCGGCGGCTCGATCGAAATCGACCGCGGCGTGCTCGACCGCATGACCAGCGCCTTCGAGCACCTGCTGCGCAACAGCGTCACCCACGGCATCGAGCTGCCGGCGGCGCGGACGGCAGCGGGCAAGGACGCCACCGGCGCGATCGTCGTCTCTGTCACCCAGGATGGCAACGAGGTCGGTGTCGAGGTGCGCGACGATGGTGCCGGGCTGGACTTGAACCGCATCCGCAGCAAGGCCCGGGCCAACGGACTGATTGCGGCCGATGCGGCCATCTCTGACGACCAGCTCGCCAACCTGATCTTCACCCCTGGCTTCTCGACCGCCGACAAGGTCACCGAACTGTCGGGCCGCGGTGTCGGCATGGATGTGGTGCGCTCCGAGGTGCAAGCCATCGGCGGGCGCATCGAGACCTCGACCACGCCGGGGCAGGGCACCGGTTTCAAGCTGGTGCTGCCGCTGACCACCGCCGTCACCCAGGTGGTGATGGTGCGCTGCGGCGAGCTGACCGTTGGCGTGCCCTCAACGCTGGTCGCTGCGGTGCGCCGCATGCCGGCCGCGGAGATCGAACAGTCCTACCAGAGCGGCAGCTGCGTCGTCGATGGCGAAGCCCTGCCGTTCTACTGGCTCGGCGCCTTGTTGCAGACCAGCGCTTGCAGCGCCGCGCCTACAGAGCGCAGCGGCCAGTTGCTGGTGGTGCGCAGCGCGTCACAGCGCATCGTGGTCCATGTGGACGATGTGGCCGGCAACCAGGAAGTGGTCGTCAAGAACCTCGGGCCGCAGCTCTCACGCATGCCTGGGCTGGCGGGCATGACCTTGCAGGCGTCGGGCGATGTTTCGCTGATCTACAACCCGGTGGCGCTGGCCACCCTGTACGGTGCCGCGGCCCGCATGGCCACGCTGGCCGCACTGCAGGCGCCGGCTTCCGGCGGGGCTGCTGCGGTCGATGGCCGCAGCCCAGCGACGCCGCTCGCACCGCTGGTGCTGGTGGTCGATGATTCGCTGACGGTGCGCCGGGTGACCGAGCGCATGCTGCTGCGCGAGGGCTATCGCGTGATGCTGGCCAAGGACGGACTCGACGCGCTCGAGCGCCTGGCGCACGACAAGCCGGCCATCGTGCTCAGCGACATCGAGATGCCGCGCATGGACGGCTTCGACCTGGTGCGCAACCTGCGCGCCGATCCGCGTCTGCACGACCTGCCGGTGATCATGATCACCTCGCGCATCGCGCAGAAACACCGCGACTATGCGGCGGCACTGGGGGTCGAACACTACCTCGGCAAGCCGTATTCGGAAGAAGACCTGCTGGCGCTGATGGCCCAATTCACGACGGTTCGGGTGGCCGCATGAGCACGTCCGCCGACGAGTGAACCGAGTGGCCTGAAGCGCCATGATCCCGTTTGCCGACCCCATTGCCGAGCTCACCAGTTACCGCGACCGTGAGCAACTCGATGTGGCCCTGGCCATTGCGCTGAAGGACCTGCTCAGTTGCAAGACCTTCGATGAAACCTTCATGAAGGCGACGGCCGATCTGGAGCTGCCACCCGAGCACATGAGCGAAGGCAGACGCGTCGGCGGCAGCCCCTGCGGCGACTGGATTGGCGTCATCGACATCGACCATTTCAAGCGCGTCAACGACCGTTTCGGCCACCTGATCGGCGACGAGGTGCTGTTGCTGCTGCCTCGGCTGATGGGCCGCAGCTTCCGCATCCATGACCGGCTTTACCGCTTCGGCAGCGAAGAATTCCTGGTGCTGATGCGCTGCCACAGCGAGGACGACGCCGTGCAGGCCTTCGAGTGCTTGCGCAGCAACACCGAGCTGTTCCAGTTCCCGCAGGTTGGCACGGTCACGGCGAGTGTCGGCTTCACCGCGGTGCGGCCGGGCGACACGCCCAGCAACGCATTCGAGCGCGCCGACAAAGCGGCGCACCACATGAAAGCGAATGGTCGCAACCAGGGGTGCAGCCACGCCGATCTGCTGGCCAGCGGACTGCTGGTGGAAAGCGACGCCAAGGTCGGTGACGTCGAACTCTTCTAACGGGGTGGGGCCGATTTCTCCGCCTTGACCACTGCGTAACGCTCCAGCGTCTTCAGCCTCGCCTCATCGTGCGGCACCAGCGGCAGCGGGTAGTCGCGGCCCAGCACCAGACCGGCAGCCGCCAGATCGACAGGGCGAGCCGTCCACGGCGCATGCAGCGCAGCGTCGGGCAGCGCGGCGAGTTGCGGCAGGTAGCGGCGGATGAACTTGCCGGCGGGATCGAACTTCTCGCTCTGGCTGACCGGGTTGAAGATGCGGAAATACGGTTGCGCGTCGCAGCCGCTGCTGCTCGCCCACTGCCAGCCGCCGTTGTTGGCGGCCAGGTCGAAGTCGTTGAGGTGGAGCGCGAAGTAGTTTTCTCCCCAGCGCCAGTCGATGCCGAGGTCCTTCACCAGGAAGCTCGCCACCACCATGCGCAGCCGGTTGTGCATGTAGCCGGTCTGGTTGATCTGCGCCATCGCCGCGTCGACCAGCGGATAGCCGGTGCGGCCTTCGCACCAGGCGGCGAACAGCGCCTCGGCGTGCTTGCCGTGTTCCCACTTGATGTGGTCGTAAGCCTTTTTGAAAGAGCAAGTGACGACGTGCGGATGGTGGTGCATAACCTGGTGATAGAAGTCGCGCCAGATCAGCTCCGACAGCCAGACCTCGGCCCCGCGCGAGCCCGCCTGCCAGCGCTGCCACGCCTCCCGGGCCAGCTGGCGGATCGAGATCGTGCCGAAGCGCAGGTGCACCGACAGGTAACTCGGCCCTTTCACCGCCGGGAAGTTGCGCGTGTCTTCGTAGGC
>JANMXL010000147.1:0-22347 GCA_031380885.1 Burkholderiales bacterium | reverse complement strand
ACCGGCGCGCCGACCTTCATCGCCTGGTCCATCACCTTGCAAATTTTTTCGGCATGCGCTTCGCTGAGCGCACCGCCGAAGACGGTGAAGTCCTGGCTGTAAACGAACACCAGGCGGCCGTTGATCATCCCGTAGCCGGTGATCACGCCGTCGCCAGGGATCTTGTGGTCGGGCATGCCGAAGTCGGCGCACCGATGCTCGACAAACATATCCCACTCTTCGAAAGTGCCGGCGTCGAGCAGCAACTCGATGCGCTCTCGGGCAGTGAGCTTGCCCTTCTTGTGTTGCGCGGCGATGCGTTTCTCGCCGCCGCCAAGCCGCGCCAGGGCGCGTTTAGCGTCGAGCTGTTCGATGATGTCTTGCATGGTGTCTCGCTCCGTGGGCGTTGCAGGCAGGGCCTGCGTCAGGGGTTCGGGTTGATGGCGGGGACAGCGAATGAGGCTTCGAATTCGGCCAGCAGCGCACGCGCCGCCACCGACGGCGCGACGCGCGATTCACGCACCTCGGTCAGCAGGCCCGGCAGCCGCTCGCGCACCGCCGGATGCTGTCGGAAATCGGCTTGCAGGCGCGCCTGGATCAGGTCCCACATCCAGGCCATCGCCTGCTGCTGGCGTCGAGCGGCGAACTCGCCGCTCGCTCGGCGCAGCGCATGAAAGCGATCGACCTGCGCGATGAAGGTGGCGATGCCCTGCCCGCGCAAGGCGCTCAAGGGCATCACGCACGGCGACCAGTGCGCCGCCGCATCGGCATGGTGAGGATCATGCGGTGAGCCCGGCGGGCTGTAGGCGCGCAGCACGCTGGCGATCTGCGATTCGGCACGCGCGGCGGCCAGCGGATCGATGTCGGCTTTGTTGATGACGACCAGGTCGGCCAGCTCCATCACGCCCTTCTTGATCGCCTGCAAATCATCCCCGGCGTTCGGCAACTGCAGCAAGATGAACATGTCGGTCATGCCCGCCACGGCGACTTCGCTCTGGCCGACGCCGACCGTTTCGACCATCACCACGTCGTAGTCGGCGGCCTCGCAGACCAGCATCGCTTCACGCGTTTTTTCGGCCACACCGCCCAGCGTGCCCGAGGCGGGGCTCGGGCGGATGTAGGCCTGCGGGTGCACCGACAGGCGCTCCATCCGCGTCTTGTCGCCGAGGATGGAGCCACCGTTGATGCTCGATGACGGGTCGACCGCCAGCACCGCCACACGGTGGCCGCGTTCGATCAAGGCCAGCCCCAGCGCCTCGATGAAGGTCGACTTGCCGACGCCCGGCACGCCGGAGATGCCCAGGCGCATCGCGCCTCCGGTGCGCGGCAGCAGCGCGTTGAGCAGCGCGTCGGCGCGCACGCGGTGGTCGGCACGCGTTGATTCGAGCAGCGTGATCGTCTTCGCAATGCTGCGCCGCTCGCTGCGGCACACGCCGTCCAGCAAGGCCTCGTCGGCAGGGTTCAGGCTCATGGTCGGACAGGCAGCGTGTGGAGAGTCAGACGTTGCAGCAAGTTCAGCTGCGCAGCAGCGGGCTGGTCTTCGAGCGGTGGGCCAGGCTGATGCGGATCTGCTCCAGCACGTCCTTGGCGCTCGCCGGGATCGGTGTGCCCGGGCCGTAGATGCCCTTGACGCCGGCCTCATAGAGAAAGTCGTAATCGGCGCGCGGGATCACGCCGCCGACAAACACGATGATGTCGTCAGCGCCTTGCTTCCTCAGCTCGTCAATGATCTCCGGCACCAGCGTCTTGTGGCCAGCCGCCAGCGTGCTGACACCAACCGCATGCACGTCGTTTTCGATCGCCTGCCGCGCGCATTCCTCGGCAGTCTGGAACAGCGGGCCCATGTCGACGTCGAAGCCGAGGTCGGCGTAGGCGGTGGCGACCACTTTCGCGCCGCGGTCATGGCCGTCCTGGCCCAGCTTGGCGATCATCACGCGCGGGCGGCGGCCTTCGTCGCGGGCGAACTCGGCGATCTCTTTTTGCAACTGCGCCCAGCCCTCGGCGCTGTCGTAGGCGGCGGCGTAGACGCCGCTCACCTTCTGCGTGTCGGCGCGGTGGCGGCCCCAGGCTTTTTCCAGCGCATCGCTCACCTCGCCGACGGTGGCGCGCACGCGCATCGCGTGGATCGCCAAGTCGAGCAGGTTGCCGGGCGATGGCTCACCGCGGTCGCCGGCTTCGGCACACGCCGTCAGCGCGTCGAGCGACGCCTTCACCGCCGCGCTGTCGCGCTTTGCGCGGATCGCCTTCAAGCGCGCCACCTGGTTCTCGCGCACCGCCACGTTGTCGATGTTCAGCGTGTCGATCGCGTCTTCGGTTTCGAGCTTGTATTTGTTGACGCCGACGATCACGTCGCGGCGCGAATCGATGCGCGCCTGCTTCTCGGTCGCGCTGGCCTCGATCTTCAGCTTGGCCCAGCCGCTGTCGACCGCCTTGACCATGCCGCCCATCGCATCGACTTCTTCGACGATCTTCCAGGCGGCATCGGCCATGTCCTGCGTCAGCTTTTCCATCATGTAGCTGCCGGCCCACGGGTCGACAACGCTGGTGATGTGGGTCTCCTCCTGGATGATCAGCTGCGTGTTGCGGGCGATGCGCGCGCTGAACTCGGTGGGGAGTGCGATGGCTTCGTCGAGACCGTTGGTGTGCAGGCTCTGTGTGCCGCCGAACACCGCGGCCATCGCCTCGATCGTGGTGCGCACCACGTTGTTGTACGGGTCTTGTTCGGCCAGGCTCCAGCCCGAGGTCTGGCAGTGGGTGCGCAGCATCAGGCTCTTCGGGTTCTTCGGCTCGAAGGCCGACATGATCTTCCACCACAGCAGGCGCGCGGCGCGCATTTTCGCGATCTCGAGGTAAAAGTTCATCCCGATCGCCCAGAAGAAGCTCAGCCGCCCGGCGAACTCGTCGACATCGAGGCCCTTGGCCAGCGCCGTCTTCACGTACTCCTTGCCGTCGGCCAGCGTGAAGGCCAACTCCAGCGCCTGGTTCGCACCGGCCTCCTGCATGTGATAGCCCGAGATGCTGATCGAGTTGAACTTCGGCATCTTCTTGGCCGTGTATTCGATGATGTCGCCGACGATGCGCATGCTCGGTTCGGGCGGGTAGATGTAGGTGTTGCGGACCATGAACTCCTTGAGGATGTCGTTCTGGATGGTCCCCGCGAGCAACTCCTGCGACACGCCCTGTTCTTCAGCTGCGACGACATACGCCGCCAGCACCGGCAGCACCGCGCCGTTCATCGTCATCGACACGCTGACCTTGTCGAGCGGGATGCTGTTGAACAGGATCTTCATGTCCTCGACGCTGTCGATCGCGACGCCCGCCTTGCCGACGTCGCCCGTCACGCGCGGGTGGTCGCTGTCGTAGCCGCGGTGCGTGGCCAGGTCGAAGGCGACGCTGACGCCCTGGCCGCCGGCGGCCAGGGCCTTCCGATAGAACGCGTTCGACGCTTCCGCGGTCGAGAAGCCGGCGTACTGGCGGATCGTCCACGGGCGCACTGCATACATCGTCGTCTGCGGGCCGCGCAGGTAGGGCGGGAAGCCCGGCAGCGTGTCGGTGTAGTGCAGATCCTTCAGGTCGGCGGCGGTGTACAACGGCTTCACCACCAAGCCTTCCGGCGTGTGCCAGCTCAGCGCGTCGACCTGCCCGCCCGGCGCCGACTTGGCCGCGGCCTTCTGCCAGGTGCCCAGGGCGTCGGAGTTCAGGTGCGTGGGTTCAGACATGGGGGCTCCGTTCGGCACGGCATGACGCGGCAACAAGTCCTGCGGGCTTTGCTGTTCAGGTTGCGCATCATGCATAATTCAAAATTGAATTATAAACAGAACTGTGGTTGCCCACCCAGACTTCCGCATGAATCCGATCGACACCCCGAATCCGACGCCCCCGACCGCCGCCGCACGCGGCATGGCGGGTGGCAGCGTCGGCAACGATCGGGTGCCACTGCCCTCGACCGCGCTGTACCAGCAGGTGGCGGAACGGCTGCGTTCGAAGATCATGGCGCACACACTGGCGCCGGGCAGCTGGATCGACGAGCAGGCGCTGGCCGCCGAATACGGCACCAGCCGCACCCCGCTGCGCGAGGCCCTGAAGGTGCTCGCTGCCGAAGGACTGGTGACGATGAAGCTGCGCCGCGGCGCCTATGTCACCGAAGTCTCGCAGCGCGATTTGTCCGAGGTTTTTCACCTGCTGTCACTGCTCGAATGCGACGCGGTCGGCGTGGTGGCCGCGCAGGCCACCAACGCGCAACTGGCCGACCTGGCGGCGCTGCATGCACAACTCGAGGACGCGGTGACCGATGCCGACGCCTTCTTCGCCGCCAATGAACGTTTCCACATGCGCCTGCTGGAGATCGCCGACAACCGCTGGCGCAACCAGATGGTGGCCGACATGCGGCAGGTGATGAAGCTGAACCGCCACCACTCCTTGCTGAAGGATGGCCGCCTGGCCGCGTCGCTGCAGGAACACCGCGACATCATGGCCGCCTTGAAGGCCCGCGACGCCGAGCGCGCGAAGCACCTGATGCGATTGCACATGGCACAGGGCCAAGAGGCGGCAGCGTTCCCCTGAGCAGAGCCTGAACCTTCAGCGATGCGCCGGAAATCCGCTGCTTTGCAAGCGGCGGTGCCCGCCGCTTGCAAAGAACGCAAAAAAGAAAGCGAGCATGCCGACCTCGACGCCGACTACGAGTTCACCTGCGCGCACGCTGACAAGCTGATGCGCTGAATCACCCGTGCTGGCGCCAGCCCATCGATACAGCCAGCAGATTGAGCACCAAACCGCACCGGGGTTGCGACGACAATTTAGTGTGAACACGCCAACCCTCACCCTGATCGCGGCCATCGCTCATCGTGGCGCCATCGGCAAAAACAACCAGTTGCTGGTGCATCTGCCGGGTGACCTGCCGCGCTTCAAGCGCCTGACGATGGGGCACCCGATCGTGATGGGCCGCAAGACCTGGGACTCCATCGGTCGGCCCTTGCCGGGGCGCCGCAACATTGTCGTCACCCGCAACCCGAACTGGTCCGCACTGGGGGCCGAGCCGGCTCTGAGTCTGGCTGCCGCGCTGGCGATGGCTGGCAACGTCGAGCGGGTCTGTGTGATCGGCGGCGCAGAGATCTACGCGCTGGCCCTGCCGACTGCTGACGAATTGCTGCTCACCGAGATCGACGCCGATTTCGACGCCGACGCCTTTTTCCCCGACTGGCCACGCGCGGCTTACGCCGTCACGTCCAGCGAAACGCGCACCACGCCCGAAGGTCTGGCGTACCGCTACGTCAACTACCGCCGCAAGACGCCGCCCTGATGCCGATGCTGCCGCGCCGCGGCCACTGGGAACGCCACCGCACCGACCGCATCGGCTGGCTGCGCGCGGCAGTGATGGGGGCGAACGACGGCATCGTTTCCACCGCCAGCCTGCTGCTGGGGGTGGCCGCCGCCGGGACGGATCGCAGCGGACTGCTGATCGCGGGCGTGGCGGCGCTGGTGGCCGGCGCGATGTCGATGGCCGCAGGCGAGTACGTGTCGGTTTATGCACAGGCCGACACCGAAACGGCCGATCTGGCCCGCGAGCAGACCGAGCTCAGCACCGATGCCGACGCCGAGCTGAACGAACTCAGTGCCATCTACGTCGGCCGAGGTGTCGAGCCCGGCCTGGCGCGCCAGGTCGCCCGGCAACTGACGGCCCATGATGCGCTGGGCACACACGCCCGCGAC
Source organism: Burkholderiales bacterium (assembly GCA_031380885.1). Taxonomy (GTDB): domain Bacteria; phylum Pseudomonadota; class Gammaproteobacteria; order Burkholderiales; family Burkholderiaceae_C; genus PBB1. Next base: position 16,659 of record JANMXL010000147.1, on the reverse strand, counting down.
GAACTCGGCATCTCGCAGACGCTGGTCGCCCGGCCGCTGCAAGCGGCAGTGTCATCGGCGGCGAGTTTTGCGGCAGGCGCCCTGCTGCCACTGGTGGTGTGCCTGCTGACGGCACCGGCGCAGCTGGTGGCGGTGATTTGGGTCACCGCCACCCTCAGCCTGGGTGTCCTCGGCGGCCTGTCGGCACAGGTCGGTGGCGCGGGCGTCTGGCGCAGCGCCGGCCGTGTCGCGCTGTGGGGTGTGCTCGCGATGGGGGCAACGAGTGCGATCGGCTCGTTGTTCTCCGTGCAAGCGTTGGGACAACATTGAATCGGCGGACTTGAATGCCAGTAGCGGCGTTTCAGATGCGACCATCCGCGGCTTATGCCAAGTGCAACTCAGTTTAGAAGCGCCATGTCTTGGGCCGCGCGGGCGTGCACGCCGACAATCCCGGCATCGGCGATCGCCGGCATCACCCTCCGCCTGCACGGCGACGATTCATGAATTTCCAGCAACTGCGAGCCGTCCGTGAAGCCATCCGCTGCGGATTCAACCTGACCGAGGTGGCCGGTGTGCTGCACACCTCGCAGCCCGGCATCAGCCGACAGATCCGCGAGCTGGAAGACGAGCTCGGCGTCGACATCTTCGTGCGCGCCGGCAAGCGGCTGACGCGCCTGACGCCGCCCGGCGAGGCGGTGCTCCCCATCGTCGAGCGCCTGCTGCTCGAAGCCGACAACCTGAAACGTGTCGGCGACGACTTCAACGCGCAGAGCACCGGCCGGCTGTCGATCGCCGCGACCCACTCGCAGGCCCGCTACGCGCTGCCCACGGTGGTGCGTGACTTTCGCCAGATCTACCCGGACGTGACCTTGCTGCTGCACCAAGGCTCGCCCAAACAGGTGGCCGAAATGCTGCTGTCGGGCGAAGCCGACATCGGCGTGGCCACCGAGGCGCTGGCGCATTACGAGCCGCTGGTCGCCCTGCCTTGCTACCGCTGGACGCACAGCGTGGTGGTACCGCCGGGCCATGAACTGCTGGCCATCGAAGGCCCGATCACGCTGGCGCAGCTGGCGCGCCACCCGATCATCACCTACGAGTCCGGCTACACGGGCCGGGCGCACATCGACGACGCCTTCACCAAAGCGGGCGTGCTGCCCCACATCGTCCTCAGCGCGATGGACGCCGACGTCATCAAGACCTATGTCGAGCTCGGCATGGGCGTGGGCATCGTCGCGTCGATCGCCTTCGACGCCGAGCGCGACCGCACGCTGAGGGCGCTCGACGCCCGGCACCTGTTCGAGGTCAACCTGACCCGCCTCGCGATCCGCCGCGGCACCTGGCTGCGCGGCTATGTCTACGCCTTCATTGAGGCATTTGCGCCAACGCTGTCGCGCGCCGTGGTGGAGCGTGCGCTGGCCGGAGACCTTGGCGACGACTGACCACCGCAGTGGTCTCGGGTTAGATCATCGCCGCTGGATCGGTCAGATCTTCGGCGAAGCGGGTGATGCGCTGCGGCAGCAGGTGCGCGGTTGCGCCGGCATCGAGCGGCAGGCGCTCACGCAGCGCCCGGTATTCAGAGCGCGGCAGTTCGACGTCGATGTCGCTGCCGTCGTCGAGGCGCTTGAATTCCAGCCGCGTGTTCGGACCGACCGTCAACGCCTGCGTCAGCCTGACCGCCACCGAACCGGTTTGCGCCGCCGCAATGATTTGCAATTCGTGCGGCCGCACATAGCTGACATCACCACCGGCAGCCCCTGCCGTGCCCTGCGCGTGGTCCAGGCGGCCATGGAACAGGTTCACGTCGCCGAGGAATTTCAGCACGAACGGTGTGGCCGGCTGGTCATAGACCTCGTCTGGCGTGCCCACCTGTTCGATGCGGCCCTGGTTCATCACGACGATGCGGTCAGCCACCTCCATCGCCTCTTCCTGGTCGTGGGTGACGAAGACGCTGGTCACATGCACCTCGTCGTGCAACCGGCGCAGCCAGCGGCGCAACTCCTTGCGCACCTTGGCGTCGAGTGCACCGAACGGCTCGTCGAGCAGCAGCACCTTGGGTTCGACCGCCAAAGCCCGGGCCAGCGCGATGCGCTGACGCTGCCCGCCACTGAGCTGATGCGGATAGCGGTCGGCGATCCAGTCGAGCTGCACCAGCTTCAGCAGGTCGGTGACCTTGGCGGTGATTTCCTTGTCAGACGGCCGCGTGGCCTTGGGCCGAACCCGCAGGCCAAATGCCACGTTCTCGAAGATCGTCATGTGGCCGAACAGCGCGTAGTGCTGGAACACGAAGCCGACCTGCCGATGGCGGACATCGGTATAGGTCGCATCCTCGCCATGAAACAGCACCGAGCCTGAATCGGGCACTTCCAGCCCCGCGATGATGCGCAGCAGCGAGGTCTTGCCCGAGCCCGAAGGGCCGAGCAGCGCGACCAGCTCGCCCGACGGGATGTCCAGGTTCAGGTTGTCGCAGACGACCGTCTTGCCGAAGCGCTTGTTCAGGTTGCGAACTTCAATGCTCATGCTGTGCCTTCTTCCTTGTCAGCCTTCGCCGGCGGAACGCTTTTCTGCCTTGACCCGCTGCTCAACGGCGTACTTCAGCACCAGCGTCACCAGCGCCAGCAGGGCCAGCAGCGATGCCACGGCAAAGGACGCCGCGAACTGGTACTCGTTGTAGAGGATCTCGATGTGCAGCGGCATCGTGTTGGTCTGGCCGCGGATGTGACCAGACACCACGCTGACCGCACCGAACTCGCCCATGGCCCGCGCGTTGCACAGGATCACGCCGTACAGCAATGCCCACTTGACGTTGGGCATCGTCACCCGCCAGAACAGCTGCCAGCCGCTGGCACCCAGCACACACGCGGCTTCTTCCTGCTCGGTGCCCTGGGCCTGCATCAGCGGGATCAGTTCGCGCGCAACGAAAGGGAACGTCACGAACACGGTGGCCAGCACGATGCCCGGCACCGCGAAGATCACCTTCAGGTCGTGATCGCGCAGCCACTCGCCGAACCAGCCCTGCAGGCCGAAGATCAGCACGTAGATCAGGCCGGAGATCACCGGGCTGACCGAGAACGGCAGGTCGATCAGCGTGAGCAGCACGTTCTTGCCGCGGAACTCGAATTTTGCGATGCACCAGGCTGCGGCCACACCGAACACCAGGTTCATCGGCACGCTGATGGCCGCAGCGATCAGCGTCAGCTTGATGGCCGACAAGGCATCGGGCTCGGTGATCGACGCCAGGTAGACCTCGACGCCCTTCTTGAACGCCTCGACAAAGACGATGGCGAGCGGGACGAACAGGAAAAACGTCAGGAACGACAGCGCAACACCGATCAGCGTCCACTTGACCCAGCGAGGCTCGGCGGTCGCCGCGACGAGATCGCGCGGCGCGTTCAATCGATCGATGTCGGTTGCGGCGCTGCGCGTCAATGGCAACGCCGGTGGGGGGGTGCTCATGCGATCAACGTCCCTGACGGGCACGGGTCCAGGCCTGCAGCGCATTGATCGAGAGCAGCAGACTGAACGCCGCGACCAGCATCACCACGGCGATCGCCGTCGCACCCTGGTAGTCGTATTGCTCCAGCTTGGTGATGATCAACAGCGGTGTGATCTCGCTGACCAGCGGCATGTTGCCGGCGATGAAGATCACCGAGCCGTATTCGCCGAGCGCGCGCGCGAAGGCCAGCGCAAAACCGGTGATCAGCGCGGGTGTCAGGATCGGGAAGATCACCTTTGCGAAGGTTTGCCAGCGGTTGGCGCCCAGCGTGGCGGCGGCCTCCTCGACTTCCTTGTGCAGGTCTTCCAGCACCGGCTGCAGGGTGCGCACGACAAAGGGCAGACCGATGAACGTGAGTGCCACGAACACACCCAGCGGCGTGTAGCTGACCTTGAACGGCAGCCACTGGCCGATCCATCCGTTCTCGGCGTACAGCGCCGTCAGCGCGATGCCAGCGACTGCGGTCGGCAGCGCGAACGGCAGATCGACCAGCGCGTCGATCAATCGCTTGAACGGGAACTCATAGCGCACCAGCACCCAGGCAATGATCAGACCGAAGAACGCGTTCAGCAGCGCGGCGCCCAGCGACGCGCCGAACGTCAACCGATAGGAGGCCATCACACGTGGCGAGGTGACCGCCTCCCAGAAGGCCGGCCAGGTCATCGTGGCCGTTTTGAGGAACGCCGCGCTGAGCGGGATCAGCACGATGAAGCTGAGGTACAGCAGCGTGAAGCCGAGCGCCAGGTCAAAACCAGGCAGCACGCTGTGACGCCGCAGCAGGGTGCGGGAAAGGAACACGGGGAGCCCTGCCTATTTGTTAAAGCGAACGATGATCTTGTCGGAGAAGCCACTGCCGTCGACCTGCTCCATCTCCCCGATGCTAGGCAGCGCCCATCAAACGATCAACAACATATTCCACCGATCGATATTTGAAAGTCGGCTAAAGCAAGCGACCCCAGTGCGCCGATGGACTACTTCACCAAATAAATCTTGTCGAATACGCCTCCATCGGCGAAGTGGGTCTTTTGCGCCTTGGTCCAGCCACCGAAGACCGCATCGATGGTGAAGAGGTTGATCTTCGGGAAGTTTTTCTCGTACTTGGCAACGATGGCCGGATCGATCGGCCGGTAGTAGTTGCGTGCGGCGATCTCCTGGCCTTGGGGCGAGTACAGATACGCCAGGTAAGCCTGCGCGACATCGCGGGTGCCCTTCTTGTCGACCACCTTGTCGACCACGCTGACGGGCGGCTCGGCGAGGATGCTGAGCAGCGGGTAGACGATGTCGAACTTGTTAGCACCAAACTCCTTCAGTGCGAGGTGCGCCTCGTTTTCCCAGGCCAGCAGCACGTCGCCGATGCCGCGCTCAGCGAAGGTCACCGTCGAGCCGCGTGCGCCCGAATCAAGCACTGGCACGTTTTTGAACAGACGGGTGACGAACTCCTGCGCTTTGGCTTCCGTGCCGCCGGGTTGCTTCAGCGCGAAACCGTAGGCGGCAAGATAGCCCCAGCGCGCGCCGCCCGAGGTTTTGGGGTTGGCGGTGATCACGCCCACACCGGGCTTGATCAGGTCATCCCAGTTCTTGATGCCCTTCGGATTGCCCTTGCGCACCAGGAAGACGTAGGTCGAGGTGTACGGCGAGCTGTTGTTCTTCAAGCGCTTCTGCCAGTCGGTGGGCAGCATCTTGGCCCTCGCGGCGATTTCGTCGATGTCGTAAGCCAGCGCCAGCGTCACCACATCGGCGTCGATGCCGTCGATGACCGAGCGCGCCTGCTTGCCCGAACCGCCATGCGATTGCCGGACGCTGACGACATCGCCGGTCTTGGCTTTCCAATACTTGGCAAACGCGGCGTTGTATTCGACGTAGAACTCGCGGGTCGGGTCGTAGGAAACGTTGAGCAGCGTGATGTCCTTGGCCAGCGTGGCAAAAGCGGCAGCACCAATGGCCACGGCCAGCAAGGCAGAACGGGTGAAGCGGGAGACAGACATGAAAACGAATCCAGGTTGGAAAACAGGGTGGCGAGCGCCACCGTGATGGCTGCAACCACTGCATCCTAGGCATCAGGCTTGAGGCTGAAAACGAAGCGTTCCGAGCTTGCATACGCGATTTTCAGATGGTCGACTGCGATGCACCACACCGCCGAGCGCGGTGCCTCGCCAGGCACGCAGTTGCTCGCAGGCCTGGCTCAGAGGGATACGACGCGGCTCACCGCACTCTGGAGAATCACCCAGCGCTCGACATTGGCTGTATGAATTTGAGTTGACGCTGTCGCCCTGGTAACTGTGCATGAGGGCAAGTTCATGGCCGTCTGTAATCGTTCATGGTGGTCAGCGGGATGACAGCAACAAACAGAACCCAGACACCCGCCCGCTAGGCGCAAACTACTGCTGACGTCCCTTCGGCGACTACCGATCTTCCGATCTCGATGGTGAAGGCTAGGTGGTGGGTCTTCGCGCACCACGCCCCGGGCCGGAACGGGCGCAGCCTGGAAGACACGGGGTCTGTGCGCCATGCCACAGATCTGGGCACGAACGTCGTCCATGGCAAAGCGCTCTTGACAGACGCCGTACACGACCTGTGTGCTAGACCGACCATCAGGGCGACACAGTTCGTAACACCTGGACTGAGTCAGGTGAAACGCCCCCCTTGAATGTGGGGGTCCCCCCACTAAAGGCGGCTTGAGCTTTTTGAAGTTGCGGCCTACATTGCAATCCCGGCATGGAAGCGGGTAAAAGTTCTCAAAAGCGAGCCATCTTCAACTTGTCACGGTCTAGGTTTTACGATGCGCTGGTTCGAACTCAGACGCATCGAATGCCCGCAGTGCTAGCACCCACAGGAGCGACTTTGATGACTTACAACAAGCTCTGGCTGCCCATCAAGGTGGCGCTTGTCTCGGCAATTTTCTGCGGAGCGGCGCAGGCGGTCACGCTGTCTGCAACGGCTGTCGACTTGCCAGACGTGGTTGCGGGCCAGGATCTCTGGCAGATCGACTACAGCCTTGCAGGCCCTTTGGCTCAGTTCACCGGCGTGAACCTGATTTATCCGTTTGCCGACTTCGACACATTGACCGTGGTCACCGAGCCTTCGTCCGAATTGGACTACGCGCTGACCCCCGCACCGTCAAGCGCAGATGCCCTGCTGACATTGACCGCGCTAAGCGATCTGACGCCTGTCTACACCACCAACTTTTCCGTCAGCTTCACCAAGTTGACTGCGAATGCGCTCGGCCCCCAGGCGTATGAACTGTTTGATGACACCTTCGCCGTCATCGACACCGGGTCGATCACCATCGGTTCACCGTCTCCCGTACCAGAGCCTTCCAAAGCGGCTTTACTGCTCCTTGGCGCCTTCGCGGTTGCAGGCGCCCAGTGGCGTCGATCAAGAGCGGTCTGAACACCCCAGCGGCGAATTCCTAGCCTGATCTGCTCAGCCTGCTGTGATGGCGGGTGAGCCCCCGGCGTGCCCTGACTCGCCGATACCAAGGAACATCCATGCGCAACCATCGCACTGTAGTCCGGGCCCCTCGACATCAACGCAGTGCGGCTCAGCCAAGTCGATTAGTGCTGTCGCTGGTGGAGCGAGCAGTATCTTGGCTGCGCCTGGATTTGTGGAATGCCCTGAAGACGCGAGCCACCACCTGGCTGCGTGAGGCCTTCGACGCGCTGACACCGGCGCGCGAGCGCATCCTGTTCGAGCCGCTCGAACCCCGCTTGCTGATGTCGACCGACGTACTGCCAGCAGCAGGTGCGTTGCACCATGGCGCCGATGTCAGCACCCAGATTCACAAGAACACCCAGCGCACGAGTTGGGGTCAGAACCACGCGACGAACCATCGCGTCGCCTTTGCCACCCTCTCCGCGCCAGCAGTCGTGCAGGCGACGCCGCCAGACGCAGACGGCACCACACCCAGCCTGATCGTCACCGGCGCAGGCAGCGCACAACTGACCGCGCAAAACGGGGCTTACCACCTCAGCGTGAGCGGAAGCAACGCCGGCACTAAGGTTCGACTCGTGACCACGGGCGGCGACGGCCGCATCACGCTCAATGGGATCGATACCACCAGCACCGTCGGCTTGCTCGACCTCGCGCTGGCGGACCTGAACAACGCCACCCTCAACCTCAAGGTCGGCGCGACCCAGCTCAACCTCGGGTCGGCCGTTGACAGCCATATCCTCGCCAGCCAGACCCAGCTCAAGCTCAGCGCCCTGTCGTGGACCGGTGCGACAAGCAGCATCGAGGCGGCCTCGCTCAACGCACTCTCCGTCAAGGGCAATCTGGACGGCTCGATCGTAGTTGGCGCACCCGGCACCAATACAAAGGTGCTCGACGGCGTGAATGTTCAGGGCAGCGTGTCCGGCACCTGGAACATCAATGGCCGCACCAATGCGGTTCAGCTGGGCAGCACCTCGGCAGGCTGGAAGGCAAATTTCAGCGCACCGGTGACCCAGATCTACATCCGTGGCGATGCCTCGGGCACGGTGGCCGCAGCGGCCATCCAGGTCTTGCAGGTCGGCGGGTCCACACGCGGGTTCACCGTATTGGTCGGTGCCAATCTCGGTGCCGATGCAGCGTTGGGCGGCACCGGTGTCAATGCCGACAGCTTCAAGGCCGGCACGCTGGCCCGCCTGCGCGTGGCAGGCGACATGGTCGACAGCAAGATCCTGGTTGGGCTCAATCCCGTCAATGGCAAGCTGCTGGATGGTGACGACGTGCTGCTCGGCAAGGCGCTGAACCGCATCCAGGAACTGATCGTCGGCGGCGCCCTGGGCAGCAGCACCCGCATCATCGCGCCGGCCTTCCCGGTCACTGTGCGCGTAGGGGGCAAGCTTGTCGCACCCGCCACGCTCAGTAGCCTGCGCACGACGGTCACTGACATCACCGCACCAACCCTCGGTGCGGCATTGCGCACCGACAGCGGCAGCTCAGCCAATGACGCGATCACGAACGATCCAAGCTTGCTGCTGCAGGCTGCAGACGTTGGCGGTATCGCCGGCTTCGAGGCTCGCGTCGGCGCCGGCGCCTACCTGCCGATAGCCGCCAACTTTGGTGTCGGCGGCTATGTCGTCAACAGATCGGCACTGACCACCCTGAATGGCGGCAGCCTGCCCGATGGCAATTACGTGATCGAACTGCGGGCGGTCGACACCGCGGGCAACCGCTCCACGTCGGCCAACGTGGCCTTCACGCTCGACACCGCGGCACCGGTGGCCACGGGCCTGGGCCTGGCTGCGGCGTCAGACACCGGCACGCTGGGCGATCTGAGCACCGAGGCTGCCAGCGTCACGCTGGTGGGCAAGACGGGCGCCGGTGTGCTCGTCCAACTGGGAGCGGCTCAAGCCACTGCCGACGCCCAGGGCAACTTCTCGTTTGCCAACGTTGCGCTGGCTCTGGGCGCCAACAACTTCAGCTTCAGCCTGACGGACGCCGCAGGCAATGTGGGCAGTGCCAGCCTCACCGTGCAGCGCACCGCGGTCGTGACGACCGACAACATACCGCCCGTCATCAACAGCCTGTCCCTGGTCAGCGATACCGGTGCGTCGGCCAGTGATCGCATCACCAAGGATGCGCGCATCCAGGGCACCGCCAGCGACAACGTCGGTGTGACCCGGTTGCTGGTCGCCCTCGACCCGACATCCAACACACCCACCTACACCGACCTCAGCGCCGCACTCGCGGCGAACGGCAGTTTCGCCCTCAGCAAGGCGCAACTCGACAGCCTCGCCGGCGGCACGCTGGCCAATGGGCCGCACACGCTGCGCGTGGTCGCAGCCGATGCGGCGGGCAATCGTTCGGCAGCCTCCAACCTGAGCTTCACGCTCGACACCTCGGTGCCGGCGTTCACTGAGGTGAGCCTGTCTGCAGCGGATGCCAGCAACAGCGCACTCGATCAAACCGGCTCGACCACGGTACAAATGAAGGGCCAGGTCGAGGGCGGCGCCACCGTGACGCTGGCCAGCCAGGGCCTGAGCGTCGTGGCCGCGGCCAACGGCGCCTTCGTGCTGCCGGGCGTCGCCTTGAGTGTCGGGGCGAACGCAATGACGTTCACCGCAACGGATGCGGCGGGCAACGCCACCTCGCTCAACCGCACCTTCACCCGCATCGTTCAGGTGCAAGCCGATGCAGTGCTGGCCTGGAACGACATTGCGCTTCGTGCCATCCAGCTCGACTCCACCTTCCCGGAAGTCGCGACCCGCACGCTGGCCATGGTCAGCCTGGCGCAGTACGACGCGCTGGCCGCGATCCAGGGCACCCCGGCCTACCTCGCGCGACTCAGCGTCAGCGGTCCGGCCGATGCCCAGACGGCCGCCGCCGTCGCCGCGCACCGCATCCTGAGCCTCGCCTACCCAGCCCAGCAGAGCATCCTAGACACCGCATTGGCGGCTTCGCTCGCAGCGCGCCCGAATGGCGTGGCCAAGGACACCGGCATCGCACTCGGCCTGAGCGTGGCCAATGCGGTGTGGGCGGCCCGGCAGAACGACGGCTCCACCGCGTTCATCGACTACACCGGAAGCACCGCTGCAGGCCAGTGGCGGCCCACCGGCCCGATGTTCAACGTTGCCGAAGAGCCGCAATGGAAGAACGTCACGCCGTTCGCGCTGACCTCGCCCAGCGAATTCCGCCCCGGTTCTCCACCGGCCCTCGACACAGCAGCCTACGCCAGCGCAGTCAACGAGATCAAGTCTCTCGGCAGCGCCACCAACTCCACCCGCACCGCCGATCAGACACAGCAAGCCCAGTTCTGGGCCGACGGCAAAGGCAGCTACACCCCGCCGGGACACTGGAACCAGATCGCCTCCATTGTGGCCACCACCGCGGGCAACAGCCTGTCGGCCAACGCGCGCCTGTTCGCACAGCTCAACGTGGCGCTCGCCGATGCCGCCATCGCCTGCTGGGATGCCAAGTACACCTACGGTGGATGGCGTCCGGAGACCGCCATCAACCTGGCCGACACCGATGGCAACGATGCCACCACAGCCGACACCACCTGGCGCGCACTGCTGATCAACCCGAATCACCCGGACTATGTGTCGGGACACTCGACCTTCAGCGGCGCCGCTGCCACGGTGCTGGCCGCCGCCTTCGGCGACAACACTGCGTTTTCGACCAGCAGCAGCACCTTGCTGGGGGTAACGCGCAGCTTCACCAGTTTCAGCCAGGCGGCAGATGAAGCCGGACGCAGCCGAGTCTATGGCGGCATTCACTTCGAATTCTCGAACGCCGCAGGCAAGGCCCTTGGGAAGCAGGTCGGCGCTGCCGTGCTAGCGCGCTTTGCACTGACCAGCGACACCCAGGCGCCGACGATTTCCGTGGGCACAGTGCCCGCAGCGACGAAAGCCAACATCACGGTCACCGGTCAGGTGCTGGACAACCTCTCGGGCGTGGCCAGTGCGCAGTACCGGGTGGACGGCGGCACGCCGCAAGCCCTCACGCTCGATGGCACCGGCGGCTTCAGCTTCACCACGGCGCTGGCGACCAACGGGTCGGCCGACGGCGTCCACACGATCACCATCCTGGCCATCGATGCCGCGGGCAATGTCAACGCCGGGGTCGTGCGCAGCTTCACGCTCGACACCAAGGCGCCCACGCTCGCTGTGACCAGCCTGGCCAATGGCGACACGCTCAGCGCCACCAGCCGCCTCACCGGCAGCGCCAATGGCACCGGTACGTCCATCACCCAGCTGACCTACCGCTTCGACACCGGAACCGTCCAAAGTCTGGTGTTCGACGGCGCCACCGGGGCCTTCGACACCGCCCTGCCGTTCGGATCGCTGGACGTCGGCAGTCATACGCTGTTCCTCACTGCCAGGGACGCCGCCGGCAACACGGCCACTGTCAGCCGCACATTGACCGTGAATGCGCTGGCGCCGTTCACCATCACGTCGATCAAGCCCGTTGACGGCAAACGAGATGTGGGTGTGACCCAGCGTCCGCAGGTCAACTTCAGCCGGGCAGTCAACGCCGCGACGCTCACAGCCGCGAGCTTCTACGCCACCGGTCCTGACGGGGCAACACTCGCTGCCACCATCGTGCCGTCTACCGATGGCAGCTTTGCCTGGTTGTTCTTTACCCAGCCCATGCCCGGCGGATCGCTGATCACGCTGCATGTTGACGGCTCGGCCATCCGCGCGGCGGCTGACGGGGCTTTCCTCGATGCCGACGGGAATGGCGCGCCCGGAGGCGTGTTCACACTGACATTCCAAACGGTCAGCACCACGCCCGTGGTGGGCACGAAGCTGGTGGGCAAAGTCGTCGACCCGGGCCCTGACCTGCAGCCGATGACCTTCGATGACATCCGGCGCGGGCCTGACGGGATCATCCACACGCCAGATGACGTTTTCTTGCTGCCTATCGCGCATGCCAAGGTCTACATCCTCGGCCAGGAAGACAAGTTCGTCTTTACCGATGCCAACGGCAATTTCGAATTGATCGATGTGCCTGCCGGCACCGTCAAGGTCGCGATCGATGGACGCACCGCCACCAACGCACCGACGGGCGTTTTCTTCCCCGAAATGGTGATGGATGCCCAGCTCACCGCCGGCATCACCAACACCATGATGGGCAGCATGGGCACGACGCAGGAGCGACAGGCCAACGTTGACCGTCGCGAAATCTACCTGCCGCGCATCGCCACCAGCGTGCTCCAGTCGGTGAGCGACGTGGCGCCCACGGTCATCACCGCCAACGATCCGCAAGCCGCCCCTGCGCTCACTGAAGCCCAGCGCCAGGCGCTGACGCTGAGCATCAAACCCGGCAGCGCCGTGGACGAAAACGGCAATGCCGTCACCAACGTGAAGATCGGCATCGCAACCGTGCCGCCCGAACTCGTGCGGGACATGCTGCCGCCTGGCGTGCTGCAGCACACCTTCGACATCACGATCCAGGCACCGGGGGTCGCCACCTTCACGCAACCGGTGCAGATCACGTTCCCGAACGTGTTCAATGCCGCGCCAGGGATCAAGCTGAACATCCTCAGCTTCGACCACACCACTGGCATGCTGGTGATCAACGGCACCGGCACCGTCTCGGCCGATGGCAAGACGGTGGTTTCCGATCCAGACTCGGGCGTGCGGGCTCCAGGCTGGCACGGCATGGCGCCTCCGGGACCTACCGGCAACGGCGATAAGCCGAAGCCGCCACGCCCTCCCGCGCCGCCGCCTTTCCCGCCGGTACCTCCGCCATTCCCTCCGGTTCCACCTCCTCCGCCGGTGATCCCGATCGTCATCGTGCTGCCGCCGGTGATCGTCCCGCCGCCAGTGACCATCACGCCCCCAGTCGTCGTGGTACCGCCCCCGGTCGTCGTGGTGCCCGGACTGCCCAATGCGTCGGGATACCAGATCGACGTTCAGCTGCCGGGCAGCGGACTGACTGCCGCGCAGCGTGGCGCGGTGCAGGCGGCGATCACGCGCATGGAACAGATCGTGGTCGGCGACCTGCCAGCAGACTGGACGGTTGATGGGCTGGTAGACGACCTGCGCATCCGCCTGAACATTGGCAACATCGACGGTGCCGGTGGGCAGTTGGCCACGACCAATATCCTCGATGTCCGCAGCGGCCCGATCGCGCTGCCTTCGCTCGCCAGCATCACGCTGGACGCGGCGGACCTGGCCAGCCTCAGCGCCGCGCAACTCCAGGCGGTCTTGCTGCACGAGATCGCCCACGCGATGGGCTTTGGCGACCTGTGGGCCAGCCTCGGACTCGTCGACACCTCCACTGCGGCCAACCCGCGCTTCAAGGGTGCCAACGCCGCAGCAGCCTATGCAGCGCTCACCGGCAGCGCTCAAACCAGCGTTCCGCTGGACAACCGCGCCGGCGCCAATGCAACGCACTGGCGCGAGGCCATTTTCGGCAACGAACTGATGACCCCGTTGCTGGACCCGACCGGCCCTTATCCGCTGAGTGCATTGAGTCTGGCCGCCTTGCGCGACATGGGCTATACCGTCAACCTGGCAGCAGGCGACCCGTACACCTTGCCCGGCCCCGGCTTCGTGTTCCACCCGAATGCGACCGCGCCAGCCAACACTGGCAGCGGTGAGCTGCTCGATGCCACTGGCGGTGGCACCACGCCTGGGCAGGTAACAGCCGCACCAGCGCCAACCGTGTCGGATCACCTCTTTTTTGCGTTCGACTTCGGTCCGCCCAGCTCGCCCGTGGCAAATGGCTATGCCGGGGTTTCATCGAGCACCACCTACAGCGCCGCGCGCGGCTGGGGTTGGCAAGCCGGCAGCACGGTGCTCGACCAACGCACCAGCACCAACCCGCTGGCACCCCAGACCAGCGACTTTGCCCAAACCAGCAACGGCACGTTCAAGGTTGACCTGCCCAACGGCACCTACGATGTGATCGTGACGGTCGGCGACGACGCTGCTGCACACGAACGCATGGAGTACTCGATCGAGGGCGTGCGCCGCGGTGCGGCTTCCACCCTTGTCGGCCAGCACGCCAGCCTGACCCACCGCGTCGAGGTGGTGGACGGCCAGATGACGCTCGACTTCGGCGGCAATGGCGTGCCCGTGGCATTGAACTCGCTTGAGATTCATCAGGTCAGCACCTACACCACACCTGTGTCTGGTGTGGACTACACCAGTGGCACGTTCTACCTGGCCATTCAGGACCTCGAGACCGGCTTCACGCTGCGCGACAAGGTCGAGGTTTCGCCCGGATCGCCGTTGTGCATCAACGGCGTTTCGCTGAGCCCGAACACCGCTTATCGCCAGTACGTGTATCACGTCGAAAGCAACACCGTCGGCGTGAGCGAATTCGTGACGCCTGGTTCGGGCGTCACGTTCTCATTGCCCGAGGTCCCCCTGGGAAACCACATCTCCCCCGACACCGACGGCGATGGTCTGGAGAACGCGGCCGAATTCATCGTCGGCACCAATCCGAACACGGCCGACAGCGACGGCGACGGCATCAAGGATCTGGCAGAACTGCAGCAGAACCTCGACCCGCTGGGCGGCAAGACCTTGCCTTCAGGCGTCATCGCGAGCCAGTCCATGCAGGGCGATGCGGTCGCGCTCGACGTCGTGGCCGACCCGGTCAACCCGGCCAAGCTCACGGCCTTCGTTGCCACGGGCAGCCGCGGCCTGGCCGTGGTGGATGTGTCCCGCTACAACTCGCCGATCCTGCTGGCCGACATCGATCTGCCGGGCAACGCGCAAGACGTCGCGGTAGATGCGCAGCGCCAGCGTGCGCTGGTGGCCGCAGGCGATGCGGGCTTGCTGCTGCTCGACATTTCCAATCCGGCATCCCCTGTCCTGCTGGCCGCGGTGCCGTTTGACGGACTGGTCAGCCATGTCGAGGTGCGCGACGGTCTGGCGTATGTCAGCTATGGCGGCTCGATTGCAGTGGTGGATGTCAATACGGGCGACGTGCGCCAGACCCTGGCCACCGGCGCATCCGACATCGCGGCCATCGCGGTCGATGGCGATTCGCTGTTCGCGATCACCGATGGCACCACCTTGCGTGCCTTCAATTCCGCGGGCGGCTCGCTCGTCGCCGCTGGAACGCTGATCCTTCCCACAGCAGGTCGCAGTCTGTTCGTGGCCGATGGTGTCGCGACCATTGGTGCTGAAGCTGGCTTCCTGGCCGGTTTCATGACCGCCCGTGTCGCCAATCTCGCCAATCTCACGCTGCTCAGCGGCGTCGACGTCAATTCCATTGGCGGTCGTTCGGTCGCGCTCAATGGTTCCGGTCTCGGCGTCACGGTGGGCGGTCCGGGTGGACTTCGCGTGATCGACGTGGTGCGCACCAGCGACCCGACGAACACCGGCGCCACGCAGACGCGCTACACCCTCGCCTCCGGCACGCCGAACGATGTGCGCATTGCCGGTGGCATGGCCTTCGTGGCGGCCGGCTCGGGGGGTCTGGCGGTCGTCAACTACGCAGGTTTCGACAACCTGGGCGTCGCGCCCACCGTCAGCATTTCCGCCAACGCGGTCGACGTCGACCCGGCCACACCGGGCATCCAGGTCATCGAGGGGCGCCGGGTGCGCGTGCTGCCCGTCGTCAGCGACGATGTGCAGATCCGCAGTCTCGAGTTGTTGGTCAATGGCAATGTCGTGTCCAGCGACAGCAGTTACCCCTTTGAGTTGTTTGCCTCCGCGCCGACCTTCGCGTCGGGTGGCGCCAGCATGACGCTGCAAGTGCGCGCCACCGATACCGGTGGCAATGTCACCTTGTCGAACGTGCTCACCGTCGGCGTGGTCAAGGACACCTTCCCGCCACAGGTCGCCTCCATCAACCTTGTTGAAGGCTCAAGGCGTTTCCTGGTGCGTTCGGTCGACATCGCCTTCGATGAACCGCTTGACACGTCCCGTCTGAACACCAGCGGCATGCGGATCGTTCGGGCGGGTGCCGACGGCGTCTTCGGCACCGCCGATGACATCAGCGCCCCCGTTCACTTTGACACCCGCGCCGGTGGCCAGCAGCTGAGCGTCCTGGTCGACACGATCCTGCCGGCAGGGGATTACCGACTGACCATCGCTCCGAGCGTGATCAGCGACCGAGCGGGCAACGCGCTGGCCGCGCCGATCGTTCGCAACTTCACGATCCGGCCGGCCAGTGACGTGCGCGCGGCCTTCGGCATCCCCGACATCTCGACGGCACCGTCTGCCAACCCAGCACAGCAGATCGGCATCGCGGTGCCGTTCGATCCGTCGACAGCGCGGATGCAGGCGAACGTCACCGATGCGAACGGCACCACCACGACACGTGTGCTCACGCCGGTTCGTGTGGACACGACGCTCAATCTCGCTTTCTTCACGGTGCCCGTTGATGCCGTGTCGGGCGACGCGGTCGTCTACTCGCAGGTCGGCGCGGTGCGCACCGATTTCACCGATGGCACCTTCCCGCTGCAGATCGTGCCGACCATCACCGATGTGCAGGTGGAGTCGGTGGCCGCCGATGGCTCCACGGCCCAGGTGCTCATTTCGGGCACGGGCCTGGTCGAAGGCAACGCCAGTGAATACCGCTTCGGCAGCCAGAAGATCATCGACAACTCGACGAGCACGGGCGCAGACGTCTTGGCTCGCAACGATCTGGTGCTGGGCTATGTGCCCAACGGCTACGTGCGGGTGACCGTGCCGCTGAGCAACGGGGTGTTCGGTGCGATCAGCATCAAGACCGCCGGTGGCGTGAGCGCCAGCTACACCGCCAGCATCACCAGCATCACCGGCGTGGCCCTCAGCGGC
>JANMXL010000140.1:0-3752 GCA_031380885.1 Burkholderiales bacterium | reverse complement strand
CATCGCCGGGCTTGCCGGTGTCGCCCTTCATTCCCTCGCTGCCGGTACTGCCGGTGCTGCCGGTATTGCCTTGGGGTCCGGCCGGGCCAGGGACGCCCACCGTGGGCGGCGGCACATTGACGGTGGTGGGCTTGTCACACGCGGCCAAGCTGGCGGTCACGACCAGCGCGGCGAATAAGGTGGAGTGGTTCATGGAAGTCCTGTCGAATTGAAATGGAAGATGAGGGAACTGCTGAGCTCAGCGTAGGCGTTTGCGCCTTGCAACTCGGTGCGCTGGCGAACACAGCGGAGCATTCAGTTCAGTGGCCGTGGGTCAATGGGAATTCGAGTCGCCCAGCATCCGCCGCGGATCGACCCACTCGTCGAACTGCTCGGCTGTCACCAGGCCCAGCGCCAGCGCGGCCTCGCGCAGCGTGGTGCCGTGGTCGTGCGCGCACTTGGCGATCTGCGCGGCGCGGTCGTAGCCGATGTGCGGCGCCAGGGCGGTGACGAGCATCAGCGAGCCTTGCAGCAGCTGCTCGACGCGCGCCGAATTGACCATCAGCCCGGCGACGCAATGGCGATCGAAGCTGTGCATCGCATCGGCCAGCAGGCGCAGGCTGTCCAGCACGTTCAGCGCGATCAGCGGCTTGTAGACGTTCAGCTCGAACTGCCCCTGGCTGGCCGCGAAGCCGATCGCCACGTCGTGGCCCAGCACCTGCGCGCAGACCATCGCCAGCGCCTCGACCTGCGTCGGGTTGATCTTGCCCGGCATGATCGAACTGCCGGGCTCGTTCTCGGGCAGGTGCAGTTCGCCCAGCCCGGCGCGTGGCCCGCTGCCCATCAGGCGGATGTCGTTGCCGATCTTGGTCAGCGCGATCGCCAGCATCTTCAGCGTGCCATGAAAAGCGACCAGCGCTTCATGACCCGCCATCGCCGCGAACAAGTTGTCGGCCTGCGACAGCGGCAGATCGAAGCGGCGCGCCAGCGTGGCCGCGACGCGCGAGCCGAACTCGGGGTGGGTGTTCAGGCCGGTGCCGACCGCGGTGCCGCCGATCGCCAGCGTATGCACCGCCACCAGCGCCTGCCGGAGCGCTCCCTGGCACAGCGCGAGCTGCGCTTCGTAGCCGCCGAACTCCTGACCCAGCGTGACCGGCGTCGCGTCCTGCAGGTGCGTGCGACCGATCTTCACGACGGACGCAAAGGCAATGGCCTTCGCCTCGAGCGACGCACGCAACTCGGTCAACGCGGGCCACAGCCGGTCTCGCGACGCCAATGCCACCGCAAGATGCATCGCACTCGGGAACACATCGTTCGACGACTGGCCGAGGTTCACATCGTCGTTCGGGTGGATGGCCACGGCCGTGGCCGCCGACAGCTCGTCACCGACCAGCGCGCGCGAGGCCAGATGCGCCACGACCTCGTTGACGTTCATGTGGCTTTGCGTGCCCGAGCCGGTCTGCCAGACCGACAGCGGAAACTGCGCATCGAATTCGCCCTCGGCCACCCGCAGCGCGGCATCGGCAATCGCCTGGGCCCGTGGCGCACTGAGCAGACCCAGGTCGCGGTTGACTTGCGCACCGGCCCACTTGAACCAGCCGATCGCATGAATCAGCGCCACCGGCATGCGCTGCTCGCCGATGGCAAAGAAGTGCAGGCTGCGTTCGGTCTGCGCGCCCCAGAGCGCGTCGGCGGGCACGTCGATGGCGCCGAAGCTGTCGGATTCGGTGCGGGTGAGTGGGATCAAATCGCTCATGATTTGCGTGTGCCTCGCTGCATCAGGCTGCGGCAAGCGGCTGCGTTGCGCTGCGCGGTGTCGCTGTCGCCAGTGTCGATCAGCGGGATCAGTGCCGCCAGCGGATTCAGCAAAGCCAGCAACAGCGACGCAGCCACTTTGCCGCCGAATTTGGCCTTATCGAGCGACACCTCGGGGTCGGCAAAGCTGCCGCGCACATGCAAGGGTGCGCGCAACGTCAGCGGGCTGAAATCCTTCGGGCTGACGACCGCGCGCAGGTCCAGCGACTCTGCGGCCAGCGACAGCGAGCCGTCGATCCACACCGCCGAGTCGGTGGTGTCGATCACCATCACGCGCGGCCGAAACGCGCCTGCGGCGACGTCGAGGTCGGCCACCGCACAACCGAGCGGCAAGGCGTCATCGTTTTTCAGGAACACGCCCAGCGACTGCGCCACGTCGATACCGGCCACTTCAACCAGCAGGTGGGACACCGTTCCGCCCTTGAGCTCGGTGTGCACGCGCCCGTTCAGGCTCGCCAGGATGTCGGCGGTCGAGCGCCCCTGGCCCCGCAAGGTGGCATGGCCATTCAAGCGGCCCGACACATACGGTGGTGCATCACCGCTGCGCGCCTGGCGGATCCAGCGTTCGAGCCGCACGTCGTCCCAGCGCAGATCGGCGTCCCACAGCGCCTGCGTGCCACGGCCATCGAGGCCGAGGCGGCCACTCAGGCGCCCATCGGCGGTGCGTGCATCGAGGTCGCTCAGGCTGAGCACCCCGCCGGTCAACTGCAAGTGCGCGCGCAAGGGGTGCAGCGGCTCCAGCGCTGTGGTGTTCAGGTCGACCTCAGCGATGTCGATCAGCACGTTGGCGTTCATCACCCGCAAGGCGGCCAGGTCGAACGGCCGCGCGGGCAGCACCTTGCCGGGGCCCTTGACAACTGCTTTCGGCGCGCTTGGCACCGCGGCCAATGGATCGGCGGTCGAGGTGATGGGCGTCGTGCCGACCACCGGGCCCAGATCGACCAGCGCGAGCCGGCTGCCGCCGAGGCGGCCGGCCAGCACGGGCACCGCGCCGCCGGTCAGGTAGCTGAACGCGCCATTCAGGCGGCTGGCGCCGACGGTGGCGTCATCGATGCGCACCCGCCAATCGGCTCCCTGCCGCACCACGATGCCGACGCTGCGAAACGCGCCGGTGGTCGGCAAAGTGACACCGACCGGGTCACCGACCGCGGCCAGCGACGGCCCGCTCAACTCGAAGCGGCCACTGAACCCGCCGGAGCGAAGCGCGTCTTCGGTGTGCCCGTCCAGGCGCAGCCGTGCGCGGCCGATGGTCGCGTCGAGCGTGATCGGCAACGCCATTGCCGACAGGCCCGCGGCGGTGGGCACCGACAGGTCCGACACTGTCGCCGTGGCCTTCACCGGCAAGGCGCGATAGCGACCCGTGGCGGTGCTGCTCAGTCGCCGGTCGGTCAGCGTCATCCGTGATTCGACATCGATGTCGAGCAGGCCATCGCGGTAACGCAGTGCACCATCTTTCACCTGCAGCCAACCGAACGACGGCATGTGCCACGGCGCCAAGGCATCGACTTGCGCATCCACCGGTCTGAACTGCCACGAGGCGCGGCCATCGGACAGCCGCTCGAGCTGGGCATCGAGCGCGCTCGCCTGCAGACGCTCGATGTGCAGTGGCTTACCGCGCCAGGCGCGCCACAGATCGATGTAGCGCAGGCGCAGATCGACATCGCGCGCCAGCAGCAGGTGCGGCGCCGAGCTCCATGCGGGTGCGGCGATGTCGAGCTGCGAGGTTTGCAGTTGCACACCGCCCAGAAAGCGGATGCCGAACGCCCGCGCAGGCGTCGCCAGTGCGGCATCGGCCGGCGCCGACAAGCGCACGCCGCGGTCCAGCGACGACGACAGCATGCGCTCCAGCGGCCCCGCCAAGAACGGCCATGCCGACCACTCGCCGAGTGCCACCACCGCGGCCAGCAGCCCGACCGTTCCCGCCACCACCATCAGCCACCGCCGCTGCAGCGCGCGGG
>JANMXL010000107.1:0-9966 GCA_031380885.1 Burkholderiales bacterium | reverse complement strand
GTCGCCTTGCGCGGCGTCGAGATCTTGGCCATCGTGTGCGACGCTGCACCTCGCTGGTCGATCAGCGGCAGCGCTTCGGCCAGTTCGACATTCGCCGCATAGCCTGAGGTGGCGCAGTAGGCCAGCGCGTCTTCACCGGTGTCGGCTATGACCTGGAATTCGTGCGACCGATCGCCCCCGATGGCACCCGTGTCAGCGGCTACCGCGCGGTAGGTCAGGCCGAGGCGCTCGAAGATGCGCGCATAGGCGGCATACATCGCGTCATAGCTCTTGCCGGCCGACTCGACATCGCGGTCAAAGGAGTACGCGTCCTTCATCGTGAACTCGCGACCGCGCATCACGCCGAAGCGCGGCCTCCGCTCGTCACGGAACTTCGTCTGGATGTGATAGAAATTTTTCGGCAGAGCACGGTAACTGCGCAATTCCTGGCGAGCGATGTCAGTGATCACTTCTTCGCTGGTCGGCTGAATGATGAAGTCACGATCGTGGCGATCTTTGACCCGCATCAATTCGGCGCCCATCTTGTCGAAGCGGCCGGTCTCTTGCCACAGCTCGGCGGGTTGAACCAGCGGCATCAACAACTCGATCGCGCCCGCCCGGTTCATTTCCTCCCGAACGATGGCTTCCACCTTGCGTATCACCCGCAGGCCCATCGGCATGTAGCTGTAGATGCCCGCGCTCAGCCGCTTGATGAAGCCGGCGCGAAGCATCAATTTGTGGCTGACCACCTCAGCGTCGGCGGGCGCTTCCCGCAAGGTGGAAATGAAGAACTGGGACGCTTTCATCAACGGGGCCGCTGGGGCTGCAAAAAAGGACGTGGGGTGGGCAAGGCGCGGCAGGCTTGACGTTTGACACCATGCAGACGAGGAGTTTGCATATTGCCAGCGCGGTGCAATAATGAAATTAATTACAGATTTGGGGTTCATTATGCTCGACCGTGAGGGGTTCAGACCCAACGTCGGCATCGTCCTGCTCAATCAGAGGAACCAGGTGTTTTGGGGCAAACGGCTCCGATCGCACTCATGGCAGTTCCCGCAGGGAGGAATCAAACACGGGGAAACGCCGGAGCAGGCGATGTACCGAGAGCTCCACGAGGAAGTGGGGCTGACGACAGACCATGTCCGCATCCTCGCCCGCACGCGGGACTGGCTGCGCTATGAAGTTCCCGACCGTTTCATCCGCCGGGAAGCGCGCGGACATTACCGTGGGCAAAAGCAGATCTGGTTCTTGCTGCAACTGACGGGTCGCGACAGCGACATGAATCTGCGCGCGACCAGCCACCCGGAGTTCGATGCCTGGCGCTGGAACGAGTACTGGATTCCGCTGGACGTGGTGATCGATTTCAAGCGCGATGTGTATCAGAACGCACTCACGGAATTGTCACGTTTCCTGCCGCGGCCGGCGCAGTCTGGCCGTATGTCGAGAAGTGCGCCGCAGTTGCCGGATCAAGTTGACGGCGTCGACACCCACACGCCGGAAGCTCGTGAGGAGGGCCAGCCTACGGAGTCATCAGAACTTGGAAATACCTTCCCTGATGGTGGCCGACAGGGCAATACTTAATTAACCGTGGAACGACGTCACCTAGTTATCATCCAAACTATCCGATAATTAGATAATCACCATATTATCTCTGTGGATCATTTCCGGCTCGCCGCTGAATCCGAGGATTTTCTCGAACTCGATTGACGGCTTCTTGGCGATCAGCCGAGCTTCGCTGCTGGCGTAATTGGCAAGCCCCCGGGCGACCGCGTTGCCCAATGGGTCCAGCACCGCGATGACATCGCCGCGGTGAAATTCGCCCTGCACCTCAACCATCCCGATCGGCAGCAGGCTCTTGCCGCCGTCGCGTAGCTTGACCACCGCCCCCGCATCGATCACCACCGCGCCGCGCAGTTTCAGGTGGTCAACCATCCACTGCTTGCGCGCCGCCATCTTCTGCGTCGGGGCCAACAACACCGTACCGATCGCTTCGCCAGCACACAGCCGTAACAGCA
Source organism: Burkholderiales bacterium (assembly GCA_031380885.1). Taxonomy (GTDB): domain Bacteria; phylum Pseudomonadota; class Gammaproteobacteria; order Burkholderiales; family Burkholderiaceae_C; genus PBB1. The sequence continues at coordinate 7,972 of JANMXL010000107.1, read as the reverse complement.
CGTCGGGCTCGCGCCCCCAGGCGATCACCGTGCTCGCACCACTGCTTGCTGCGCGCTTGGCCGCCAGGATCTTGGTGATCATGCCGCCGCGACCGATGCTGCTGCCGGCGCCACCGGCCATGCGCTCCAGTGCAGGATCGCCGGCATCCGCGGTGGCTATCAGGCGCGCCTGTGGATTCTTCCGCGGGTCTTCCGAGTACAGTCCGTGCTGGTCGGTCAGGATCACCAGCGCGTCGGCCTCGATCAGGTTGGCCACCAGCGCGCCCAGCGTGTCGTTGTCGCCGAACTTGATCTCGTCGTTGACGACGGTGTCGTTCTCGTTGATGACCGGGATGACCTTCAGGCTCAACAAGGTCAGCAGCGTCGAGCGGGCGTTCAGATAGCGCTCGCGGTCGGCCAGGTCGGCGTGCGTCAGCAGCACCTGGGCACTGCCCACGCCGTGCTCGCGCAGCTTTGATTCATACAGCTGCGCCAGCCCCATCTGGCCAACGGCCGCCGCGGCCTGCAGCTCGTGCAGCGGCTTCGGGCGGGACGCCCAGCCCAGGCGCTTCATGCCTTCAGCAATGGCGCCGCTTGACACCATCACGACTTCGCGGCCTTGGGCTGCCAGCATCGCGAGCTGTCGGCACCAGTTCCCGACCGCTTCGGCGTCGAGGCCGCGCCCTTCGTTCGTCACCAGGCTGGAGCCCACCTTGACGACGATCCGGCGCGCCGACTTCAGGGCATCGCTCATGGCGTGAGCTGGTCCTCGCTTGAAAAGCGGGGGTCGGGGTCATCTGGCACCACGTTCTTCAGGCGTGCCACGTGCTCGTAGATGGCGCGAATCAGCGGCTCGCAGCCTTCACGCGTCAGTGCCGAAATCTGGAACACCGGGCCTTTCCACTTCAAGCGCTTGACGAAGTCGTCGACGCGGCGCTGCCGGTCTTCCAGCGGCACCATGTCGAGCTTGTTGAGCACCATCCAGCGCGGCTTCTTGTGCAAGGTGGCATCGTATTTTTTCAGCTCACCCACAATCGCCTTGGCTTGCGCGACGGGGTCGATGGCTTCGTCGAAGGGCGCGAAATCGACCAGATGCAGCAGCAGGTGCGTGCGCTGCAAATGGCGCAGAAACAGATGCCCGAGCCCGGCACCTTCGGCGGCACCTGCTATCAAGCCGGGGATGTCGGCCACGACGAAGCTCTGCTCGGGCGCGACCCGCACCACGCCGAGATTGGGATGCAAGGTGGTGAAGGGGTAGTCGGCAATCTTCGGTTTGGCGTTGGAGATCGCCGCGATCAGGGTCGACTTGCCAGCGTTGGGCATGCCGAGCAGTCCCACATCGGCCAGCACCCTCAGTTCAAGCCGCAGGCGGAATTGCTCGCCAGGCCAGCCGGGTGTTTTTTGCCGCGGCGCGCGGTTGGTGCTGGTCTTGAAGTGCAGGTTGCCGAAACCGCCGTCACCGCCCTTGGCCAGCAACACCTTTTCATCGGGCACCAGCAATTCGGCCATCACTTCGTCGGTGTCGGCGTTGGTGATGATCGAGCCCATCGGCATGCGCAGCACGATGTCTTCGGCCGCAGCGCCGTACTGGTCCGACCCTCGGCCGTTTTCGCCGCGCCGTGCTTCATGTCGGCGTGCGTATCGAAAGTCGATCAGGGTGTTCAGGTTGCGGTCGCCGATGGCGTACACGCTGCCGCCACGACCACCGTCACCGCCATTCGGCCCGCCAAAAGGTATGAACTTTTCGCGCCTGAAGCTCATGCAGCCGTTGCCGCCGTCGCCCGCAGCAATGTCGATCGAGGCTTCGTCTACGAATTTCATCGGGGATCAGTGGATGTTGAGGCGAAATACAAGGCGGGCAGATTCAGGGGCAAGCATCGACATTAAACGGCAGACCAAAAATGCGAAAGCCCCGGCAAACCGGGGCTCGCGTCGATCCGCCACCGTCGTGTCAGTGCGACTTGATGCTCACGGTGCGCCGGTTACGCGGACCCTTGACGGCGAAAACCACCTCGCCGTCGGTCAATGCGAACAGCGTGTGGTCCTTGCCCACGCCGACGTTGGTACCAGGGTGGAACTGCGTTCCACGCTGGCGGACGATGATGGAGCCAGCCGGGATCGATTGACCACCGAAAGCCTTGACGCCGAGCATCTTGGGCTGTGAATCGCGCCCGTTGCGGGTGGAACCGCCGCCTTTTTTCTGTGCCATGACTGAATCCTCTGAAAACTAGGGCAACCGAGCTCAGGCGTTGACGGCGCTGATCTGGATTTCGGTGAACGCCTGGCGGTGGCCTTGGCGCTTCTGGTAATGCTTGCGGCGGCGCATCTTAAAAATGCGGACCTTGTCATGCCTGCCCTGCGACAACACGGTGGCAATAACGGTGGCACCGGACACCAGCGGGCTGCCGACTTTCATGTCTGCACCACTGCCGACGGCCAGCACCTGGTCGATGGTGATTTGCTGGCCGATCTCTGCAACGATCTGCTCGACCTTGAGCTTCTCACCTGCAGCGACCCGGTATTGCTTCCCGCCGGTTTTGATGACTGCGTACATTTCAGTCCTTTCGATTGAATTCTTTGGTGCGTGCCATGCAATGCAGTTTTAGCATCAGGCGCAGCCCTCGATTCTAGCCCGAATTCGGGCGTTTGCGCCGGAATCGGCAGCTGCGGGCAAACGCAGCCTCCGACACACCCACCACATTTCTATAATTTGCCTCTTTCCTGACAAAGGCCAGCGTGCGCGCCGAACCCAACGCTTACATTGAAGACGCTTCTGCAGACTCCCGGCTGATGGAGGCAGAGATGCAGCAGGTCGATGCGGTCATCGTCCAGCGTCTGGCGTCGCAGGTGGCTCTCGTCAACCAGATCGCCGGTTACATCACCGGCGCCGGGGGCAAGCGGGTCAGGCCGATGCTGGTGCTGCTGTTCGCAAACGCCTTGGGCTTTCGCGGACCCGAACGATTCGAGCTGGCGGCGACGGTGGAGTTCATCCACACCGCCACTTTGCTGCACGACGACGTGGTCGACGAATCCGGTCTGCGGCGCGGCAAAAAGACCGCCAACGCGCTGTTCGGCAATGCAGCCAGCATCCTGGTGGGCGACTTCGTCTATTCGCGTGCCTTCCAGATGATGGTGTCGGTGAACAAGATGCGCGTGCTGCAGGTGCTGTCGGACGCGACCAATGTGATCGCCGAAGGGGAGGTGTTGCAGCTGATGAACATGCACGACCCCGATGTGCAGGTCAGCGATTACCTGAAGGTGATCCGCTTCAAGACCGCCAAATTGTTCGAAGCCAGTGCGCGGCTGGGCGCGGTACTCGCCGAGGCGCCGCCCGACATCGAGGAGGCCTGCGCAAACTACGGGCGCTCACTGGGCACCGCGTTTCAGCTGATCGATGATTTGCTGGACTACGAGGGAACCACCGCCGAATTGGGCAAGAACGTCGGCGACGATTTGCGGGAAGGCAAACCCACGCTGCCGCTGCTGCTGGCCATGGAGCGGGGCACAGCGTCGGAGCGTCAGTTGATCCGGGAGGCCATCCTTGAGGGTGAGGTCGCGCGCCTGCCGGAAGTCATCGCGGTGGTGCGCCGCACCGGTTCGATCGACGCGACGCGAGACGCAGCACGTGAACAAATCGAGCTGGCACAACGAAGCCTGGCCGGCTTGCGCCCGTCGATTTACCGGGACGCTCTGATAAACTTATGCGCGCGTTCACTTGGCCGCTCGTCCTGAGATTTCCGCGCCAGATCATTTCCAGCCTCAGGAATTCGGGGTGTAGCTTAGCCTGGTAGAGCGCTACGTTCGGGACGTAGAGGTCGGAGGTTCGAATCCTCTCACCCCGACCAATTTCCCGGTCATGGGCCGTGCCTTGTTCAACGAAGCTCATTCGTCAGTTGATCGTTCGACCACCGGGCACTGAATGGCAGACACCCTCGCTGAAGCGCCTCAATCCGCCTTGTCCGGCGTCGCTCGGGTTCTTGTCCACGCTGGCAAGCTGAACGAGAAAGCCGCAGAAGGCCTGGTCAAGTCGGCCCGCGACAAGAAGATCAGCTTTGTCGCATCGGTAATCGCTGCGGGCGCGGTGTCGCCCGCTGACCTGGCGCACACGCTGTCTACCGCCCTCGCGCTGCCGCTGCTGGACCTGAACGCAGTCGACGCGCAGAAGCTGCCCCGCAACATTATCGATGCCAAGCTGGCGTCGCAATACCAGATCGTCGTTTTGGGCAAGCGTGGTGGGCGCCTGTTCATCGGCGGCGCTGATCCCACCGACCAGGAAGCGGTCGAGCGGATCAAGTTCGCAACGCAGCTGACGCCCGAGTGGGTGATCGTGGAGCACGACAAGCTGTCGAAGATCGTTGAATCCAGCGGCTCCACCGTGACGGAAACCCTGGAGGCGATGGCCTCGGGGGACTTCGAGTTCGATGTCACCGACGACGTCACTTCGCAGGAAGCCGCCGAAGCCACGCCCGATGTCGAAGACGCGCCTGTGGTGCGTTTTCTACAAAAAATGCTGATCGACGCCATCAACGCGCGCGCCTCTGACTTGCATTTCGAGCCTTACGAGTACCACTACCGGGTGCGCTTCCGGGTTGACGGCGAGCTGCGCGAGATCACCCAGCCGCCGATTGCCATCAAGGACAAGCTGTCGTCGCGCATCAAGGTGATCTCGCGGCTGGACATTGCCGAAAAGCGTGTGCCACAAGACGGCCGGATGAAGCTGAAGTTCGGCAGCAAGTCGATCGACTTCCGCGTCAGCACCTTGCCCACGCTGTTCGGCGAAAAGATCGTGATCCGGATATTGGATGCATCGAGCGCCAAGCTGGGCATCGAGGCGCTGGGTTACGAAAAGATCGAGCGCGATCGCCTGATGCATTGCATCCAGCGGCCCTACGGCATGGTGCTGGTGACCGGCCCGACCGGCTCCGGCAAGACGGTGTCGCTGTACACCTGTCTGAACATCCTGAATCAGCCCGGTGTCAACATTTCCACCGTCGAAGACCCGGCTGAAATCAACCTGCCCGGCATCAACCAAGTCAATGTCAACGACAAGGCAGGGATGAATTTCGCGGTGGCGTTGAAATCATTCCTGCGCCAGGACCCGGACATCATCATGGTCGGCGAAATCCGCGATCTGGAAACCGCCGAGATCGCGATCCAGGCCGCGCTGACCGGCCATCTCGTGCTCTCGACCTTGCACACCAACGACGCGCCGAGAGCGGTGACGCGCCTGCTCGATCTCGGCGTGCCGGCGTATCTGATCAAGTCGACCCTGCTCGGCATCGTCGCGCAGCGACTGCTGCGCACGTTGTGCCCGCATTGCCGGCAGCCGGCGCCGATCGACGCCGGGCGCTGGCAGGACCTCGTCGGCGGCTGGCCGCTCGCGAAGCCGGACCATGTCAACGTGCCGGTCGGTTGTCTCGAATGCCGCGAGACCGGCTACCTCGGCCGGATCGGCATCTACGAAATCATGCCGCTGACGGTCACGCTCAATACGCAGATTCACGATCAGACCGACCTGATTCTCCTGCGCGAACAGGCGCTGAAGGAAGGGATGATGCCGCTGCGCATCGCCGGTTGTCTGAAGGTGGTGGCGGGCGTGACCAGTGTCGAAGAGGTGTTGGGTGTGGCGGCGATGGTGCGGGTCTGAACCCCGCCACGTGCATCTCGCGCGATAATTGCGCCCGATGAATCGCCCAGAACAGGAACGCAGGCTGCCGCCAGGCCAGGCGCTGACCGACAAGTTTCCGGTCGTCGGCGAAATGACGCCGGCGCCGGGGCTGTCGCGCGCGAGCTGCCGGATCGAGATTGCCGGGCTGGTCGAGCACCCGCTGAGCCTGTCCTTCGATGAATTGCTGGCGCTGCCGCAGCAACAGCGCGTCGCCGACATCCATTGCGTGACCGGCTGGTCGCGGCGCGCGCTGTCGATGCGCGGCCTGCCGGTCGCGGCATTGCTCGCGCCGGCCGGCGTGAAGCGGGAGGCTCGCTATGCCCGCTTCATCGCGCACAGCACACGCGCGCACGACACGTCGCTGCCGCTGGCGCTGGCGCTGGCCGACACATGGCTGGTGCATGAAATGGACGGCCTGCCGCTAAGCGGCGACCACGGCGGTCCGCTGCGCACGGTCACGCCCGGCCGCTATTTCTACAAGAGTCTGAAGTGGCTTGCGCGGATCGAGCTGCTGGCTGTTGACCAGCCCGGTTACTGGGAGCGCGAGAGCGCGTATCACAACGTGGCCGATCCGCTGCTCGAACAGCGCTTCGATGAATCCCGCATCGCCAGCGCCGAAGTCGTCACCGCATTCCGCGAGTCGACCGACTTCACGCCGTGGCGCACGCAGGTGCTGCTGAAGGCGCGACTCGGCGGCTGGCGCCCGAGACACCTGGACCTGTCCGGCGTGCAGCTCAAGTACTGCTCGCTGCGCAAGGCCGCACTGGCGGGCGCGAGCTTTCGCAACGCCAACCTGAGCCTGTCGAATTTCGAAGGTGCCGATCTGCGCGGTTGTGATTTCAGCGGCGCCGATGTCGAGGGCGCGAGTTTTGCCGGGGCCGACCTCAGGGATGCATTGATGACCGACACTGCCTTGTCCGCCACCCGCTTCTTCCGGGACTTCGCCAACGGCAACCGCCTCGCGGCGAACGTGCAGGGCCTGGGCGTATCCGGCGCGCGCGGGCTGCTCGAAGACCAGGCGGTGTTCCTGCGCCAACAGGGCGTGGCCGGAGTGCCGGAATGAGCGCCTCGCCGATTCGCTACGCCGGCCTGTCGGTCGCCGCCGCCATATTCGTGCTCGGCCTGAAGCTCGCAGCCTGGCGCATCAGCGGCTCGGTCGGGCTGCTGTCCGATGCGCTCGAAACCCTGACCAACGTCGGCGGGGCGACGATGGCGCTGCTGATGCTGCGGCTCGCGGCACAACCGCCGGACGAGGAGCACGCCTACGGCCACAGCAAGGCCGAATATTTTTCCAGCGGCTTCGAGGGCATGCTGATTTTTTTCGCCGCCGGACTGATCGCGCACGAAGCGGTGCCGCGCCTTTTCCATCCGCAGCCGATCCAGTCGGTTGGCCTCGGGCTCGGCATTGCCGTATTCGCCACGCTCATCAATTTCGCGGTCGCGCGGATTCTGCGGCGCGCGTCGCGGCACCACGATTCGATCACGCTCGATGCCGACGCGCGCCATCTGATGGCTGACGTCTGGACCACCGTCGGTGTCGTCGCCGGCGTGGCGCTGGTCGCGTTGACCGGCTGGCTCTGGCTCGATGCCGTGGTGGCGCTCGCGGTCGCGGTAAACGTCCTGTGGGAAGGTTATTCGCTGATCCGTGAAGCCGCGATGGGGCTCATGGACGCAGCGTGGCCGGAAGCCGAGAAGCGCGTGCTGACGGACGTGCTCGACCGCTTTCGCGCCGAGGGCAAGCCCGGCGAAATCGAATTCCACGCGTTGCGCACACGCAGTTCGGCGGCGCGGCGCTTCGTCGACTTTCACGTGCTGGTGCCCGGCGAGTGGAGTGTGCAGCGCGGCCACGATCTGGTCGAGCGCATCGAACAGGAACTGGACGCGCGGCTGCCGCGCCTGACGGTGTTCACGCATCTGGAGCCTTCGGAAGACCCGCGCTCGTACAACGACGAGGGTCTGGACCGCGCGCCTGAGCCCTGAGTGCAATCGCGCTCGTAACGCTGCGCGGCGACGACACACACGATGACGACCGGACCGGCATCGCCGATGCGTCGCGCGGCCGGCGACGAGGTTGCTCGCGCGGTCCGAAAAGTGACGCCGTAGCCGCCGGCAGGCTGCTGTCGTGCTCCGCTCACCAGCGTCCGTAGCGGCTGCAACCGGTATTCCGTCACAATAGCGGGCAGCGAAAGCGGGGGGCTTTCGATGCGCTTCCTGCATACTGCGGGCTGTCGGAAAACGGGGGATCAGAGCCAGATGGAATCGACCGACGAACTGATACATGGCCTTTATCGCGCGGCGGTCGAGGAAGACTGGCCCGATTTCCGG
>JANMXL010000077.1:0-8255 GCA_031380885.1 Burkholderiales bacterium | reverse complement strand
GGCAGCTTCGTGACGGTCGAGAACGCGGTGGTGACCACGGCCGACGTCGACGCCTCCAACGGCGTGGTGCACATCGTCGACCAGGTGCTGATCCCCCCGGTCAAGAAGTGAGGTCGCGAGGCGGGCTCAGACCGCCAGGGTCTGGGCCAGCCGTTGCGCACAGTGGGAGGCCACCTGCGGGTCACGGGCCTCGACCATCACCCGCAACAAAGGCTCGGTGCCTGACGGGCGAATCAGGATGCGCCCGGAGCGGCCCAGTTCGGCCTCGATCTCGCGCTGGGCACGGTGCAAGGGTTCGTGCACCGTCCAGTCGAGCCCGTGACGCAAGCGAACGTTGATCATCACCTGCGGCAGCAGCGTGACCGAGCGCAGCTGATCGGCCAGCGCGACCCCGCTGCGGCACACCGCCTGCAGCACCTGCAGCGCGCTGATGATGCCGTCGCCGGTGGTGTGCCGGTCCAGCGCCAGCAGGTGGCCGGAGCTTTCTCCGCCCAGATTCCAGCCCCGGGCCAGCAGGCCTTCGAGGACGTAACGATCGCCGACGCGTGCACGCACCAGCTCGACACCGAGTTGGCGCAGCGCGGACTCCACCGCCAGGTTGGTCATCAAGGTGCCCACCACGCCGGGCACGGCTTGGCCTTGCGCAAGGCGATCGGTCACCATCACATAGAGCAGTTCATCGCCGTTGTAGAGACGCCCTGCCGCATCGACCAATTGCAGGCGGTCGGCGTCGCCATCGAGTGCGATGCCGTAATCGGCGCGGTGCTCCTTGACCGCTTGAACCAAAGCCTCTGGCGCGGTGGCGCCGAACCCCGCGTTGATGTTGATGCCGTCCGGGCTGCAGCCAATGGCCACGACTTCGGCCCCCAGCTCGTGGAACACCTCAGGTGCCACCTGGTAGGCCGCACCATGGGCGGCATCGACGACGATCTTCAGGCCCTTGAGCGACAACTCGCTGCCGAAGGTGCTCTTGCAGAACTCGATGTAGCGCCCGCGCGCGTGCTCCAGCTTGCGGGCCTTGCCCAGGCCGGCCGATGCGACCCACTGCGCAGGCTGGTCAAGCGAGGCCTCGACACGAGACTCCCACTCATCGGGCAGCTTCTCGCCGCGCGCTGAGAAGAACTTGATGCCGTTGTCTGCAAACGGGTTGTGCGATGCGCTGATGACCACGCCCAGGTTCAGCCGCAGGGCGCGTGTCAGGTAGGCGATGCCCGGCGTGGGCAGCGGCCCGGTGAGCAGCACATCGACCCCCGCGGAGGCAAAGCCGGCTTCCAGTGCCGACTCGATCATGTACCCCGAGATGCGCGTGTCCTTGCCGATCAGCACGGTTGGCTTGGGGTCTGACGCTTTCAGCACCCGGCCGACCGAATGGCCGAGCCGCAGCATGAAATCCGGCGTGATCGGCGACTGGCCGACGGTGCCGCGGATGCCGTCGGTGCCGAAATGAACTCTGCTCATGGTTGCTGGGCTTTCATCGCAAGTCTTCAAGCGTCAACGGTGTTATCGGAAGCCCGGCGGCGCGCCATACCTTCAATGCATCGACCGTGGCGGCAACATCGTGCACCCGGACGATGCTGGCACCGCGCACCACTGCGGCCAAGGCCGCCGCCAGGCTGGCGGACAGGCGCTCACCAACAGCGCGTCCAGTCAGCACGCCCAGCGTCGACTTGCGCGACCAGCCGACCAGCAAGGGGCGCCCGAGCGCCAGCAATTCTCGCTGGCGGCGCAGCAATTCGACGTTGTGCGCGACGGTTTTGCCGAATCCGATGCCGGGGTCGAGCACGATTCGATCGGCGGCAACACCACGGGCCGTCAGTGCAGTCAACCGGCCCTGCAGCATCGACCGAACGTCGGCCACCACATCGGTGTAGCAGGCCTGCGACTGCATCGTCGGTGGATCGCCTTCCATGTGCATCAGGCAGACGCCGCAGGCGGCATGGGCTGCGACCGCGTCGAGCGCGCCCGGTGCCTGCAGGGCGTGGATGTCGTTGATGATGTCGACACCGAGTGCCAGGGCGTCGGTCATCAAGGCCGGTTTGGTGGTGTCGATCGACACCGGGTGCCCCATGGCAAGCACCGCTTCGAGCACCGGCAGAACCCGGCGACGTTCTTCGTCCAGCGACACCGGATGAGCCCCTGGCCGGCTCGACTCGCCGCCGATGTCGAGGATGTCGGCGCCCTCGTCGATCAGCCTTCGGCACTGATCAATCGCCGCGGCCGGGCTGGCGAACTGCCCGCCGTCCGAGAAGGAATCAGGCGTCGTGTTGACGATGCCCATGACCCGAGGCACAGACAGATCGATTCGATGGTGGGTGGTTTGCCAGAGCATGCAGAGATCAACACCGTCGGGCGTCTGAAAGGACAGTGCCCGTGAAAACGGGGCCGAAGCCCCGTGCAGAAATAGTCAACAACCGTTAGGCGGCGGCGGGTGCACTGTCCGAGGCCAGCGGCGCCTGCGGGCCGCCATTCGAGCGGCTGGACGACGGCGTCCAATCCTTCGGAGCCCGCGGCGGCTTGCCGTTCATGATGTCGTCGATCTGGTCGCTGTCGATGGTTTCCCACTCCAGCAGCGCCTTGGCCATCACGTGCATCTTGTCCTTGTTGTCCTCGATGTGCTTGCGCGCAATCAGGTACTGCTCGTCGATGATGCGGCGAATCACTGCATCGACCTTGCGCATGGTCTCTTCGGACATCGTCGTCGTCTTGGTCACCGAGCGACCGAGGAACACCTCGCCCTCGTTCTCGGCATAGACCATCGGGCCGAGTTCATCGGTCATGCCGTAGCGGGTGACCATGTCCCGGGCGATCGATGTGGCGCGCTCGAAATCGTTGCTGGCACCGGTGGTCATCTGGTTCATGAACACCTCTTCGGCAATGCGCCCGCCGAACAACACCGAGATCGTCGACAGCATCCGCTCCTTGTCGAGGCTGTAGCGATCACCTTCCGGCAGTTGCATCGTCACACCGAGCGCGCGGCCGCGTGGAATCACCGTCACCTTGTGCACCGGGTCGGTCTTGGGCATCAGGCGTGCCACCAGGGCGTGGCCGGACTCATGGTAGGCCGTGTTCTTACGCTCTTCCTCCGGCATGACCATGGACTTGCGCTCGGGGCCCATCATGATCTTGTCCTTGGCCTTCTCGAAGTCCAGCATCTCGACGACCCGGCCAGCGCGGCGCGCAGCGAACAAGGCCGCCTCGTTGACCAGATTGGCCAGATCTGCACCTGAGAAACCAGGGGTGCCGCGCGCCAGGATGTCGGCTCGGATGTCCTGCCCCACCGGCACCTTGCGCATGTGCACGTTCAGGATCTGCTCGCGACCACGCACGTCCGGCAGCGTCACGTAGACCTGACGGTCGAAGCGACCGGGGCGCAGCAGGGCCGGATCGAGAATGTCGGGCCGGTTGGTCGCTGCCATCACGATCACACCCACGTTGGTCTCAAAGCCGTCCATTTCGACCAGCATTTGGTTCAGCGTCTGCTCACGTTCGTCGTTGCCGCCGCCGAGGCCAGCACCGCGGTGGCGGCCCACCGCGTCGATTTCGTCAACGAAGATGATGCAAGGCGCGCTCTTCTTCGCCTGCTCGAACATGTCGCGCACGCGGGCGGCACCGACACCGACGAACATCTCGACGAAGTCAGAGCCCGAGATGCTGAAAAACGGCACCTTGGCCTCGCCAGCGATGGCCTTGGCGAGCAGCGTCTTGCCGGTTCCCGGCGGGCCGACCAGCAGCACGCCACGCGGGATGCGGCCGCCGAGCTTCTGGAAGCGTTGCGGGTCTTTCAGGAAATCGACCAGTTCCTTGACCTCTTCCTTGGCTTCGTCGCAGCCGGCAACGTCGGCGAAGGTGGTCGTGTTGTTGGCTTCGTCGAGCATGCGCGCCTTGGACTTGCCAAAGCTGAACGCACCGCCCTTGCCGCCGCCCTGCATCTGTCGCATGAAATAGATCCACACGCCGATCAGCAGCAGCATCGGGCCCCAGGAAACCAAGATATTCATCAGCAGCGAAGGCTCTTCGCGCGGCTTGACGTCGAATTTCACGCCGCTGTTGATCAGGTCGCCGACCAGCCCGCGATCCAGATAAGTGGCAGTGCTGCGCAGGCGCTTGTCATCGTTGGTCTTGGCGATGATCTCGGTGCCCGCAGGGCCTTCCTGCAGCGTGACTTCCTTGATGTGCTTGTTGCGCACCTCTTCCAGGAAGTCGGAGTAACCGATCTGGGTGCCGGCTGCCGTGCTGCGGTCAAACTGTTTGAACACGGTAAACAGCACGAGGGCGATGACCAGCCACACGGCGATTTTCGAGAACCATTGATTGTTCACTGCCACTCCAATTCTTCAACTGCGGGTCGGCGTGCACAGCGGGCGCGACGTCTGGCCTATGTGGAGCCAAGTTTATGCGACTCAAGTGCCGTGGGGTTTATCAGGTCACTGGGCGTGACACCGAAGCGTGTCAACCCGGCAACGCAGCCTTCGCTGGGGTTTCGGCCGCTTTGCGTTCCACCTTGAGACCCATACCGATCAAAAAGGTTTCAGAGGAGCGATCCCGTGACGCCTTGGGCTTGATGGCCTTGACCGTGCGGAAATGGCTTTTCAGCAGCCCTACCAGTTCGCTGTAGTTGCTGCCGTGGAACACCTTGCACACCAGCGTGCCACCTGCGACGAGGTGACGCGCTGCGAAATCCACCGCCAGTTCGACCAGGTGGGTGATCCGGGCGTCGTCGGAACTGGTGATGCCGGTGAGGTTAGGTGCCAGGTCGGACACGACGACATCGACCGGCCGGCCACCCACCGCGGCCTCCAGCTGCTGCAGCACCGGCTCATCCCGAAAATCCCCCTGGATGAAAATCACGCCGTCGATCGGCTCGAAATCCAGCAGGTCCAGCGCAATGATGGTGCCGTTGAGCGGGCCCAGCCCAGCACCGATCGCATCGGTCACCTTGTCTGACAGCTTGCGGCGAACGTACTGGCTCCACGCCCCAGGGGCCGCACCCAGATCGACGACCACCTGACCCGGCTTCAGCAGGCCAATCGTCTCGTCGATTTCCTTCAGCTTGTAAGCAGCGCGTGCCCGGTAGCCCTCTTTTTTTGCCAGCTTGACGTAGGTGTCGTTGAGGTGCGCCAGCAACCACGCCTTGTCGATCTTCTTGCTTTTGGATTTGACTTTCATGCGGCGTCGATAATAGGGCGATGCCAGCCATCACACTCACTACCCATCAGCGCCGGGAAAAACGCGCCGACGCCCACCATCTGTCCCCGGTGGTCTTGATCGGCGGCGACGGCCTGACACCAGCCGTCATCCGGGAAACCGACGCCGCCCTGAACGCTCACGGATTGATCAAGGTCCGCGTCTTTTCCGACGAGCGCGCGTCCCGCGAAACCATGCTCGCGACCCTGACGGACCAGCTCGGCGCCGCACCGATCCAGCACATCGGCAAGCTGCTGGTGTTGTGGCGGCCGATTCCACCGAAGGAAAAGGAAGTGCGCGACGACCGCATGCCCGGCCCGAAGGTGGTGAAGCTGTTGAAGTTCTCGAAAAGCGGGAACCACCGGCCGCAGGTCAAGAAGATCAAGGTGCTGGGCAACGAGCGCGTTGCCGCGGGCGGCGAGATCAAGCGGGCCCGCAAGCGCATCACCAGCGTGAAGCGCAAAGCGGTCGACTGACGCAAACGGGGTGGGCCCTCAGCGCACCTCAGCCCCGATCAACGCGCGGTCAGCCGCCAAGCCAGCGTCAGCACCAGCAACCCCTTCAGCGCAAAGAAACCGGCTGACAGGCCGTGCAGGGCAGCGAACGACAGGCTGCCCTCACCGGTGCGTGCCGCCGCCATCATCGGCTGGATGACGAAGTAGCCCGCGATCGTGCAGAACAGTGTGCCGAGCACCAGCAGCACATAGCCGTTGAGCGCCGACACCTGGCCGGTCTGCGCATTGGCCAGCTTGCGGGTGAGCAGCAACAGCGCCACCGCCAGCGCCAGACTCACATAGGCTTCAATGGCGAACATCCGCCCGGCAGTGCGCCCTGCGATCTCGACCGTCGTCACCGCGAATCCCGCTGGCGCACCGATCGCACCCAGACCCAGCAGCAGTCCGGCCCACAGGCCTGCGAGGCAGGCGGCACAGCGGTGCAGCACGATGTGGCGCTTGCTCACTCGTAGCGCACCGCCATCACTTCGTAGCTCTTCACCCCGCCGGGGGCCTGCACTTCGGCGATGTCACCGACCTCCTTGCCGATCAGTGCGCGGGCAATCGGCGAGCTGATCGAGATCAGGCCCAGCTTCAGATCGGCCTCGTCATCGCCAACGATCTGGTAAGTCACTGCCGTGCCGCTGGCCTCGTCTTCGAGGTCAACCGTGGAGCCGAAAACGACCTTGCCTTCGGCGTCGAGCGTCGATGGATCGATGACCTTGGCCGCCGCGAGCTTGCCTTCGATGTCCAGGATGCGGCCCTCGATGAAGCCCTGCTTGTCCTTCGCTGCCTCGTACTCGGCGTTCTCGGACAGGTCACCCTGCGCCCTCGCCTCGGCAATCGCCTGGATCACCGCGTGACGCTCGACCGTCTTCAAACGATGCAGTTCGTCCTTCAGCTTGTCAGCACCGCGTCGGGTGAGAGGAATGGTCTGCATGTGGTGAATCCAAGGCAAAAATGAAGCCGCCGCCAGAAACTCCAGCGGCGGCTGTGGGCTAGGTTGAGCGTGCGATTTTGAGTTTAGTGCAACTCGGTGTGCAGTTCCTGCAGGGAGAGCACCACCAGATCGTCCAGGTGCTTCATGCCTTCGACGGCCGCTTCGCAGCCCGCCATGCTGGTGTAGTAGGTGATCCGGTTCGCCAGCGCTGCTTGTCGGATGTGGCGCGAATCGGCGATCGCGGTGCGGGTTTCATCGACGGTGGTGAAGACCAGCTGGATGTCGCCCGCCTTGACCATGTCGACGATGTGCGGCCGGCCGTCCTTGACCTTGTTGACGGTCTTCACCGGCACGCCGCCACCAGCAATCGCTGCGGCCGTGCCCTTGGTTGCGACGATGGAAAAGCCGAGCGCCACCAGATCACGTGCGACCACGACCGCACGCGCCTTGTCGCCGTCTTTCACCGTGATGCACACCGTTCCCTTGCTCGGCAAACGCGAACCGGCTCCCAGCTGGCTTTTGAGCATCGCCTCGCCGAAGCTGCGGCCGACCCCCATCACCTCGCCGGTCGAGCGCATCTCGGGCCCCAGCACCGGATCGACGCCCGGGAACTTGTTGAACGGGAACACCGCTTCCTTGACGCTGAAGTACGGCGGGATCACTTCGGCCGGCACCTTGCCGTTCTTCTGCTTCTGCGCCGACAGTTTCATGCCCACCATGCAGCGCGCCGCAATCTTGGCGAGTTGCAGCCCGGTCGCCTTCGACACGAAAGGCACCGTGCGCGACGCGCGCGGGTTCACTTCGAGCACATAGACCACCGCGTCCGCACCCTCGCCCTGAATCGCGAACTGCACGTTCATCAGGCCCTTGACCTTCAGCGCACGCGCCATCAGCGTGGTCTGGCGGCGCATCTCGTTTTGCAGCGCGATGGGCAGCGAATACGGCGGCAGCGAGCACGCCGAGTCGCCGGAGTGGATGCCCGCCTGCTCGACGTGTTCCATGATGCCGCCGATCATGATGCCGTCATCACCATCGCTGCCGTCGGCGATGCAATCGACATCGACCTCGATCGCGTCATCAAGGAAGCGGTCCAGCAGCACCGGCGATTTCTCGCTGACCTTGACCGCTTCGCGCATGTAGCGCTCGAGGTCCTTGTCGCCGTGCACGATCTCCATCGCGCGGCCGCCCAGCACATAGCTCGGGCGCACGACCAGCGGGTAGCCGATCTCGTGTGCCAGCAGCAGCGCCTGCTCTTCGGTGCGCGCGGTGCGGTTTGGCGGCTGCTTCAGGCCGAGGGTGTGCAGCAGCTTCTGGAAGCGTTCGCGGTCTTCGGCCACGTCGATGCTGTCGGGCGAGGTGCCGACGATCGGCACGCCCGCGCGTTCGAGGTCGAGCGCCAGCTTGAGCGGCGTCTGTCCGCCGTACTGAACGATCACGCCGACGGGCTTTTCCTTCGCGACGATCTCGAGCACGTCTTCCAGCGTCACTGGCTCGAAGTAGAGTCGATCGGAGGTGTCGTAGTCGGTCGACACGGTCTCCGGGTTGCAGTTGACCATGATGGTCTCGTAGCCGTCCTCGCGCATCGCGAGTGCCGCGTGCACGCAGCAGTAGTCGAACTCGATGCCCTGGCCGATGCG
>JANMXL010000027.1:0-13468 GCA_031380885.1 Burkholderiales bacterium | reverse complement strand
GATGTCAGCCTGTCGCGCGGCCAGGAGATGGGGCGTTTCCTGCTGGGCTCGACGGTGGTGATGCTGTTTCCGCCTGGGCCCTTGCAGTTCAACCCCAGCTGGGCACCGGGTGGCGCGATCCGCATGGGTGAGGTGATGGCTTCGTGACGCTCTCGGTCGGCGTGTGAGCGCTGCGCCGGGTCGCTGTGTTGCGCTCGTGTCCCCCGGGCCTGAAAAGACAGGCCCTCCTCCTTACCTCGCTCCACACAGCGACCCACCGCAGCGCTCCAACAACCACCGAAGCAGTCGGAAGTTGAATTCCTTCGCATGCGACAACGGTGCCAACTGCCGAGGGCGTGGGGTCACCGGCGCAGCGAAGTCAAGGGGGAGGGCCGGATCGGTGTTACCCGAAGCGTTTGTGAAGTGACCCGGCCCGGAGGACATGAGCGGAGCCGGTCACCTCGCGCCCTCGGCAATGCTGCGCACAAGTCGGCATGTTTGTGCCAGCCCCTGTTCTGTCAGTCAGACGAACCCGTCAACATCCCCTTGCGCTCGATGAAGCTGACCACATCGGCCAGGCCCTGGCGGGTTTTCAGGTTGCTCATCACGAAAGGTCGCAGGCCCTGCGCGCTGGTGCGCATGCGGGTGGTGTCGGTCTTCATCACGTCGAGATCGGCGCCGACATAAGGCGCCAGGTCGATCTTGTTGATGACGAACAGATCGCTCTTCGTGATGCCCGGCCCGCCTTTGCGTTGGATTTTCTCGCCGGCGGCCACGTCGATCACGACGATCGTCAGATCGCTCAGTTCGGGGCTGAAGGTCGCGGCCAGGTTGTCGCCGCCGGACTCGATGAACACGATGTCGGCGTTGGGGAATTTCTCCAGCATGCGATCGACCGCTTCGAGGTTGACCAGGCGCATCCTCGCGGATCGCGGTGTGCGGGCAGCTTCTTTGTGCGGCGGGCGATGCTGTGCAGTGCGGTCATGGTGGGTTGCTGGTTGAAGGCGGGGGGCGGTGAGGCAGCAAGCTCAGGACCTGAACAGCGGTGAGTACTGGGTTTCGTGCTGCGCCGACAGGATCGCCAGCATCGGTGTGCAGACCTGGCGTTCGGCGTCGCCGAGCTGGTTCGCGACATCGACGGCGTCGGGAATCTCGGCTGCCAGCGCACTCAGGATGCGCTGCCCCGCCGACTGCCCGAGCGGCACCGATTTCAAAGCGGCTTGCATGCACCCCGGGCGCGCTCATCAATGGTCGTGCTTGCAGCCGGGGCCGTGGACATGGGGTGCGGGCGTGCCCTGGATCGGAATGGTCTTCAGCGCCGCTGTTGCCGAGGGTGCGTGGTCATGGCCATGATCGTGGTCATGGCCATGGTCGCGCTCACTGGACGGCGAGGCCGCCGAATAGGCCCCGCTCTCCGGCTCGAACGGCGCACTCGCTTCGGCAACCGTCAGGGGCATCTGGCGCAGCAGGTTGGCCAGCACATGGTCGGGTTCGAGCTCCAGGTGGTCGGGCTTCAACTCCAGCGGCACGTGGCGGTTGCCGAGGTGGTAGGCCGCGCGGGTCAGATCGAAACTCGACCCATGTTCGGCGCAGGGCGTGACCACCAGCACCGGCTGCGGCGCGGCGTGCACAGCGATCAGCGAACCATCTTCGGCGACCAGCACATCGCCGCCGCGCACTACTGCACCGCGCGTCAAAAACACACCGAGCGCGCGACCTTGCGAGTCGGTGGCATCGAAGCGGCTTTTCTGGCGCACATCCCAGTCCAGCGACACGGTGGCGGCACGGGCGAGCAACACGCGGCTGAGGCCGCGGCCTTGGGTGATGAGCTTGTTGACGGTCAGTAGGTTGGACATGACAGGAAGGGCGCAGGGCGTGGCGAAGAACAAGCGCTGAGTCTGGCATGCGCGCAGCGGGGCGCCGCAGAAATTAAAGACAGTAATGCGAATGATTTCGTATACAGTCTGAATTCTTTGTGTCTCATCCGTCGAGGTTGCCTCATGCTCAGTCCGAAAAAGTCACTCGCCGCCCGCGTCGTTTTTGCCAGCGCCTTTTCCGCCCTGCTGGGCGCGGCGCCGGTTCAGGCGCAGAGCGTTCTCAACATCTATTCGGCGCGCCACTACCAGACCGATGAGGCGCTGTACACCGACTTCACCAAGCAGACCGGCATCAAGATCAACCGGCTCGACGGCAAAGAAGAAGAACTGGTCGAGCGCATCAAGAACGAAGGTGCCAGCAGCCCGGCCGATGTGCTGATCACCGTCGATGCGGCGCGGCTCGAGATCGCCGACAAGGCGGGGTTGTTCCAGCCGCTGAAGTCGGCGGTGATCGATGCGCGCGTTCCGGCACACATGCGCACGCCGAATTGGGTCGCCTTCTCGACTCGCGCGCGCGTCGTCGTGTACGCCAAGGCAACGGTCAATGCGGAATGGGTGCAGACCTATGAAGATCTGGCCAACCCGCGGCTGAAGAACCAGATCTGCGTGCGCTCGGGTGCGCATCCGTACAACCTGTCGCTGGGCGCAGCGATGCTGTCGCACGACGGCGAGGCCAAGACCGAAGCATGGGCGCGCGGCCTGGTCGCCAATTTCGCCCGAGCACCGAAGGGTGGTGACACCGATCAGTTGAAGGCGGTGGCCGCCGGTGAATGCGGCGTGGCGATCTCGAACAGCTACTACCTGGCGCGGCTGATGCGCTCGACGAAGCCCGAAGACCAGCAGGTCGTGCAGGCACTCGGCATCGTGTGGCCGAACCAGAAGACCTGGGGCACGCACGTCAACGTGTCGGGCGCGGGTATCGTCAAGAGCGCGCCGAACCACGCCGCGGCGGTGAAGTTTCTCGAATACCTGGCCAGCGATTCGGCGCAGGCCTACTTCGCCAATGGCAACAACGAGTGGCCGGTGGTCGCCAGCGCGCAGGTCAAGAACCCAGCGCTCGAAGCCCTGGGCCCGTTCAAAGCCGACACCTTGCCGATCGGTCAACTGGCGAACAACACCGCGTTGGCGCAAAAGGTGTACGACCGCGCCGGCTGGCGCTGACTCTCCAGACTACTGCCGCTCGCGAGCGATCTGGCGGCACAGCACGATCAGCGGCAGCAGCCCGACGGCGACGATGGCAATCGTCGCCGTCGACGCCTCGGCCAGCCGCTCGTCCGAGGCCAGCGTGTAGGCCTGGGTGGCCAGCGTGTCGAAGTTGAATGGGCGCATCACCAGCGTGGCGGGCAGCTCTTTCATCACGTCGATGAAGACCAGCAGCCCGGCGGTGAGCAGGCCGCGGCGCATGAGTGGCAGGTGCACGCGTCGCAATGTAAGCGCCGGCGTGAGGCCCAGGCTGCGCGCCGCGTCGTCCATGTGCGGTGTGACGCGGTGCAGTGTCGAATCCACGGTCTGCAACGCCGCGGTCATGAAGCGCACCAGGCAGGCGAACACCAGCGCGGCGAGCGTGCCGGTGAACAACAGGCCGGTGTGCCAGCCGAAGGCCTGGTGCAATCCCTGCGCCAATGCGTTGTCGAGCCGGGCCACCGGAATCAGCACCCCAACTGCGATCACCGACCCCGGCAGCGCGTAGCCCAGCCCGACCGCCCAGTGCGCCGTGCGCGTCAGCGGGTGCGGTTCCAGTCGCCTCGCGTAGGCGACCAGCAGCGCCAGCGCCACCGCCAGCAGCGCGGTCAGGCCGGACACGACGACGCTGTTGCGTGCGAGCGTGAAAAAGCGCATGCCGAACTGCGCATCGCCTTCGGTCAGTGCCATGTGCAGCAGCACGCCGCCGGGCAACAAGAAGCCGATGACGATCGGCAGCCCGCAGGCCGCGATGGCCACTGCAGCGCGCAGGCCGGTCAGCGGCGCGCCGCGTGCCGGGTGGCGCCGCAGCCCGCTGCCGTGAAAGCGCGCCGAGCCCCGTGACTGCCGCTCCAGCGCCAGCAGGACGACGACGAAGCCGAGCAGGCACATGGCCAACTGCGCCGCGGCCACCCGGTCGCCGAGCGAGAACCACGCGCGGTAGATGCCGGTGGTGAAGGTCTGCACCGCGAAGTACGACACCGTGCCGTAGTCGGCCAGCGTTTCCATCAGCGCCAGCGCCATGCCCGCAGCAATGGCCGGCCGGGCCATCGGCAGCGATACACGCAGGAAACTGCGCCACGGCGACAGCCCCAGCGATCGACCGGCCTCGACGACCGCGCCGCCGCGCTCCATGAACGCCGAGCGCGCCAGCATGAACACATACGGATACAGCACGAACGAGAACATCACCACCGCGCCACCGAGCGTTCGCACGTCGGGGAACCAGTAATCGGCACGCGTCCAGCCCATCGTGGCGCGCAACCAGCCTTGCACCGGACCGGCGAACTGCAGCACATCGGTGTAGGCGTAGGCCATCACATAGGCCGGCATCGCGAGCGGCAGCACCAGTGCCCATTCGAAGCTGCGGCGCAGCGGGAAATCGAAGTGCGTCACCAGCCAGGCGGTGCCGACACCCACCAGTGCAGCCAGGCTGCCGACGCCGACGCACAGCCACAGTGTCGTCGCGATGTAGTCCGGCAGCACCGTCGATGCCAGGTGCGCCCAGGTGCCGCTGGTGCCGGTCGAGAACACGTTCGTTGCCACCGAAATGATCGGTAGCGCGACGAACAGCGCCACCGCTGCCGCTGCCATGCTCAGCCAGCCGACCTGCCACCGAGCCGGCATGGCAACCGAGCTGGGGATGGAGGAGGGGGCGAAGGGCAGGGTGGCAGTCATCTGAGGGATATGATCACAGCGCGCCGTAAACGCGATTGATTCGCAGGCAGTGTACGACTCGTAAGCGAGTTGCCTCGTCAGCTGTGGCGACGCTGTCGGCCGCTGGCTCCATCGGTCACCACAGCCGACACCCGTCCTGCCGGGCATCGCGGCGAACGAGCCGCACATTCCTCACCCCGGCCTCATCCATGACCCTCCCGACTGCTGTCCCTGTCCTGAGCCTCAACGCCGTGCGTCATGTGTACGGCGCACGGGCCACGGTCGATGGGCTGAATCTGACACTGTCCACCGGCAGCATCTGCTGCCTGCTCGGTCCCTCGGGCTGCGGCAAGACGACGGTGCTGCGCTGCATCGGTGGCTTCGAGCCGCTGTCCGGTGGCGAGATCCGCATCGCCGGCGAGGTGGTGAGCGGCCCGGGACGGCATCTGCCGCCGGAGCAGCGCCGCATCGGCATGGTGTTCCAGGACTACGCGCTGTTTCCGCACCTCGACGTCCAGCGCAATGTCGCCTTCGGCACCAGCGGCAGCGCCGACGACCGGGCGCGCGTCGATCGACTGCTCGACATGGTCGGCCTGCAGTCGAAGGCGAAGCGCTTTCCGCATGAGCTCTCAGGCGGTCAGCAGCAGCGCGTGGCGCTGGCTCGCGCATTGGCGCCGCAGCCACGGCTGCTGCTGATGGACGAGCCCTTCTCCAACCTCGATGTCGAGCTGCGCGAGCAGCTCGCCGCCGAAGTGCGCGAGATCCTGAAGGCCACGCACACCACCGCGGTGTTCGTCACCCACGACCAGAACGAAGCCTTTGCAATGGCCGACGAGGTCGCGGTGATGTCCGAAGGCCGCATCCAGCAGATCGACAGCGCCTACAACCTGTACCACCGCCCGGCGAGTCGATTCGTCGCCGACTTCATCGGCCAGGGCGTGTTCGTGCGCGGTACGGTGGTGGCGGAGCGGCAGCTCGCCATCGAGATCGGCGCCGTATCAGCCGCCGACACCATCCGCTACGCACCCGACGGCACTGCCTGTCGCATCGGCAGCGAAGTCGACGTGCTGCTGCGCCCCGACGACGTGGTGCACGACGACACCAGCCCAACGCAGGGCGTCGTGCGGCACAAGGCGTTCAGGGGCGCGCAGATCCTGTACACGCTCGAACTCGCCAGCGGCACCCGCGTGCTGTCGATGGTGCCGTCGCACCACAACCACCGCATCGGCGAAGCCATCGGCATTCGCCTCGACATGGACCACCTGATTGCGTTTCCGGTGACGGCTTGACCTATTGAATCAGTGTTGTATGGCGAGATCGCGCATGACAGGTGCACGGCGCGCTGGATCAGCGGCGTGTCCGACACGGGTTTGACCAGTCCCTCGGTGACCAACCGCGCCAGCGCCTGGCGCCGACGCCATGGCAGGCGCACTGGTGGCCAGCACCATCGTCCGTCGACGCTGGGCGTGACCCCTTGCGATTCCAGGCGAGTGCAGGCCGCTGCCCAGGCCATCTTGGGCTGACCGGCCATGACCACCGTGGCCGTGCGCAGCAACAGGCTGGGTTAAGGAGGCACGGTGCCGATGGCGGCCGGGTTCTTCAGATCGGCAGGGTGGTGGCCCGTTGCCTGTCGGCCAGATTGGTCGGCTGTTACTGCGATGCAAAGCAGCGCCGGCGCGGTCCACGAACATGGAAAAGGGCTGCCGAAGCAGCCCTTTTTTTGGAACGAACGCAGGTCTCAGGCCCGATGGGCCTGAAGCCGAGGCGGTTTACATGTCCATACCGCCCATGCCACCCATGCCGCCCATGCCACCGTGTCCGCCGCCACCGGCGCCAGACTCTTCCTTCGGCGCTTCAGCGACCATCGCTTCGGTCGTCAACATCAGCGACGCGACCGAGGCTGCGTTTTGCAGCGCGGTGCGGGTCACCTTCGTTGGGTCGAGGATGCCCATCTCGATCATGTCGCCATAGGTGTCGTTCGCCGCATTGAAGCCGTAGTTGCCCTTGCCGGCCAACACCGCGTTCACCACCACGCTGGCTTCGCCGCCAGCGTTGTAGACGATCTCGCGCAGCGGCGATTCGATGGCCTTGAGCACCAGCTTGATGCCGGCGTCTTGGTCTGGGTTGTCGCCCTTGATCTCACCGGCCATCTGCTTGGCGCGCAGCAACGCCACGCCACCACCGGCGACGATGCCTTCCTCGACGGCCGCACGCGTGGCGTGCAGGGCGTCTTCGACGCGGGCCTTCTTTTCCTTCATCTCGACTTCGGTGGCGGCACCGACCTTGATGACGGCGACGCCGCCAGCCAGCTTGGCGACACGTTCTTGCAGCTTCTCGCGGTCGTAGTCGGAGGTCGCTTCTTCGATCTGCACGCGCACCTGCTTGACGCGCGCTTCGATGTCGGCAGCAGCACCCGAGCCGTCGATGATGGTGGTGTTTTCCTTGCCCACTTCAACGCGCTTGGCCTGGCCCAGGTCAGCCAGCGTGACCTTCTCAAGCGTCAGGCCGACTTCTTCAGCGATGACCTTGCCGCCGGTCAGGATGGCGATGTCCTCCAGCATGGCCTTGCGGCGGTCACCGAAGCCCGGCGCCTTGACGGCCACGACCTTCAGGATGCCGCGGATGGTGTTCACCACCAGCGTGGCGAGTGCTTCGCCTTCGACATCCTCGGCAATGATCAGCAGCGGACGGCCAGCCTTGGCGACAGCTTCAAGCGTCGGCAGCAGGTCACGGATGTTGCTGATTTTCTTGTCGAACAACAGGACAAACGGGTTGTCCAGGGTGGCCGACTGCTTTTCAGGGTTGTTGATGAAATAGGGCGACAGGTAGCCGCGGTCGAACTGCATGCCTTCGACGACGTCGAGTTCGCTGTTCAGGCTCTTGCCGTCTTCAACGGTGATGACGCCTTCCTTGCCGACCTTGTCCATGGCCTCGGCGATGATGTTGCCGACTTCGTGGTCACTGTTGGCAGAGATCGTGCCGACCTGAGCGATTTCCTTGCTCGTGGTCGTCGGCTTCGACTGCGCCTTCAGCTGCTCGACCAGAACCGTCACGGCCTTGTCGATGCCGCGCTTCAGGTCCATCGGGTTCATGCCGGCGGCGACGTACTTCATGCCTTCGCGAACGATGGCTTGTGCGAGCACGGTGGCGGTGGTGGTGCCGTCACCGGCGATGTCGCTGGTCTTGGAAGCGACTTCCTTGACCATTTGCGCGCCCATGTTCTGCAGCTTGTCCTTCAGTTCGATTTCCTTGGCCACGGACACACCGTCCTTGGTCACGGTGGGGGCGCCGAAAGAGCGCTCGAGCACCACATTGCGACCCTTCGGGCCGAGCGTGACCTTGACCGCGTTGGCCAGGATATTCACGCCTTCGACCATGCGTGCGCGGGCTTCGCCGCCGAAAATAACGTCTTTTGCTGCCATTTGAAATTCTCCGAATGTTTGTGAATGACCGCTTTCGTTCACCGCTCAGTTGTCGGGAAAGAAAGCGCAACGAGCGGCGGGCTGGTTAGGCGGACGGAGCGCAGGAACCGGAACGTACTCAGGTACGTGAGGATTCCGAGCACCGCCCAACGACGCCAGCGCGTCGCGCAGTAGCTTTATTTCTCGACAACAGCAAACAGGTCTTCTTCGCGCATGACCAACAGTTCATCGCCATCGACCTTGGCGGTCTGGCCGCTGTATTTGCCGAACAGCACGCGGTCACCGACCTTGATGTTCAGGGCGATGAAGTCGCCCTTGTCATTGCGCTTGCCGGGGCCGACAGCCAGCACTTCGCCTTGGTCAGGCTTTTCGGCTGCGGCGTCGGGGATGACGATGCCAGAGGCGGTCTTGGTTTCCTGGTCCAGGCGCTTGACGATCACGCGATCGTTCAGAGGACGAAGTTTCATAGCATCTCCTTGAGGGATAAAAACCGAGTTCGATGTGGGTGCGGGCGGCGGACGGCTCACCAAAGCGGCTCGTCCGACGGCTCCGGCAGGGCCCGGATGTCGTTAGCACTCAACACACACGAGTGCTAGCAACAAGATTATAGGGACGATGCGCGGCAGTTCAAGGGGCTGGGCAAGATCGTTTTGAGCGTGCCCGAGGCTGCGCCAGCAGCCATTGAGCAGAACCTCACGCCGATCAGTGCGGTGGTGTCGCCGCGCTTTCGTCGGTGTCGTCGGGTGCGGTGCCGGAGGCGACCCGGTAGCCTTCGCTCGCCCACGCGCCGAAATCGGCGTTCTTGCAGCGCACGCTGCAAAAGGGGCGATAAGGATTCGTGCTCGCGTAGACGCTGTCGCCACCGCAGCCGGGGCAGCGGACCATGCGTGCACCGACTTTGACGGGGTTCACGAGCACAAGGTCAGCTCGAAGCTGCCGTCGCTGGTGTGCGGTCGCAAGCGGCCCTCGGCGTCCTGGCGCATCAGCCGCACCGACACCATCAGGCGGTGGCCTGTGATTTCGGGCACCAGACCGCCGGTCGGGTCCAGGCGCACCCGCATCAGGTGGTAGGAGCGCCCGGTCGGCAGGCTTTGCTGGAATTGGCCGGCGACTGCGGTCACCCGTTGCGGCACGCCCGACTCGCGCAGCAAGCCCAACAGCACCGTGAGCGCCTCGGCCAACGGCAACAGCAGCGAGATCCAGCGGGCAAGGTCGGCGCGGCGATGGGCCGGTTCGTGTTGCTGCCAGGCGTGGTAGGCGGGCAGATCGAACTCGCAGGTGCCGCCCGGAATGCTGATGCGGCTGCGGATGCTCATCAGCCATTCATTGGCGGTCAACGCGACCCCAGCCTTGCCAGGCAGCTCATTCAGACTGGTGTAGGCATGCTCGATTTTCGCGACCACCTCGTCGAGTGCCTTTTCCGAGATCGACGGGTTGCCGCGGTAGCTGTTGAGCTGGGCTTTCTGCCGCTCCAGGTCTTTCAGCAGGTCGGATTTCAGGTCGGCGCGCGAGCCGACTTCCATGATCTCGAACAGCGTGGCGATCGCGTAATGGTGATCGACAGCACTGTCCCGAATCGCCAGTTGCCCCAGCCGATCGAACAGGTGCTCCAGCCGAAGCATGGTGCGGATGCTCTCGTTGAACGGGTACTCGTAAAGGACCAATTGGCCTTCCTTCAGCGGCTGGTGAAACGACGACATGCGGGCGCGACGGCGGAAGGCCTCGATTGTTCCACAGCGCTGTGACTCAAAGCGCCAGCCAGGTGTTCCACAAGGTGGCAACGCGTTCGGCCAGTGTCGCCGTCGAGATGCCGTCGTTGACGATCAGGTCGTCCGCCACGGCGCGTCGCTGATCCCGTGTGGCCTGCGCGGCGATCACCGACCTGACCGAAGCCTCGGACCACCCGGAGCGCTGCATCACCCGCTCGATCTGTGTCGCCTCGCGGCAATCGACGATCAGCACGCGATGCACCCGGTGCAGCCACTGAGGTGACTCGACCAGCAGCGGCACGTCGAACACGATGACTGCTGAATTCGCCAGCAAGGCCGCTTCGCCTTCGGTGTCGGCCAAGATCAGCGGGTGCAGGATGGCTTCCAATCGGCGTCGAACCGCGGGGTCGTCGAACGCCAAGTGGCGCATCCTGCTGCGATCGAGTGCGCCATCGGCGCCGATGGCCGTGTCACCGAAGGCCTCACGCAGTGCCTGCATGGCCCGCCCGCCCGATGCGGTCAATCGTCGCGAGATGACATCGGTGTCGATGACGCCAGCGCCATGCGTGGCCAGCATGCCCGCCACCGTGCTTTTACCGCTGCCGATGCCGCCGGTCAGCCCGACGCGCAGCGGTTCAGCAGATCGCCGTGCGGGCAGAGCCATCTGGCGGGAGCCGACGTCGACCCGTGGGCATCAGGCCCAACCCAGCCAATCGAGGATGGTCGGCGCACCGATGAACAACACCGCCAGACCGGAGCCCGCCAGAAACGGCCCGAAAGGCACGTAGCGGCCTTCGCGCAGCGTGCGGGCGAGCTTCATGCCGATGCCAACGATCGCACCGATGACCGAGGCGCCGAGCACCACGGGCAGCACCATCGACACGCCCAGCCAGGCACCGAGGGCGGCCAGCAGTTTGAAGTCGCCGTAGCCCATGCCTTCCTTGCCGGTGGCGAGCTTGAACAGCCAGTACACCAACCACAGCGACAGGTAGCCGGCCACCGCGCCCCACACCGCGGCCGACAGCGGCACTGTCAAACCAACGGCGGATGCGATCAGCCCCGCCCACAGCAGTGGCAGCGTGAGGCTGTCGGGCAGCAGTGTGGTGTCCCAATCGATGCCGGCCAACGCCACCAGCACCGCTGCAAAACCGCACCAGGCCAGCGTCGATGGAAGCGCGCCGAAGCGCCATGCCAGGCCTGCGAACAGCAGCGCCGTGACGATCTCGAATGCGGGGTAGCGTGGGGAGATGCGGGCTTTGCAGGAAGAGCATTTGCCGCCCAGCCGCAGGTAGCTGAGCACCGGGATGTTCTCGTGCCAGGCAATGCGGTGCCCACAGGAAGGACAGCGCGAGCGTGGTGCCGACAACGTGATCTCGGCCGGCACATCGACCTTGACGCCCAGCAGGTCGGCGCTGTCGAGCTTCCAGCCACGCTCCAGCATCAGCGGCAGCCGGTGAATGACCACGTTCAGGAAACTGCCGATGCACAGCCCCGCCAGCGCGAGGGCCCAGGGGGACAGCAACGCCTCGATCAACAGCGTGTTCATCCCCTGGGATCAGACGACCTGGCCGAGCTTGAAGATCGGCAGGTACATCGAGACCACGATGCCACCGATCAGCGTGCCCAGGATCACGATGATGAACGGCTCCATCAGGCTGGACAGCCCTTTCACGGCCTCATCGACCTCGTCCTCGTAGAACTCGGCCGCCTTGCCCAGCATGGCGTCCAGCGAGCCTGACTCTTCGCCAATCGAGCACATCTGCAGCACCATGTTCGGGAACACACCGGTGGTCTGCATCGAGGTGGTGAGCGAGGAGCCGGTAGACACGTCCTTCTGGATCTGCTCGGTGGCTTCGGCGAACACCGCGTTGCCCGAGGCGCCACCGACCGAATCGAGTGCCTCGACCAGCGGCACGCCGGCGGCGAACATCGTGGACAGCGTGCGCGTCCAGCGCGCCACTGCCGATTTGTTGACCAGGTCGCCGAACACCGGCACCTTCAACAGCAGGCGGTCCATCGCCTTTTGCATCTTCTCGGAGCGCTTCCACGATTCGAGGAAGAAGTAGGTGCCGCCGCCGATGAAGCCGAAGATCGCCCACCAGTACTTGACGAAGAACTCCGACATCGCGATCACCACCAGCGTCGGTGCGGGCAGGTCAGCGCCGAAGGAAGTGAACACGTCCTTGAAAGCCGGGATGACGAAGATCATGATCACCGCCAGCACCACGAAGGCCACCACCAGCACCGCGATCGGGTAGATCAAGGCCGACTTGATCTTGTTCTTGATCGCCATCGTCTTTTCTTGATAGATCGCCAGGCGATCGAGCAAGGCCTCCAGAATGCCGCCCGCCTCGCCAGCTTCGACCAGGTTGCAGTACAGCGCGTCGAAGTACAGCGGGTGCTTGCGGAACGCGGCCGACAGGCTGGTGCCGGTTTCGACATCAGAGCGGATGTCGGTCAGCAGACGCGTCAAGCGCGGGTTCGGGCTGCCGCGCGCCACGATGTCGAACGACTGGATCAGCGGCACACCGGCGCGCATCATCGTGGACAGCTGGCGGGTGAAGATAGCGATGTCTTTTTGCTTGATCGAGCGGCCACCACTGAGGCGGCGCTTCTTGACCTTGGTGATCAGGATGCCCTGGCGGCGCAGGCTCGCATTGACCATGGCCTCGCCGCCAGCGCGCATCTCACCCCGAACGATCTTGCCGTTCTTGTCCTTGCCCTCGTACTCGAAAACAATTTCCTTGATGCGTGTCGCGGCCGCTGCAGTCGCCATGGTTCCTCCGAAACTCTCAGTCCACTCGTGTGCTTATCGGCACGATGGCGGCGTTATTCATTGGTAATCACTCGTTGGTGCACGCGATCACTTCTTCCAGCGTCGTGACGCCGGCCCGGACCTTCACCAGACCGGACTGCCGCAGGTCGCGCACGCCTTCGCGTTGGGCCTGCACGGCGATGTCGACCGCGGTGCCTTCGGTCAAGATGATGCGTTGAATCTCTTCGGTGATCGGCATCACTTGGTAGATGCCGACACGGCCGCGGTAGCCGTTCGAGCAGGCCGAGCAGCCCACCGCACGGTACGGCGTCCAGCTGCCATCCAGGTCGGCTTCGGCGAAGCCCGCTTTCAGCAGTGCTTCCGTGGGGTAGTCCGCCGGCGCCTTGCAGCCCTCACAGAGCTTGCGGGCCAGCCGCTGTGCCGTGATCAGCAACACGCTGGACGCGATGTTAAACGGCGCCACGCCCATGTTCAGCATCCGGGTCAGCGTGGTCGGCGCGTCGTTGGTGTGCAGTGTCGACATCACCATGTGGCCGGTTTGCGCGGCCTTGATGGCGATGTCGGCGGTTTCCAGGTCGCGTATTTCGCCGACCATGATGATGTCCGGGTCCTGGCGCAGGAATGACTTCAGCGCTACCGAAAACGTCAGCCCGGCGCGGTCGTTCACATTCACCTGGTTGACGCCAGGCAGGTTTATTTCATCCGGGTCATCCACCGTGGCGATGTTCACGCCTGGCTGGTTCAGGATGTTCAGACAGGTGTACAGCGACACCGTCTTGCCGCTGCCGGTGGGGCCGGTGACCAGGATCATGCCGTAGGGCCTGAAGATGCAGGCCATCAGCCGATCCTTCTCGGCCTTCTCGTAGC
>JANMXL010000256.1:0-2816 GCA_031380885.1 Burkholderiales bacterium | reverse complement strand
GTGAAGGACACCGACGTGTCGCTGAACGTGCTGGAAGAAGTGGCCACGGGCACGGGCAAGTAATTGCCCCGACCGGCCCCGGGGCTCACGCTCCGGGGGCCACACAAGCCCGCCTCTGCTCACGCAGGGGCGGGCTTTTTTGTGACCACGAGTTGGCGGGAGCGCGCTGGACTGGGATTTCCTGAGGCACCGAGTGACACGTGCGGCGCGTTACGCCACCGAACTGAATCAGGTGACCACGGCGCTTGAGCGTGCCAATCAACCCATAGCGCAGAGCTACAAGGGCGTCCCCCGCTGTCAAGCAAAACCAGGCCATGACGATTCGCGGGAGCGAATCATCATGGAGTCATCTTCTCAATACCGATCGAGTGTCGGCGGCGTTGAACACAGAGCAAGGTGCGGACTGGCGAAACGACAACCGGTCATTGATGCAGCGTCGATGCTGCAGAACCTGATGAAAGACGCGCCCGGGGCCAAGGCCGGACACAAGGCGTCCTGAGGACGGCTTGTGCCTGCCGAGGGGCTGGGCATCCCGCCCGGCGCGGCCTGCAAGGCCTCATTCGTTAGTCGAGGACGGCACTTGCCGCCTCCTTGAGCTAATCAGGCACACCCCGCTGGTAGGCTGCGGAATCGCGCTTCTCGTCGCCGTCCGAGCGGTGTGCGTCCATCAGCGCGTGGATTTGTTCGGTGGTGATGTAGAGGCGTTGCCTCAGCGTGTCGCAGGCGTCGGCCCGCAGCGTGTGCAGGCGGACGAGGTCGTTGGTCGCCATCAGCAAGTGATCTTGCAGTCGGGTTTGAGGGATCTTCGGCGGGCCTGCGAATGCATGAGCGCAATCGCGGCGCGATCCCGCCGCGGTTTGTCGCCTGAGCGCGGCCGTGGCCCGGCCCGAGCGGGTGCACCTGAACCCGGGCGCCTGCGGGGAAGGTCACGCGGCATACTCGTGCCATGTCGTCACGCACCGCTGAATTACCGCTGCGTCTGCTGCATCTCGAGGATTCGGAGCTCGACCATGCGCTGACGCTCGCGCACCTGCAGCGCGGTGGGCTGCGTGTCGAGGCGCATCGCGTCGACAGCGAAGCCGACTTCCTGCTCGCCCTCGACCAGCGATGGGACGTGATCGTCTCCGACTACAACCTGCCGGGCTTCTCAGGACTGGTGGCGCTCGATCTGCTGATGGCACGCGGCGACGATGTGCCGTTCATCCTGGTGTCGGGTGAGATCGGCGAGGACACCGCCGTCGAGGCGATGCGCAACGGCGCCAGCGACTACCTGCTGAAGAACAACCTGGCGCGCCTGGTGCCAGCGCTGCTGCATGCGATCGAAGCCGCCGAGACGCGGCGCGCGCGCCAGCGCGCCGACCGCCAGCTCGGTGAGTCGCAGCAGCGCCTGCAGGAGTTGGCGCAGCACCTGCAGACCAGCATCGAGATGGAGCGCACGGCGATCGCCCGCGAGATCCACGACGATGTCGGCGGCTCGCTGACCGCACTGAAGTTCGACCTGGCCTGGATCGCGCGCCACAGCGACTCGGCGCCAGTGCAGACTCGCGTGCAGGGTGCGCTGGAAACCGTCACCGCGGCCATCGAATCCAGCCAGCGCATCATGCACAACCTGCGCCCGGCCATCCTGGAGCAAGGGCTGCTCGCCGCCCTGCAGTGGATGACCGCGCGCTTCGAGCGGCGCACCGGCATCACCTGCACCTTGCGCGCCCCGGAGCAGCCGCTGCCGCTCGGGCCCGGTGTGCCGCTGGTGGCCTACCGCACGGCACAGGAGGCGCTGACCAACGTCAGCAAGCACGCACAGGCCACGCAGGTGACCATCGACCTGTCGATGGCCGGTGGCGTGCTGTCACTCGAGATCAGTGACAACGGTCGCGGTCTGTCGACTGACGATCTGGCGAAGGCGAAATCATTCGGCATCCGCGGCCTGCACGAGCGCGCGCGCACGGTGGGCGGCTGGGTCGATCTGAGCAGCGATGCCGGTGGCACCACGCTGATCCTGTCGGTGCCGCTGAATCTGGGCGCCGCGGGCGCGGCGACCAGCGCGCCGGATGCCGACGACCCGACCGGATGGGGAGAGCCTTGAAACTATGATGCCGCCATGATCAACGTGATGCTTTGCGACGACCACGCGCTGATACGGCGTGGCATTCGCGATACCTTGTCGGACGCGCCTGACATCCAGGTGGTCGGCGAAGCGGGCGACTACGGCGAACTGCGCAGCCTGCTGCGCCAGTCCAGCTGCGACGTGCTGGTGCTCGACATCAACTTGCCCGGCCGCAGCGGCCTCGACGTGCTGCATGCGCTGAAGGAAGAAGGCTCGACGCTGCGCGTGTTGGTGGTGTCGATGTACCCGGAAGACCAGTACGCGATCCGCGCATTGCGCGCCGGGGCCTTCGGCTACGTCAACAAGGGCGGCGACCCGGCACTGATCGTCGCCGCCGTGCGCACGGTGGCCCAGGGCCGCAAATACGTGACGCCGGAAATCGCGCAGATGCTGGTCGAAAGCCTGACCACGCCGACGACGGAATTGGCCCATCAGAAGCTGTCGGACCGCGAGTTGCAGACGCTGGTGATGATCGCGTCGGGCAAGCGTTTGTCCGACATTGCGGAAGAGCTGATGCTGAGTCCGAAGACCGTCAGCGTGTACCGCGCGCGCGTGCTAGAGAAGCTCGCATTGACGAACAACTCCGAGATGACGGTCTATGCGATCCGCAACGGATTGGTGGGGGAGTAGGGTGCTTCTTGTTGCCTTGCCGTCGGCTTTTCTTCGGTGAGACCGCGCCGGGATTCCGCCCCGGCAGGCGGGTCACTTTTTT
>JANMXL010000260.1:0-7698 GCA_031380885.1 Burkholderiales bacterium | reverse complement strand
CCGCTGCGGCGCGGCTGTGGGCCAGCAATCGCGAGAACGCGGCCTTGCTGTGGTCCTCCTTGGCCTCAGGCGCGTTGTTTGGAACCTTCGCCGGAGCGGCGCTGATCGCAGCGTTTTGCGGCGTCAGGTTCCGCGCATTCAGCGACCGCGCGCTGTCGAGCGCGCTCATCGCGCACCCGCCAGGCCGGCGGCCGACTGATGCCAGGCGGCACGCGACGCGAATTCGTCGCTGGCCTTTTGCTCGCGACGCTGCGCGGCAGTGTGTGCTTCGGCGACACGGCGCTCGATCAGCTTGCGCACCGAGGCGACACGCACCTCGCCGTCGCGCAGCGCGAGGCGGGCGGTGTCGAGCTCGGCATCGGCCTGCGCCGCAACAGCTTTCTGCTGCTCGACCGCCTGCGTCAATCGCTCCATGAAGCCGCGGTAGCAGGTGACCAGTTCCATCCGGCCATCGGTGCGGAATTGATGCGCCCAGCGCTGCTCGTATTCACGCCGGTAGGTCAGCAATTGCGCCGCCTGCGTGGCGGCCGTCTGCTGCGCCTGTGCGGCCCGTTGGCAGGTCAGGGCCAGGTCATCGCGCTCGCGCTCGACCTGCCCGAGCAGGGTCATCAGGGGTTGCAGGACGCTCATGGTCTATGCCTCGGGTCAGAGGGAAAAAGTCAGCTCGACACCACCGAACGCAGCCACTCGACACTGCTGTCGAGGGTGGCCGGCTGGTGCATGTCTTGCTGCAGGAACTGGGTCATCGGCGCGTGCAGGCGCACCGCGCTGTCAAGTTCGGCATCGTGGCCGGGCGCGTAGGCGCCGAGCTGGATCAGGTCGCGCGCCTTCTGGTGCTTCGAGTGCAGTTGCCGGAAGCGGCGCGCCGATTCGACGTGCGTGACCGGCGCCACATTCGTCATCACGCGCGAGATCGAGCGTTCGATGTCGATGGCCGGGTAGTGGCCCGCTTCGGCCAGCTCGCGCGACAGCACGATGTGGCCATCGAGGATGCCGCGCGCCGCATCGGCGATCGGGTCCTGCGGGTCGTCGCCTTCGGTCAGCACGGTGTAGATCGCCGTGATCGAGCCGCTGCCGGCCGTGCCGTTGCCGCTGCGCTCGACCAGCTGCGGCAATTTGGCAAAGCAGCTCGGCGGATAGCCCTTGGTGGCCGGCGGCTCGCCGATGGCGAGTGCGATCTCGCGCTGCGCCATCGCATAGCGGGTCAGCGAGTCCATCAGCAGCAGCACATGCTGGCCGCGGTCGCGGAAATGTTCGGCCACCGCGGTGGCGTAATTGGCGCCCTGCATGCGGGTGAGTGGCGGCGCGTCGGCCGGCGCGGCCACCACCACCGAGCGGGCCAGGCCGTCGGCGCCGAGGATGTCCTCGATGAATTCCTTGACCTCGCGGCCGCGTTCGCCGATGAGCCCGACGACGATCACATCGGCCTCGGTGTAGCGGGCCATCATGCCCATCAGCACCGACTTGCCGACGCCGGTGCCGGCGAACAGGCCCAGGCGCTGGCCCCGGCCGACGGTGAGGATCGCGTTGATCGAGCGCACGCCGGTGTCGAGCGGCGTGCGCACCGGGTCGCGGTCCATCGCGTTGATCGCGCGGCGCACCAACGGGGCGTTGTGCACATCGACCAGCGGGCCCTTGCGATCCATCGGGTGGCCATGCGAATCGACGACACGGCCGAGCAGGCCATCACCGACCGGCAGGTGCAGCGTGCGGTCCAGGCTGCGCCGCCACGGGTGGCGCGGTGCGCCGAGCTGCAGCGGCACCATCGGCGAGGTTTTCGGCACCACGCGCGCGCCGCTGGCCAGGCCATGCACATCGCCGGTGGGCATCAGGTAGGTGCGGTCACCGGAAAAACCGACCACCTCGGCAGGCACCGGCGGCTGGCCCGCCATGCGCACCTCGCACACCGAGCCGACCGGCTCGCGGATGCCGGCCGCTTCCAGCACCAGGCCGGCCACGCGCACCAGCATGCCCTGGGTTTCCAGCGCCACCGGATCGGCGGCGAACATCTGCAAGGTGTCGAGGTAGCGCGTCCAATCGTCGGCGCAGCCGCCCTCGCTCGCCTGCGCCTTCTGGGCACTGAAGGCCGCGCGTTGCAGCGCGTCGTTTTCGAGCGGGCTGTTGATCATTGCGGGGCCTCGCCGGTGTCGGCATCGGGCGGCACGTCCGGTTCGGCGTTCGTCCACGCGGAGTCGGAGCCGAGTGCGGCCGAGGCGCGGCGCCAACGGGCAGCCAACGTGCCATCGACGCTGGCGATGTCGCTGTCGACACGGCAGCCGCCGCGCGCGATGCTGGCGTCGGGGATCAATCGCGCCCCGCGTGCCTGCAGCACGTCCGCGGCGCCTTGCGCGACCAGCGGCTGGTCATCGGGGTGCACACGCACGGTGATGTGGCGCGCGCTCAGCAGCAGCGCTTCGACGGCTTCCTGTGCCACCGCGGCCACCAGCGCCGGGCGCAGCGCCAGTTCGCTGCGCACGACCTGGCGCGCCATCGAGGTCGCACACACCGCGATCGCCTGCGCCAGCTGTTGCTGCAGGCCGTCGAGTTGGGCGCCATGCGACTCCACCAGGCGCCCGAGCTGCGCAGTGATCTGCGCGGCATAGCTCTGCTTGAAGCCGTCGAGCGCGGCGAGCCCGTCGCGGTAGCCATCCTGGTAGCCGCTCTGCCGCGCGGCACGCAGTTGCGCGGCCAGTTGCTCGGCGACCGACAGCGTCGGCGCTTCGGGCTCGGCCGTCGGCATGCCGGCGGTGGCCTGCGGATCGGCACCCGACAGCGCGCTCGGGTTCCAGGCCTCGAAGGCGCTGAGCTCTTCACGCGGGATGAAACGCGCATAGGCCGAGGCCTTGCCCCCACCTTCCGGCGGCGGCACGTTCTTGAACTTAGAAGAAGTCATCGTCGCCGCCGCTGCTCAACTGAATCTGGCCTTCGTCGGCCAGGCGGCGGACGATCTTCAGCAGCTCCTTCTGCTCGCTCTCGACTTCGCTGACCCGCACCGGGCCGCGCGAGTCGAGGTCTTCGCGCAGCGTTTCGGCCGCACGCGAGGACATGTTGCGGAAAATCTTCTCGCGCATCTCTGTCGTCGCACCCTTCAGCGCGATGACCAGCGACTCGCTCTGCACTTCCTTCATCAGCGTCTGAATCGCTTTGTCGTCGAGTTTCGCCAGGTCGTCGAAGGTGAACATGTTGTCCATGATCTTCTGCGCCAGATCGTTGTCGGTCTCGCGGATGTAGTCGAGTACTGCGGTCTCGATGCCACCGCCCATCATGTTGATGATCTCGGCCGCCGGCTTCACACCGCCAAGCGAGGCCTTGCGCATCTTGTCGCCGCCGGCCAGTACCTTGCTCATCACCTCGTTCAAGTCTCTCAGCGCCGACGGCTCGATGCCATCGAGCGTCGCAATGCGCACCAGCACCTCGTTGCGCTGGCGCTCGGTGAACAGCTTCAGCACCGCCGCCGCCTGGTCGCCCTCCAGGTGCACCAGGATCGCCGCGACGATCTGCGGGTGCTCGTTGCGCAGCAGCTCGGACACCGAGGGCGCGTCCATCCACTTCAAGCTCTCGATGCCCGCGTTCTCGTTGCTTTGCAGGATGCGATCGATGAGCAGATTGGCCTTGTCATCACCGAGCGCGCGCCGCAGCACGCTCTTGACGTAGTCGTTGTTGTCGGCGACCAGCGGGCTTTGTTCACCGGCCAACGAGTTGAACTTCAGCAGCACGCCGTCGACGCGATCGCGGGTCACCGCCTTCATCTTCGCGATGGTCTCGCCGAGGGCCTGCACTTCTTTCGGCGCCAGGTGCTTCAACACCTGCGCGGCCTCTTCCTCGCCGAGCGACATCAGCAGGATCGCGGCGTCTTCCAGGCCTTCGTCTTCGGATTCGGATTCGGAGCTCATCGGGGGTCATCCAGGGACGGTGGGGCACGCTGTCAGAGGGCGGCCGTCAGGCCGGCTGACCACTGGCCCAGCCGCGCACGATTTGCGCGACCGCCGCCGGGTTCTCTCGGGCCAGCACCCGCGCGGCATCCAGGTGGGCAGTGTTGCGCGGCGCTTCCAGCGCCCGCACCTCGCCTGGCGGCAAGCCGGGCAGCACCTCGACATCGTTGACGCTCGCGTCGATCGCGCTGCCGGGTGGCGGCACCGTGGGTGTCAGCGCGACCTGCAAGCCCGGCTTGATCATCCCGAAGAACACCAGCAACGCGACCAGCGACAGCCCGGCGGGCACGGCGGCCGCACGCAGCATGTCGAGGATCTCGGGTTGCTTCCAGATCGGGGTGTCGACCACCGTCACCGGCTCGACCTTGAACGGCGCGTTGATGACGCGCACTGAGTCGCCGCGCTCCTTGTTGAAACCAATGCTTTCCTGCACCAGCGCGGTCAGCTTTTCCAGCTCTTCCGGCGCCAAGGGCACCTGCGTGACCTTGCCCTTCGGGTCGGTGACGCTGCGGTTGTTGACGACCACCGCTGCGTTCAGCCGCTTGACGGACCCGGTCGCGTTGCGCGTGACGCGCACCGTCTCGTCAACCTCGTAGTTCTTCACCGCTTCGCGACGGCTGTTGCCCGCTGTTCCAACACCAGCGCCACCGGCCTGCGCGGTCTGCAAGGGCACCGCAGCGCCGGTCAGCGGGGCGGCGGCCGGCAGCGGTGGCTGGTTGCTGGCAGCACCCGGCACGCCTGAGGGCGTCGCCGGGTTGCTGCCCGATTGCTCGGTCGTCTGCTCGCTGCGCACGGTGACTTCAGCGCTGGCACCCTGGTTGGGCTTGAACAGCTTTTCGGTTGATTCGATCTGCGCGAAATCGACGTCGGCGGTCACGTTGGCGCGCAGGTTGTCGCGCCCCACCACCGGCTCCAGCAATTCGGCGATGCGCTTGGTGTAACCCTGCTCGATCTGCGCGACGTACTGCAGCTGCTGTGCGTCGAGTCCGGCCTGCTGACCTGCGTCGGGCGGTGACGAGATCAGCGCGCCGGTCTGGTCGAGCACGCTGACTGCTTTCGGGCTCATCTCGGGCACGCTGCTGGACACCAGGTGCACGATGCCGGCCACCTGGCCGCGGTCCAGCGTGCGGCCGGCGTGCAGCGTCAGCACCACCGAGGCGCTGGGTTTTTGCTGCTCACGGAAGAAGCCGTTCTGGTTCGGCAGCGCGAGGTGCACCCGCGCGCTTTCGACGGCGGCCAGCGAGGTGATCGAGCGGCTCAGCTCGCCCTCGAGGCCGCGCTGGAAGGTCAGCCGCTCCTGGAACTGCGTCTGCCCGAAGCGCGCGCCGTCCATCATCTCGAAACCGCCGACCGAGGCCTTCGGCAGGCCGGCCGACGCCAGCTTCAGCCGGACGTCGTGGACCATCGAGGCCGGCACCAGGATCGCATTGCCGCCATCGGAGTGGCGGTACGGGATGCTCATCTGCGACAGCTGCGCGATGATCGCGCCGCCGTCCTTGTCGGACAGGTTGGCGTACAGCACCTTGTAGTCGCCCTGGCTGCCCCAGACGATCAGTGCCAGCACCACGCCGACCAGCGCGGCAGCGCCCACACCAAGGTTGAATCTGCTTTTCGGCGGCAGGCTGGCTAAGCGGGCGCCGAAGCCGGGGGCGGCGTTCAGGGCGCCAGGTGACTTCAGAGTGACAGCGTTGTCCATCGTTCTCGTTCAAGGCAGAGGCCAGGCCGAAAGCACCGGCCGATGGGCGCCATTATTCGAACGCCGGACCGCTTCCCAAGGATCGAGAAGCGAAGCAAACCCCCGTCAGTTCGCCCCATCGCGGCGCACTCGGCGGGCTACGATGAGCTGCATCAAAACCTGCCGTGCGTGCGCCCATCCGAGGCGCCTGCGACAGCAGATTTCAGGGGTATGCGATGAATGTCACGCTGAAGCCGTTCGACTTTGCCCAGGCGGTGGCGCGCGCCGGGCTGAACACGCAGGGACAGCCACTGGGCAAGGCCGCAGCGGCCGCCGGCGGCGGCTTTCAGGCGGCGCTGACACAGGCGCTGGGCTCGGTCAGCAACACGCAAGCGGAAGCCGGTCGATTGCAGCGAGAGGTGCAGCTCGACAACCCGACCGTCAGCATCGAAGAGACGATGGTCGCGATGCAGAAGGCACAGATCGGCTTCCAGGCAACGATCCAGGTGCGCAACAAGCTGGTGCAGGCTTACAGCGACATCATGAACATGCAGGTGTGAAGCGGTGGTTCACACCTTCTGATCCAGTGTTTCACCGAGCAGCGGTGCGTGGCCATACGGCGACGGCTGTTTGGACGCGGCTTCCAGCTGCCTGGTTTCCCAGCTCAGCCAGGGGAAGCGGCGCGCCACCGGCTCGGGCTTCGCTGGTGGCTTGTGTTCTTGCTGCGAAGACTGTTCCGATGACCCGCTGGCAGCGTCAGCGGGCCGAACGACGCCGACCGGCGGATCCGCCGAACCGATGGCAGAAACTTTGCTGACGCTCATGATTCACTCCTGGCATCGAGGCGAAGTGCCTGTATCGAGGATGTCGGCGCCTGCAGAGCTGACTTGATGGCATGTCGCCGTCAAGTTGTGACAAGACGTGGGATCTGCCTCAGTCGAGCGCAATGCGGCGTCGGCGCTTTTGCGTCTGATCGATGTAGCGCTGCAGCGCGCGCAGGCTGTCGCTGCCGACATTGACCATCTCGCAGCCCAGCCGAACGCCACCCGCGTCGTGCTGCAGCGAGGTGACGTGCTGCAGGCGCAGCGGCGTGCTGATGCGGGTGTCGGCATCGAGTTCGAGTTCGACGCCGTTGAGCAACACACCGGGTTCGATCATCGGCACGTCGTGGGGCAGGAACAGCGCGCAACCGCCGACGCTGACGTCGAGCACACGCAGCGCCAGCGGCATGTCGCGCAGCATCGGATGGTGCAGCCGCGCCGTGGGGGCATGGCGCAGCAGCGGTCGCACACGGTAGCCGTTGCGGCGCTGAAAGCGGAACATGTCGCGCGGGTAGCTGCAGCTGATCGCACTGGTGCGACCGTTGTGCACCAGCAGCAGTCCCTGCAGATCGAACTGCAACTTGACGCTGTCGAGGTAGCCGACAGCCACCGCTTCGTTGCATTCGATCAGCGCCTGCAGCTGCGGCGATTGGGCGTCGGCGCTGAAGCTGATGACGCCGCGCACCGCATCAACCGTCCACAGCGTGACCGCGACCGCGGTGCCATTCGGCGCGTTCAGGTTCAGCACCACATTGGCATCGAGCAGCTGCTTGAGCATTGCGGCCAGTTCGACTGGCGCGGTGATGTGGAAATCGTCGAGGCCACCGTGGGCGGCTGCCACGGCGTCGAGCGGCATCGGCAGCGTGTCCATCGACAGCGCGTGCTCAGTGCAGCGTGGCGCGCGTGCCGCCCAGCACCTGGTCGAGGCCTTCGAGCCAGGGCTCGGCCAGCACCCGCACCTCGGCGTCGTTGACCAGGATGCGTTGCATGATGCGCGACTTCAGTTGCAGCTCGTCGCTGGCCAGCTGCTGATTCGCGGCAGCATGCTTGAGCTGCGTGATCAGCAAGGCGCAAGCGCCTTCGAGCTTGACCACGGCGTCCCAGTTGCCGTTGCGTGCAGCGTCGAGCATGTCCTGGCTGGCACGTTCGATGGCTTCGTAGTAGTTAAGCAGTTGAGAGTGCATGGCATCGAATCCCGGGCAGACGGTGTGAAGGGCGGGGCTCACCGGCGCAGGCCGTTGACCTGCGGACCGATGGCCGCCCAGGCGCT
>JANMXL010000253.1:0-4993 GCA_031380885.1 Burkholderiales bacterium | reverse complement strand
TCGTCAGGGTTCACGTCCTTGCGCGGCTCGCGGCCGAAGAACTCCTTGACCTTCTCCTGCACCTTGGGCATGCGGGTCATGCCGCCGACCAGGATCACGTCGCTGATCGCGCTGACGGCCACGCCGGCGTCCTTGATGGCGGTGCGGCACGGGGCGATGGTGCGCTCGATCAGGTCCTCGACCAGCGCTTCGAGCTTTGAGCGGCTGAGCTTGATGTTCAGGTGCTTCGGGCCCGAGGCATCGGCTGTCACGTAGGGCAGGTTGATGTCGGTCTGCGCGCCGCTGGAGAGTTCGATCTTCGCCTTCTCGGCTGCTTCCTTCAGGCGCTGCAGCGCCAGCACGTCCTTGCCCAGATCAACGCCTTGCTCTTTCTTGAACTCGGCAATGATGTATTCAATGATGCGTTGGTCGAAGTCCTCGCCGCCGAGGAAGGTGTCGCCGTTGGTCGACAACACCTCGAACTGCTTCTCGCCGTCGACATCGGCGATCTCGATGATCGACACGTCGAAGGTGCCGCCACCCAGGTCATAGACAGCGATCTTGCGGTCGCCTTTTTCGTTCTTGTCGAGGCCGAAGGCGAGCGCCGCCGCAGTCGGCTCGTTGATGATGCGCTTGACATCCAACCCGGCGATGCGGCCGGCGTCTTTGGTGGCCTGGCGCTGCGCGTCGTTGAAGTACGCAGGCACGGTGATCACCGCGTCGGTGACGGTCTCGCCCAGGTAGTCCTCGGCGGTCTTCTTCATCTTGCGCAGGATTTCGGCGCTGACCTGCTGCGGCGCGATCTTCTGGCCGCGCACTTCGACCCAGGCGTCGCCGTTGTCGGCCGCGGCGATGGTGTAGGGCATCAGGTCAATGTCTTTCTGCACTTCCTTCTCGGTGAACTTGCGGCCAATCAGGCGCTTCACCGCATACAGCGTGTTCTTTGGGTTGGTGACGGCCTGGCGCTTGGCCGAGGCGCCGACGAGGATTTCACCACCGTCCTGGTAGGCGACGATCGACGGCGTGGTGCGCGCACCTTCGCTGTTCTCGATCACCTTGGTGGTGTTGCCTTCCATGATCGACACGCACGAATTGGTGGTGCCGAGGTCGATGCCGATGATTTTTCCCATGTCGAACTCTCCTGAAAATTGAAACTGACTTGAAGCTGAGTTGTGGATAACTCGCGTGTTTTTCAAGGGGTGCGGCGCGCGGCCGCCCGATCAAGTGGCGCTATTTGGGCGCTGTCACCGTGACCAAGGCCGGACGCAGCACGCGGTCCGAAATGAGGTAGCCCTTTTGCAGCACGGCCACCACGGTGTTGGCTTCCTGCTCGGCCGGCACGACGCTGATCGCCTGGTGCTGGTGCGGGTCGAACTTGGCGCCGGCGGCCGGGTTGATCTCGACGACGCGGTTGCGCTCGAGCGCGCTGCTCAGCTGCCGCAAGGTTGCGTGCACGCCTTCAAGCAACTGTTCGGCCGTCGCACCAGGCAGGGCGATCGCCGCTTCCAGGCTGTCTTTGACCGGCAACAGGCTGTCGGCGAAACCTTCGACGGCGAACTTGCGTGCCTTCGAGATCTCGTCTTCAGCGCGACGGCGGGTGTTTTCGGCCTCGGCCTTGGCGCGCAGGTAGGCGTCGGCCACTTCAGCGTGCTTGGCTTCCAGCTCGGCGAGTTTCGCGGCGGCGTCGGCGGTGTGGCCGACTGCCGACGTGCTTCCGTTGGCGTTCGTCGGTTCAGTGTCTGCGGGGGCTTGCGGATCGTTGTGGCTCATGTCGGCTGGATTCCCTTCAGGGGCTGATTTGAGGCCGATCCCCCATCTTTCAAGAGGGACTTTGCTGCCCCCTGGCGATCAAGCGCCAACCGGCTTCATTCGCCGTCGACCGAGGCGCTCCAGCGGTTCCATTCGGCCAGTTGGCGGCGATCGCGCTTGGTCGGTCGGCCTTGCTCTATCGCCAACGACGGCTCAGCAGACTCCCGCCGCTCGCGAGCCAGCTTCTCGCGCAGCGCGATGCTCTCTTCGGTTTCCGCATACAAGGCCTGTGCGACCGGCGCCGGGCCGCGGACTTCGCTGAGCGCCACGACGACGATCGTGCGCAGCACCGGCCCCTGCCGCAGGTCGATGCGGTCGCCCGGGCGCAACTCGCGTGACGGCTTGGCAGACTGCGCGTTGACGCTGACTCGTCCCTTGCCGATCTCGTCGGTGGCCAGGCTGCGGGTCTTGTAGAAGCGGGCGGCCCACAGCCACTTGTCGAGTCTCAAGTGGCCATCCTGTGCATCGTGTCGTCCGCCGGCGGTGCCCGCTTCAGCGCTCGGCGCCAAGCGCCATCGCGCGCTCGCGTTGGGCGGCCAGCGCGGCAGCATCGGGGGCGGTGCGGC
Source organism: Burkholderiales bacterium (assembly GCA_031380885.1). Taxonomy (GTDB): domain Bacteria; phylum Pseudomonadota; class Gammaproteobacteria; order Burkholderiales; family Burkholderiaceae_C; genus PBB1. The sequence continues at coordinate 2,639 of JANMXL010000253.1, read as the reverse complement.
ATTCCCAACCCTGCAAATGGGTCAGTGCGATGTCGGTCAGCGCCAGCAGCCATTCGTGCTGGTCGTTCAGGCAGGGCAGGTAGTTGAACTCTCTGCCGCCGGCATTGATGAACGCGGCGCGGGCTTCCTGCGCAATCTCCTCCAATGTTTCCAGGCAGTCGGCGGGGAAGCCGGGACACATGATGTCCACCCGTTTCACGCCTTGTGCCGCCAAGGCGACCAGCGTTGGTTCGGTGTAGGGCTGCAGCCACTCGGCCTTGCCGAAGCGGCTTTGAAACGTGACGACCATCTCGTCAGCACGCAGGCCCAGACGCTCGCCGAGCAGGCGCGCCGTTTTCAGGCACTGGCAGTGGTACGGGTCGCCCTGCAGCAAGGTGCGGCGCGGTACGCCGTGAAAACTGAGCACCAGCCGATCCGGCCGACCACTGTGCTGCCAGCGGTCTGTAACGCGCTGGGCCAGCGCCGCGATGTAACCCGGGTCGTCGTGGTACTGGTTGACGAAGCGGAACTCCGGCAGCCAGCGTGACAGCCTGCTCCAGTTGGACACCGCGTCGCTGACGCTCGCGGTGGTCGGGCCGGAGTACTGCGGGTACAGCGGCAGCACCAGCACGCGCGTGACGCCTGCGGCCCGCAACTCGTCGAGCACTGCCGGAATGGCTGGCGAGCCGTAGCGCATGGCCGGGCGCACCAGCACACGGTGCCCGCGCTCGCCGAGGTAGCCCTGCAGCATCGCGGCCTGCTTCTGCGTCCAGACTTTCAGCGGCGAGCCCTCGTCGGTCCAGACGGTGGCGTACTTGGCCGCCGACTGCTTGGGCCGCACCTGCAGGATCACGCCGTTCAGGATGAACCACCAGACCAGACGCGGAATCTCGACCACCCGCGGGTCGCTGAGAAACTCTTTCAGATAGCGGCGCAGCGCGGGTGCGGTCGGTGCGTCGGGGGTGCCCAGATTGCACAACAGCACCGCGGTGGTCGGCGTGACAGGCTGGCCGTGTTCGTGGACGGGTTCAGGGGCAAAGGGCATGCAGTATCCGCATTGGAGAGCCGCTGATTATCGATGCAGGCCGTCGCTTGACCACCTTCAGCGCAGCGACGGGCTGCGCGCCGAGGCGCCGTCAATGTCAGAGCTGTGCGGGTGGCTGCCGTGAGGTTTCAGCGAAGCGCAGCACTTCGAACCGGACACAAGGCGCGGTCGGGTCCGATGGCGACGTGCCGAGGCCGACCACGCCACTGCCGTGCAGCGTGCAGGTGCCACGCCGGAGGGTGACCACTTCGGTGTCCCCGCTGAAGCGCACGTAGGTGCCGTTGTAGCTGAGGTCCGACAGCTGGAACGCGCCGCCGTGCCAGTCGATGCGCGCATGCGAACGCGAGACGCGGTTGTCGTCGATGCAGTAGGTGGCCTGGGTGCTGCGCCCCAGGATCACCGGCATGCGGCTGCTGGCGAAGACCTGGTTCACGTCGAGCCAGATCAGGCGCACGCCTTCGGGCTCCGGGTTCGCCATGATGTCGCCGTAGGTGGTCGCCGCCATGTCGGTGAGCTGCTGCGTCTCGAGGATGTGCACTTCGACGGGCTCGACCCGTCCCCGCAGCTGGAGGTGGTCGAGTCGGCGAAACTGGCCCCGCTCGCAGGCCGGCAGCGCCGCCAGAACAGTGGAGGTCACCAGTGTCTCGTTGTCACCCGAATGTTCGAGCAGGCGGGCCGCGACGTTGACGGCGTCGCCGAAACAATCGCCCGCCATTTCGACCACCTCGCCATACGCCAGGCCGATCTGCAGCTTCAGCGCGCGCCCGGGAGGCGCCGCGGCGGAGGCGGGGTGCGAGGCGTTGGACGACAGCGCTTCGTGCATGTCGATCGACGCCTTGACGGCCGATGCGGCGTCGCCGAAGGTGGCCATCAGGCCATCGCCCAGCGTCTTGACGAGTGTGCCGCCGCAGGAGACGACGACCTGGCCGAGCATCGAGATGCTTTGCGTCACCCACTGGGTGGCGATCGCATTGCCGAGGGACTCGTACAGCCCTGTGCTGCCGCGCAGGTCGGCAAAGAGAACGCAACACTCGATGTTTCGGGTCATCCGCAGCAAGCCGTGATCGAAGTCACAGTCTAGCCTCAACAAGCGAAAAAAAGCCCCACCGGGCGGTGGGGCTGGTTGCTTCTTTGGAAGCGCTCAAAGGTTGTCGAGGTAGGTACGCAGCTTGTGCCTACTGCGCAAGCCGAGACGCTTTCGCTGCGCGATCGCGGCCGCCTGCGGCGGCACCCACCCGGCCGATCACAGATTGTCCAGGTAGGTCCGCAGCTTGTCGCTGCGGCTCGGGTGCTTCAGCTTGCGGATCGCCTTGGCTTCGATCTGGCGGATGCGCTCGCGCGTCACGTCGAACTGCTTGCCGACTTCTTCGAGCGTGTGGTCGGTGCTCATCTCGATGCCGAAGCGCATGCGCAGCACCTTCGCCTCGCGCGGTGTCAGGCTGTCGAGGATGTCCTTGACCACATCGCGCAGCCCGGCTTGCATCGCGGCCTCGATCGGCGCGGTGTTGTTGGTGTCCTCGATGAAGTCGCCCAGGTGCGAGTCGTCGTCGTCGCCGATGGGGGTTTCCATCGAGATCGGCTCCTTGGCGATCTTCATGATCTTGCGGATCTTGTC
>JANMXL010000233.1:0-39546 GCA_031380885.1 Burkholderiales bacterium | reverse complement strand
GTGAAGGACACCGACGTGTCGCTGAACGTGCTGGAAGAAGTGGCCACGGGCACGGGCAAGTAATTGCCCCGACCGGCCCCGGGGCTCACGCTCCGGGGGCCACACAAGCCCGCCTCTGCTCACGCAGGGGCGGGCTTTTTTACGGCCAGCAAACCTGTCAGCGGCTCACTGCGCCGCCTGGCGCAGCATGTCGACCACTGGCCGGCGAAGCACGTCGCGCAAGCCCCACCAGCCAGCGGCCAATGACAGCACGGCACCCGTCAACGCACCGAGCAGCGGCACCCAGGGTGAGGGCTGCCAGCTGAAGCCGAACACCTGGCTGGCCAGCAGCCAGCCCACCGCCACCGCGGCCACCGACGCCAGCGCACCGGCCAGCGCGCCGACTCCCAGCAACTCGGCGCGTTGCACCTGTCCGAGCAGCTTGCCACTCGCACCAAGCGCGCGCATCACCGCGAATTCGCGCGAGCGCGATTCACGCGTGGCCGTCACCGCGGCGAACAGCACCACCAACCCGGCCGCCAGCGTGAAGACGAACAAAAACTCGACCGCGCCGACCACCTGTTCGAGCACGCCCTGGATCTGCGCGATCGACGCCGACACATCGATGTTGGTCAGGTTCGGAAACTGCCGGATCAGCGCGTTGTCGAATTCGGCCGCTGCCTTGGGCCCACCCGCCGTCGGCGCCTTGAAGGCCGCGATGTAGCTGATCGGCATGTTGTCCAGCATCGCGTTCGGGAACAGCACGAAGAAGTTGACCCGCATCGACGCCCAATCGACCTTGCGCAGGCTGGTCACCCGGGCCTCGACCGGTTGCCCGGCGATGTCGAAGCGCATCGTGTCGCCGAGCTTCACACCGAAGGTGTCGGCCAGCCCGGTCTCGACGCTCAGACCGCCGGGCTCCTCGGCCACCCAGCGGCCACCGACCAGCAGGTTGTGCGGCGGCAGCTCTGCCGTGTGGCTCAGGTTGAACTCGCGCTCGACGAGGCGACGTGCGCGCTCGTCGGTCATCGTGTCGGCATCGAGCGTGCGGCCGTTGATGGCGACCAGTCGGCCACGGATCATCGGAAACCAGTCGTACTGCGTGACGCCGGCTTCGCGCAACCGGGCCTGGAAGGCATCGGCCTGATCGGGCTGCACATTGATGACGAAGCGGTTCGGCGCATCGGGCGGCGTGGCCTCGCGCCAGCTGGCCACGAGATCGGTGCGCAGCAGCACCAGCAGCACCAGCGCCAGCAGCCCGACGGCCAGCGCGGAGACCTGCAACACCGCGAACGCCGGCCGTGCCGCGATCTGCCGTGTCGCCAGCACCAGCCAGCGTGGCGCGTTGGACTCCGGCACCGCGCGGCGCAGCAGCAGCACCGCGAGCCAGCTCAGCAGCGCGAACACCGCGATCGCTGCGGCAAAGCCACCGACCGCAATCAGCCCGAGCTTCAGGTCGGACGACGCGGCCAGCAACAGCCCGGTGAAGCCCAGCGTGCCGGCCAGCAGCACTGCGATCGACGCCGGCTTCAGCGCGCCCATCTCGCGGCGGATCACACGCAGCGGCGGCACCCGCGCCAGTTGCAACACCGGCGGCGCGCCGAAGCCCATCAACAAGGTGAAGCCGACCCCCAGGCCGAACAGTGCCGGCCACCACGACGCCTCCGGCAGGCTGGTGGTGACCAGCCCGGCCAGCAGCCACACGAAGCCGTGGTGCACCACGAAGCCCAGGGCGACACCGGCTGCGCTGGCCAGCAGGCCAACCAGCGCGAACTCGATCAGGTACTGCAGCGCGATCGTGCGCTGCGGCTGGCCCAGCACGCGCAGCATCGCGCAGTCGTCGAGGTGGCGGCTCGCGAAGTCGCGCGAGGCAATGCCCACCGCCACCGCCGCCAGCAAGGCGGACAACAGCGCCACCAGGTTGAGAAATTTCTCGGCGCGGTCGAGCGTCTGACGCAACTCGGGCCGCCCGCCTTCGAGCGACTCGACGCGCACGCCGCGCATCGCTGGCGACTTCACCTGGGCTTGGGTCCACAGCGTGAACTCGCGCACCCGGGGGTCGTTGCCCCCCGCAACATCTTTCGATGCGACCAGCAGCCGGTAGGTGACGCGACTGGCCGGCTGGATCAGGCCGGTCGCGGCCAGGTCGGCCTGGTTGAGCATCACCCGCGGCGAGAAGCTGATGAAGCCGGCGCCGCGATCGGGTTCGATGACGAGCACCTGCGCGATGCGCAGCGTGGCATCGCCGAGCAGCAGGTCGTCTCCGACCTTCAACGCCAGCGCGTCGAGCACCGCGGCCTCGACCCACACGGTGCCCGGCGCGGGCGCCCGCGCGATCGCCACACCGGCGGTGCCCGGTCCGGTGTTCAGGCGCAACTGGCCGCGCAGCGGATAGCCGTCGCTGACCGCCTTCACGCTGACCAGCCGCGACGCGCCGCCCCGTGCGTCGGGCGCGCGGCCCATGCTGGGAAAGGTGGCGGTGGTGGCGGTCACGAGGCCGAGCGCACGCGCCTTGTCGGCGATGGCGGGCGGTGTCGGCTGGTCGCTGGCCACGATCGCGTCACCGCCCAGCAGTTGCGTTGCGTCGCGGGACAGCCCGGCGTTGAGGCGGTCGGCGAAGAATCCCACGGCGGTCAATGCCGACACGGCGAGCGCCACCGCGACGAACAGCAAGCGCAACTCGCCGGCGCGGAAGTCGCGCGTCAACTGGCGCCAAGCCAGGGGCCAGACGGACACGGCGTGGTGAGGTGATGCAACGTTTGGGGTCATTTGCAGACGTTACCCGAGCAGCGCAGCGCCCGCCCACGGTGGGTGATTGGGAGTGGCCCGGCTACAGGATCAGCAGCGCCCGGAAGTCGTTGACGTTGGTGCAGGTCGGGCCGGTCACCACCAGATCGCCGAGTGCCGCGAAGAAGGGGTAGGCGTCGTGGCGATCGAGGCTGTCCTGCGGCGCGAAGCCCCCGGCCGCGGCGCGGGCCAGCGTGTCAGGCGTGACGATGGCGCCGGCGTTGTCTTCGACGCACCCATGCGCGTCGATCCCAGTCTCGCCGTCGATGCCATCGGTGTCGGCCGCCAGCACATGCACGCCGCGCTCGCCCTGCAGCGCGATCGCGCACCCCAGCAAGAACTCGCTGGCGCGACCACCGCGCCCGCCCTTCGTTGTCAACGTCACCGTGGTCTCGCCACCGCTGAGGATCAGGCAGGGCCGCGCGAACGGTGCGCCGCGGCGGGCCACCGCGCGCGCCAGCGCGGCATGCACGCGGCCGACCTCGCGCGATTCGCCTTCGATTTCGTCGCTGAGGATGTGCGCCTCGATGCCAGCCGCTCGCGCCAGCGCTGCGGCCGCTTCCAGCGATTGCTGTGGTGTCGCGATCAGGTGCACGGCGTGGCCGGCGAACACCGGATCGCCCGGCTTCGGCGTCTCGAACGCGCCCGTCTCCAACCCGCGCCGCGCGGCCTCGGGGATGTCGATGCCGTAACGCTTCAGGATCGCCAGCGCGTCGGCGCAGGTGCTGGGGTCGGCCACCGTCGGGCCGCTGGCGATGACCTCGGGCGCATCGCCGGGCACGTCGCTGATCAACAGCGTGACCACGCGCGCCGGGTGGCACATCGCCGCCAGCCGCCCGCCCTTGATCGCCGACAAATGCTTGCGCACGCAGTTCATCTCGTCGATCGCCGCACCGCTGTTCAACAGTGCGCGATTGACCGCACGCTTGTCGTCCAGCGAGACGCCGTCGGCCGGCATCGGCAGCAGCGCCGACCCACCACCCGAGAACAGGCACAGCACCAGGTCATCGGCGCTCAAGCCCTGCACCAGCGACGCAATGCGCTGCGCCGCCTGCAGCCCGGCGACATCGGGCACCGGGTGTGCCGCTTCGATGACCTCGATGCGGCCCGGCGCCAACCTACAGGCCGGTGGCACATGGCCGTAGCGGGTCACGACCAGGCCGGACAACGGCGCATCGAGTGGCCACAGCGCATCGACCGCCGCCGCCATCGCGCCACCGGCCTTGCCTGCGCCGACGACCACGGTGCGGCCGGGTGGTGGCGCCGGCAGGAACGGCGCGATCACCGCGCCCGGCATGGCCCGTGCAACAGCCGCGTCGAACAGCGCGCACAGAAAGCCGCGCGGGTCGGTGTGCGGCGATGGCACGGCGGCCGGCAAGACAGGGCGGCTCATCGGATACGCACCCAGGCGAACTCGACCCAGTTGTCAGCCCGGTGCACGACATCGACGTTCTGCCGCGCGCCCCAGGGAACGACCTGGCGGTGCAGCGGCAACGTCAGCACCTGATCCTTCTGCTGTTGCAAGGCGGCCTTGATGAGTTGCTCGCGCTTGACGGGATCGGCCTCGCGGCTGGACGCGGCGGCCAGTGCATCGAGCCTGGCGTCAGCGATCTGGCCGAAGTTCCAGGCACCGACGCCGCCCTCACCGCGCGTGCGCAAAAGCGGCGTCAGCGTGGTCTCGGCATCGGTGATCGAGCCGCCCCACCCCAGCAGATACATCGAGGTGTCGAGCCGCTGCAGCTTAGGGAAGTAGGTGGTGCGGGGCATCGCGTTGACGCGCAGCTTGACGCCGATCTTGGCCCACATCACCGCCAGCGCCTGGCAGATTTCTTCGTCGTTGATGTAGCGGTTGTTCGGGCAATCGAGCGTCACCTCGAAGCCCTTCGGGTAGCCGGCCTCGGCCATCGCCTGCTTCGCCGCAGCGAGGTCGAACGGCAGCCGAGACTCCAGTGCGGCATCGTTGTACGCGCCGAGCGGTGACGGCGTGATGCCGCCGGTGGGCAGCGACTGGCCACGCATCAGCCGGCTGCGGATTGTCTCGATGTCGATCGCCTGGTACAGCGCACGGCGCACGCGGATGTCCTTGAATGGATTGCGGCCCTTGACGCTGCTGTAGAGCAGCTGGTCACGGCCCTGGTCCAGGCCGATGAACACGATGCGGTTTTCCGGGCCTTCGATCAGCTTCACGCCGGGCGTGTTGCGCAGCCGCGCCGTGTCTTGCGGCGAGGGGTCGAGCACGAAATCAAGCTCACCGGAAATCAGCGCGGCGATGCGCGTCGCGTCGCTCTTGATCGGCGTGTAGATCACCTCCTGCACATTGCCCTCGAAGCGGCCCCACCAACCTGGGAATCGGCGGTAGACGGTCTTCACATCGGGCTGGCGCAGCGCCAACGTGTACGGGCCGGTGCCGTTCGCGTGCAGTGCGGCATAGCCCTCTTGCTGGCTCTTGTAGTCGATCGGCTTCGCCGCACCGTTCTTTTCGGCCCACGCACGGCTCATGATCTGCACCGTGCTCAGGTGCTGCAGAAAGATCGGGTTGACCTGCTTCAGCGCGAAGTCGACGGTCAACGCATCGACGCGCCTGGGCTCACCCAGCGCCTGCGCGTAGGCGTTGATGTCGGAGGCGCTGTCGCGTGCGCGCAGCACCGAGAACACCACATCGTCGGCGGTGAACGGCGTGCCGTCGTGGAAGGTGACGTTCGAACGCAGCTTGAAGCGCCAGTGCAGCGGGTCGCTTTGTTGCCAGGAGGTTGCCAGCACCGGCACGATGGCCAATTGGCGGTCGCGGTTGACCAGCGACTCATAGACCTGCCCGTTCAGGTTGTTGGTCAGCAGTTCGTTCTGCGAATGCGGGTCCATCGTCTGCGGATCGCCCTGCGATGCCCAGCGCAGCGTCTGGGCCTGCACGGCGGTTGCCCACAGCACGCCCGTCAACATGCACAGCAACGCCGCTGTGTGTCGCGTCCACATACCGCGCGCGCCGCACCACACTGCAAACCCTCCCGATGCCATGGCCCGACCCCTGAATCGCAAAGAGTCAGTGTAGGGGGGTGTCGTCACCCCATCACCCCATCTGGCTAGACCTTGAGACCTCGCTTGCGCAGCGCCTCCTCGCTGGCCCACAACGCGTCCAGGTGGGTGAATTGCCAGGTGTCGTTCGATTCGCGGCCGATGATGCGGTCGGTACAGTTCAGGGTCGACAGGTTCAGCAGGCGCGGCGGAACGTGCAGCCCCTGCTTGGTCGAGAAGAACACCTTGACCTCCGGGCTGGTCAAGGCCGCCTCGTTCTGGTGGGTGACCACCGCCAGCAGACCCGACTTCAGCCGCACCAGCGAACCCACGGGGTAGATGCCCAGGCTGGTGACGAAGGCCTTGAAGATCACTGGATCGAAGTGCCCCTTGGCCCAGCCGGCCATCTTGGCGATGGACTCGGCCGGATCCCAGCCTTTTTTATACGGGCGGTTCGAGGTGATCGCGTCATACACATCGCACACCGCACCCATCCTTGAGAACAGCGAGATCTGATCGCCCGAGAGCTGGTCTGGGTAGCCCGTGCCGTCCATCTTTTCGTGGTGATGCAGGCAGACGTCGAGCACAGCGTCATGTGCCGATCCACCGGCCAGCAGCAAGGCATGGCCTTGCTGCGGGTGCGTCCTGATGATCGCGAACTCCTCGTCGGTGAGCTTGCCAGGCTTGTTCAGGATGTGCAGCGGCATCACCGCCTTGCCCATGTCGTGCATCAGGCCCGCCTTGGCCGCCATCCGGATCTGGGTGTCGTCCAGATTGAGTTGGCGGGCCAGCGCGGCCATCAACGCGGCCACCGCCACCGAATGCATGTAGCTGTAATCGTCGTGGGTCTTCAGCCGGGCCAGCGACAACAGCGCCGTCGGGTTGCGCCAGACCGAGCCGGCGATTTCGTTGACCAGCTCGGCACACTGCTCGCTGTAGACCACGCGGCCCATGCGGGCCTCGGCGAACAATGACACCACTGCAGCCCGCGCCTGATTGCACAGCGCCGCCGCACGGCGCACCTCTTCGGAGAAACCCACAGGCTTCTCGGTTGGGACCGCGACTGCGCGGGCCAGGTCGGTCGCGGTGTCGACATCCAGGGCGGCACGCCGCGAGGCGGTGGCGACGTCGCCACGGCAATCAATGCCCTGAACGTTATCGTGAGGGCTCGCAACGTCCAGGCCCTTGGCAACATCGATCCAGCATTCCTTGATGCCGCTTTCCTGCAGCTTGGACAGGTCGGCCGAGTCACGCAGCACGAACTTCGTCTTCCAGAACGGGTGGTCCAGCCACGCGCCGCACAACTCGTTCAGGTGCATGCCCAGACGCATCTGGTCGACGGGAACTTTCTTGAGGTTCGGTGTGTTCACGTCAGCCTATATCGGTGCCCGCGGTACACGCCTTGAGGCGGTACGGCTTCTCGCAGGCACTGGCTTGATGCGCGTCAAAGAAAAAGCCGCCTCGGTGGGCGGCTTTTTCTCGGGGCTGGGCGGCAGGCCGCCGTCAGCGTCAACGGAATCGCGCTTGCGCAACCGTTTGCAGTGCCCCTGGCAGTGAGCCGAGATAGGCTGCCAGCTCCTTCAATTCAGCATGGGTGTACTGGCGCGCCATGCCGCCCATGATCGCGTTCTTGCGGCCGACCTGCGGGTTGCCATCGGTCTGGTAGGCCTTCAGCGCGAAGTACAGGTAGTCCGGGTGCTGGCCGGCGATCTTCGGGTAGGTGGGCGAGATCGGCGTGCTGAAATTCTCGCCGTGGCAGGAAGCGCAGTTCGCCTTCTTCAGCAGCTCGGCCACACGCGCCGATGGGGCGACCTTCGGCGGGCCGGCCGGCAGGGGCGCTGCGCCCTTGCCTTGCGCTTCGTAGAACGCCGCCAGATCGGCCATGTCCTGGTCGGTCAGCGTGACGGCAATGCCGCGCATCGTTGGATGCAGACGCTCGCCTTTCTTGTACGCCGTGAGCGCCGCCACGATGTACGGCGCGCTCTGGCCAGACAACTTCGGTACCTTGTAGATCTCGGGGAAGCTGGCCTGGTAGCCGACGATGCCGTGGCAGCCGATGCACAACTGGGCCTTGCCCTCACCGGCCTTCGCATCCTGCGCGACCGCAGCGGTGCTGAACGCACCGGACATCAACATCAACGACAGGGCGAGCGAATGCAGTGGTCTCATGATCAGGCGAGTACGGAGTGCGGGTTGAAAAACAGCCTCGAAGTATAGGGGGCCCCCAAGGGAACCCCAGGTCTTGAGGAACAGTCTGACCGTTCGGCGACAGACCTCGTTTCTCTATACTGATCTGGCATCGACGGTTCTGCGGGCTGACAGCAAAGCGACATGAAGTTCAAAGGCACGCAAGACCACGTCGCCAAGGCGCTCGGCATGCCGCTGCTGCAGTGGCACATCAAAAGCACCACCAAGGCCCAGCAGGCGCTGCACGAGTACGACGCGGTGAGTCGGCTGCGCGAGATCGACCGAATGGCGTTCCAAGTGGACTTCCCTGACCTGAAGCAGAACCTGCTCGCCGCCGCCTTGCTGAAGACCGAGCAAAACACCTCGCTGTTCGAGAAGCTCGCGTTCATGCAGCGGCAGCGCCGTTGAGCGGTCGGGCAAGCGCCGCATCGGCAGCTGCTGTTGACGAAACGCCCACGATGTTGATCGACTTCTTCCTGTCGCTGCGCAACGCGAAGCTGAAGGTGTCGGTGCGCGAGCACCTGACGCTGCTCGAAGCGCTGCAGGCCGGCGTGCTCGACGACGGGGCGGCTGGCGGCAGCGTCGACCACCACAACGGGGAGCCAGGCGCCGAATGGCTGCAGCGGCTGACGCAGGCCTCCCCGAAATTCGTCTGGATCAACCCCGAGCCGCAGGCGCTGTGGAGCTACCGCCAGAGCATCGCGCTGATCCAGCAGCTGATGAACCAGCGCATGTACCCGTTGACGCTGCCCGGCCTGGACGCGGCCATGCGCACGCTCAGCCGATGAGGTGGCCGCAGACCGTGGCGACGCTCGGCTGCTGCGCCCTGCTGCTCGGCTTCGGCGGCTGCGCCAGCGTGAAGCAGCTCTTTGACGACGACACCCCGGCGGACGCCGCGGCGGCCAGCGTCACGGCCAAGCCCTCGGTCGCGGTGTACCGGCTCGACATCGGGGCCCCCAGCGAGTTGCGTACCTTGCTGCTGACCTACCTCGACCTGTCGCGCTTCCAGAACGTGCCGCAGAGCGAGGACATCACCCCCGCCGAGATCGACCGGCTGATCGCCGCCGCACCGGCGCAGGTGCGCACGCTGCTCGAAACTGAGGGCTACTTCAACCCGGAGGTGACGGTCGCGCGCGTCGGCAGCGACGCCACACCAGCCGCCGCACGCGAACGCGCCGAGGGGGCACAGGACGCAGCCTCTTCCGGCGCACACGTCGCGCCGCAGGCCCTGCCCTTGCTGCGGGTGAAGGTCAAGCCCGGCCCGCGCGCCACCATCGACCATTTCGCCTTCAGCGCCCAGGGCCCGTTGCAGCAACAGGCCGAGGCCGGCTCGCTCGACGCGAAGGTGCTGATCGCCCAGGTGCGCAATGGCTGGCGGCTGCCGCCCGACATGCCGTTCCGGCAATCCGAATGGAACGGCGCGAAGAACAATGCGCTGGCCAAGCTGCGCGCCGACGGCTACCCGGCGGCCACGCTCAGCAGCACGAGCGCCCGCGTTGATGCGCAGACCAACCGGGTGCAGCTCGATGTCGCCGCCGACAGTGGGGTGCTGTACCGGCTCGGGCCGGTGCGCATCAGCGGGCTCCAGCGCTACGGCGAGGGCAGCGTGCAGCAGCTGTCGCTGCTGAAGCCGGGCGCGCCCTACCGCGAGTCGCAGCTGATCGACTTTCAGGAGCGATTGCAGAAAAGCGGCCTGTTCGAGGGCGCCTCAGTGGTGCTCGACGCCGACCCGGCCACCGCCGAGGCCGCACCAGTCAATGTGCAGCTGCGCGAACTGCCACTGCAGCAGGCCACCTTCGGCGCCGGCTACAGCGCCAACACCGGGCCGCGCGTGACCGTCGAACACACCCACCGGCAGCCCTTCGGATGGGAGTGGATCGCGAAGAACAAGCTTGAGCTCGGTCCGAAACTGAAGTCGTGGACCGGTGAGCTGACCTCCTATCCGCTGGAAGGGCTGTACCGCAATTTGATTGCCGGCAGCGCTGAGCAGCTGAAAACCATCGACGAGGTGCGTAATTCCTGGACCGCGCGGATCGGCCGCACTCAGGACACCACGCAGATCGAGCGTCTGTACTACATCGAGGCCACCCATTCACGCCTGGACACCACCTCCAACACCGGGACCACCACGGTGAACAACAACGCGGTCACCGGCAACTACCACTGGGTCTACCGCGACCTCGACAGCGTGCTGCTGCCCACCGAGGGCTACACCTTCTCGACCGAGGTGGCCGGCGGTTATGCCATCAGCGGCACCGGCGACGAGAAGAGCGGGCCATTCGGCCGCGTCTACGGCCGCTACACCTACTACCGCCCGCTCGGCGGCGCGTGGTTCGCGACCGCGCGGCTCGAAGGCGGTGAGGTGCTGGCCAGCAACAAGGTCGGCATCCCGGACACCCTGCTGTTTCGCGCCGGTGGTGACGATTCGGTGCGCGGCTACACCTACCGCTCGCTCGGGCCGAAAGTGGCCGGCGCGCTGCTCAGCGGCCGCGTGCTGCTCACCGGCAGTGCCGAAGTCGCCCACCCGATCTCGGACCGGTTTCCCTCCCTGTGGGGCGCGGCCTTCATCGATGCCGGCAACGCGGCCGATCATTGGAAGGATTTGCACCCTGTGCTGGGCTACGGGGTCGGGCTGCGCTGGCGCAGCCCGGTTGGCCCGTTGCGGATGGATGTGGCCTATGGCGACGATGTGAAAAAGCTGCGCCTGCACCTGAGCGTGGGGATCGCGTTTTGACAGACAACGAAGACACCGCTGCACCAGCCACACCGGCCACACCGGCGTCGGCGCCCCGCCGCAAGCCGCGCTGGGGGCTGTGGACCGCGGTGCTCGGCCTGTTGTCGCTGGCGCTGCTCGTCGGCGCGCTGGGCGCGGGCCTGTGGTGGGCGGTGCGCAGCGAGGCTGGCAGCGCGTGGGTGGTGGCGCGACTGCCGGGCATCGAGGTCGCGGCACCGCGTGGCGTGCTGCTGGGTGATTTCGAGACCGGACGCGTGGTGGTGAAGCTGTCCGGCAACGACCAGATCGTGCTCACCGGCCTGGGCTGGCGCGGCCTGCGGCTGGCGCGCAGCGACACCCCGGGCCTGTGGGCACGGGTGTCGTTCGCTGAACTGCACGCCTCGCGCATCGAGGTGCTGCTGACGCCGAGCGACGGCCCGATGAGCGCGCCAACCCGGCTGCATCTGCCGGTGCAGGTCGACGTCGCGGCCTTGCAGGTCGGCGCCTTGTATGTCGGGGCGCTGGGCGACAACCCGCTGCGCGACCTGCACGCCCGCGTGCAACTGGGCACGGGCGACGGCGCCGAACACCGCATCGATGCGCTGAGCGCGGCCTGGGATCGGCTGCAGGCGCGCGGTGCGGCACGCATCGCCACCCACGCGCCGTTCACGATCGACTTGAAGCTCGATGTGTCGCAAGCGCAGGCCGCAACGCCACCCGCCTCCGGATCTGCGCCTGCAACACCACCGGCCTCACCGCCAATCGACCTGGCCGCCTGGCACGCCGCGGTCGCGTTGGCCGGCCCGCTCGCCGCACCGACGCTGAACGCCAGCGTGCAGTCGCCGGCCACGGCGACGCACCCTGCGCAATCGTTGAGCGCGCAAGCCGGCCTGCGGCCCTTCGCCGCCTGGCCGCTGGCCGATCTGCAAGCGCAGACCCGCGCCCTCGACCTGTCGGCGCTGAGCCGCTCGGCACCGGTCACCGCATTGACCGGTCAGGTGACGGTGCAGAGCACGGCGATCGACTGGCCGATCTCTGCGCAGATCGCGCTGAGCAACGACGTGGCCGGCCGCTGGAACGATGGCTTCGTGCCGCTGCGCCACCTGAAGGCGCAACTGAGCGGCCGCGCCGACGACCCCAGCACGGTGGAACTGAAGCGCTTCGACGCCGAGTTCGGCACGCAGGCGCAGGCCGGGGGCACCTTGTCGGGCAGCGGCCGTTGGAACACCGATCGTTCGACGCTCGCCGCCACGCTGCACGCGCTGCAGCCCTCGCTGCTCGATGCGCGTGCACCGTCAATGCTGATCGGCGGGCCGCTGTCGCTGGTCGCGGTGACGCGGGCCAGCGCGACCGTGGCGCCCGTCGTCGCCGCGGCCTCATCGCTTACGGTCACACCGGCTGCCACGGGTCCACAGCCAGGGCCGCAGATCGAGGTGCAGTTGGACCTGACCGGCGCGCTGTCGCCGTCGGTCGGCTCGGGCCAGGTGGACACCGCCGGCAAGACCGTGCAGCTCAAGCTCGATGCACTCGCCGACGCGCAGCACCTCACGCTGCGCGAGCTCCGTGCCAGCGCCGGCGGCGCGCTGGCCACCCTGGTCGGCGCGGCCAGCCGCACCTCGGCCAGTGACCCGTGGCAGGCCAAGGGACGCGCCACACTGGTCGATTTCGACCCGCTGCCGTGGTGGCCCGGCCGCACCGATTCACCCTGGCGCCGCGGCACCAACCGCATCAACGCGACGGGCGATTTCGACCTGACGCTGCCGCCCGACCGCAACGCACCGCTGACCGCGTTGCGCGGCAGCGCCCAGCTCGCGCTGGTGAACAGCGTCGTCGCCGCCACCCCGGTCGATGGCAGCGCCAGCCTGCGCAGCCTCGACAGTGGCCACGCCGAAGCCGCGCTGGCCCTGCAGGTGGGCGACAACCGGCTGCAAGCGCAGGGCCGCTTCGACACGGCCGCCCACCCCGGCGCTGCGAATGGCAGCACCGATCACTGGACCGCCAGCCTGCAGGCCCCGGCACTGGCTGCTTTCGAACCGCTGTGGCGACTCGTGCAGGCACCAGGCGCCGATGCGACGCTGGCCGGCGCACTGACGGCATCGGCAACGGTAGACGGGCGCTGGCCGGCGATCACGACACAAGGCGAGCTGAGCGCGAACGCGCTGCGCGTCGGCGCCGTCGCGGTGCAACAGGCCGGTGCACGCTGGCAGCTGGGCACCGCGGAAGGCGCGGCGGTCGACATCGGCGCGAACCTGTCACAGATGCAGCTGCTGAGCGCAGCGTCGGCCCGACAGACATCGACGCCCACGTCGGTCGCGAGGCCCGGCGCCGCCCCCTATGCATCCCCCAACATCGAATCGGCTCAACTCAAGATCACCGGCACTGTCAGCGACCACACGGTGGCGCTGCGCGCCCTGTCGAAAGCGCTGCCACCGGCCTGGACCGACACCGTGCAGGCGCCGGTTGCCGCACCAGCCGCACCGCCCCCCGTCGACGCAGACGCCGCCGCACGCAGCACGCTGCTGCTGCAGGCCAAAGGCGGCCTGATCGACCTCGCGGGTCAGCGCTTGGCCGGCTGGCGCGGCAGCGTGCAGCGGCTGAACCTCAAGGCCAGCAACGACAACGCCGCACCGTGGATCACTGCCAGCGACATCGCCATTGACGCGTTGTGGTCCGGGGAGCCAACGCGAATCACCGTGCAACCTGGGCAGGCCATGGTGCTGGGCGCGGCGGCGCGCTGGAGCCGGCTTTCCTGGCGCGCGGCCGGTGGCATCGCGCAGCCGGCACAGATCGATGCGCAGCTGGCGTTCGACCCGCTGCCCATTTCACCGCTGCTGGCGCGCCTGCAACCCGGCTTCGGCTGGGGCGGCGATCTGACCATGGGCGGACGCTTCGAGGTGCACAGCGATGGCGGCCTCACAGCCGACCTCGTGCTCGAACGCAGCCGCGGCGACCTGACGGTGACCGACGAAATCAGCACCCAGTCGCTGGGCTTGACCAACCTGCGCTTGGCCGTGAATGCGCAGGAGGGCGTGTGGACGTTTTCGCAGTACCTGAACGGCAAGACACTCGGCGTGCTGGCGGGCGCGGTGGTCGTGCGCACGTCACCCGAGGCGCTGTGGCCCACCGCCGATGCTTCGGTCGAAGGTGCTGCCGAACTGGACGTGGCCAACCTCGGCGCCTGGGGCACCTGGGTGCCGACCGGCTGGCGGCTGGGCGGCCAGTTGAAGACCAGCGCCGTGTTCGCCGGGCGCTTCGGTGCGCCCGAGTTCACCGGCAGCATCCTGGGCAACGCCCTGAGCGTGCGCAACTTCCTCGAAGGCGTGAACATCAGCGAAGGCGATGTGCTGATCTCGCTGCGGGGCAGCAGCGCGCGCGTCGAGCGCTTCAACGCCAAGGGCGGCACGGGCAGCCTGAGCATCGGCGGTTCTGCTGCGCTGGGCGAATCACCGACCGCGCAACTGCAGCTGAAGGCCGACCGCTTCGTGCTGCTGGGCCGGGTCGATCGCCGCATCGTCACCAGCGGTGAGGCGCAGCTGGGCTTTGGCCGCGATGCCGTGAGCGTCAACGGCGGCTTCACGATCGACGAAGGTCTGATCGATTTCACCCGCAGCGATGCGCCGACGCTGTCCGATGACGTGCAGGTGGTGCGCGCCCCGGCGCGCGGCGCGGCGCGCGGTGGGCCGGGCGATGCACAGGCGTCGAGCGGTGCGGATGCGGCCACACCCTTGCCCACCTCGACAACTTCGCGCAACGTGGCGCTCGATCTGAAGATCGCACTCGGCACCCAGTTGCGGCTGCGCGGTCGCGGCATTGAAACCGGCTTGCGTGGCGACCTGCGACTGACCGCGCCGGGCGGGCGGCTGGCGATCAACGGCACCGTGGCCGCCGCAGGCGGTACCTACGCGGCCTACGGACAGAAGCTGACGATCGACCGCGGCCAGATCACCTTCAACGGGCCACCAGAAAACCCACAGCTCAACATCGAGGCCACCCGCCCGAACACCGACATCCGCGTGGGCGTGCAGGTCACCGGCACTGCGCAGAACCCGCGCATCCGGCTGTTTTCAGAGCCTGAGGTCTCGGAAGTCGACAAGCTGTCGTGGCTGGCGCTGGGCCGTGCGAGTGACGGCCTGGGCGGTGCCGACACGGCGCTGCTGCAGACCGCGGCACTGGCCCTGCTGGCCGGCGAAGGCGACACCTTCACCGACCAGTTCACCAAGGCCATCGGGCTCGACGAACTGACACTGAAGCAGAACCCGGGCGAGGTGCGGGAAACGGTGATCTCGCTCGGCAAGCAGCTGTCGCGGCGCTGGTACGTCGGCTACGAACGCGGCCTGAACGCCACCGCGGGGAGCTTTCAGCTGATCTACCGCATCGCCCGCAGCTTCACGCTGCGCGCGCAGTCGGGTTTCGAGAATTCACTCGACGTGATCTGGACCTGGCGCTGGGGCTAGGCCCGCCGAACCTGCGTGTGAAAGTCATGCGCCCGCCCGCCGTAGTTCAATGGACAGAACGGCCGCCTCCTAAGCGGCAGATACAGGTTCGATTCCTGTCGGTGGGACCAGAGAAGCCGAAAGGCACCGCGCTTGCCATGAGAAGGCCGGTTCCGGGACGCGTCAGGTACATCAGGCCGTCGAACCCAGTTGTGCTGCGCCGTTGGGTTGCGTGATGCCAGCAATGCGGGTCTGAGACACCGCGATGTGGTCAGCCCCGATTCACGAACATGTCGGGTCACGCGCATGTCCGTCAGCGATACTCGGTCGGCTCGGATACCAGCAGTACCGCGCCGAGCCTGTGGATGTCGACCTGTCCGGGTTGACGACTTACACCACTTCTTAGGACATTACCCATAGACATGCAACGGAGTACCAAATGTCTGAACTGAAACTCAACAAGATCACATCACAAAAGGGAATCCCGATCGGCGAAGCGATGCGACGCATTGCCGACCTCGGCTGGCAGCCCAGCTACGTGCAAGAAGCGTCCACCTTTCCGACCGACTACAAGATCGGCAAGTCCCCTCGCGACCCAATGAAGCAGGTGCTGCGTTCCTATTTCCCGATGCAAGAGGAAAAGGACAGCCGTGTTTATGCCGCCCTCGATGCCGCACTGCGCGGTGACATGTTCCGCAACATCCAGCCGCGCTGGATCGAGTGGATGAAGCTGTTCCTGGCCATCATTCCTTTCCCAGAGATTTCGGCCGCGCGCTCAATGGCGATGGTGGCTCGACTGGCCCCAGGTGAGGAGCTGCGTACCGGCTTCACGATGCAGATGATCGATGAATTCCGCCACTCCACCATTCAGATGCACCTGAAGAAGTGGTACATGGAGAACTACATTGACCCGGCCGGTTTCGACATCACTGAAAAGGCCTTCGGTCAGTGCTATGCCACGACCATCGGCCGCCAGCTCGGCGAGGGATTTGTCACTGGTGACGCCATCACTGCAGGCAACATCTACCTGTCCGTTGTGTCCGAGACGAGCTTCAGCAACACGCTGTTCGTGGCGATGGTGTCGGAGGCCGTCCGCAATGACGACTACGCGCTGTCCACCGTGTTTCTGTCGGTGCAGTCGGATGAGACGCGTCATATCAGCAACGGCCACTCGCTGCTGATGTCGATCGTCAACGAACCAAGCAACCACCTGTTGCTGGAGCGTGATCTCCGCTACGCGTTCTGGCAAAACCACGCGATTGTTGATGCCACGGTCGGCACCATCATCGAATACGGCACCGCCGACCGCGACAAGACCAAGGCGTCGTACGCCGAGTTGTGGCACCGCTGGATCTACGAAGATTTTTATCGCAGCTCCATGCTGCCGCTGGAAAAGTACGGCGTGAAGATTCACCACGACGACGTCTCCGCTGCCTGGGATCGCATCTCCAAAAAGAACTACGTTCACAAGATGGCTCAGTTCTTCTCGGTGGGCTGGCCCGTCAACTTCTGGCGCATTGAAGCCCAGACAGCGAAGGACTTCGAGTGGTTTGAGCACAAGTACCCGGGCTGGTACGCTGAGTTTGGTGACTATTGGAAGTGGTACGCCCGCAAGAGCATCCCGGGCCAGACCAACATGCTGTTTGACCAGGAAGCAGGCTACAAATATCCGCACCGTTGCTGGAGCTGCATGGTGCCTTGCCTGATTCGAGAAGACTTCGTTTATGACGAAGTCGATGGCGAAGTGTTCACGTACTGCTCTGAGGTCTGCCGTTGGACACACAAGGTTGCGTTCGCCAGCGAGTACGAAGGCCGTCCTACCCCTGCAATGGGCCGCTTCAGCGGACGTCGCGAGTGGGAAGAGTGCTACGACGGCTGGGACCTGGCTGATGCCATCAAGGATCTGGGCTTCGTGCGCCCTGACGGCAAAACGCTGATTCAGCAGCCTCACCTGCGCTTCGATGACAAGCACATGTGGACTCTGGACCACGTGAAGGGTTTCACCCTCGGTAGCCCGCTCAAGGCTTTCCGTGCGCTGACGCCGGAAGCTCGCGACTTGGCAGCCATTGAGTACCGCAAAGGCTTCAAGATCAATCCGATCTGAAAGCTGAGCGTTTTTCGTGGGATCTGAACTCCGGGGGGGCGTAAGCCCCTCTCTGGAGCGCCAGTTCCAAACTGATGTGTGGCCCTGCCTGTCGATGCGCCGCAGTGCTCGCTGGCCACAATGCCCCCATGAGCTTCCTCTCGATTGCGCTGCTGTCGCTGGCCTTGTCCACCGACGCCTTCGCTGCTGCCATCGGCAAAGGCATTGCACTGCATCAACCGCGCTGGAGCGAAGCGTTGCGCACTGGCGCCATCTTCGGCGCCATCGAGGCGATCACGCCCGTCATCGGCTGGGCACTCGGCCTGGCAGCTGCCGGCTACATCGAAACCTGGGATCACTGGGTTGCTTTCGCCCTGCTGAGTGGCCTCGGCCTGCGCATGGTTTACAGCGGAGTCACCGCGCGCACGGTTTACCAAGGCGACAGGCTGACGCGGCACCCTTTCTGGCTGCTGGCCTTGACCGGGCTTGCCACCAGCATCGACGCCATGGCGGTCGGCGTCGGGCTGGCGTTCATCAACGTCGATATTCTCCCCGTGGCCGCAGCGATAGGCTGTACGACTTTCGTTGCGGTGACCGCGGGCGTGATGCTTGGACGCGCGCTGGGTGCAGTTGCCGGGAAATGGGCCGAGATTTGCGGCGGCATCGTGCTCGCGGGCATCGGCGCCACGATCTTGGTGGAACACCTCAGCGCGGTTTAGCCAGCCTGAATCGGGGATTGGCGCGACACCACCAACAACGACCCACATCCCTTGAACCCATCCCACCCGACCCTGCCTGTGGCGCGCCAACCAGCATTCGTGCCGGAAACTCGTTTTGGACTTTGGTTCCTGTCCACTGAGACCTGGCAGGTGCACGTGCTTGACCGCGCACTCGACGACCTGCAGCGCATGGCACCTGACACGCCGACGGGCGCCGTCGTGCTGGACATTGGCACCGGCCAGGGGCATTCGCTGCCAAAGTTGGCGCAGCGCTTCCAGCCCAGCCACATCCACGCGCTGGACCCCGCGCCCGAATTTGCCGCCCACAGTGCCGCGATGCGTCAGGCCTGCACGGTGCCGGTCACGCTGCACGAGGCCCACGCCGAGCACATACCCCTGCCGGATGCGTCGGTAGACCTGGTGCTGTGCCACCAGACCTTGCACCACATCGTCGACCAGGTCGCCGCACTCGGCGAGGTCTTCCGTGTGTTGAAGCCAGGCGGCCTGCTGTTGCTGGCGGAGAGCACGCGCGCTTACATCCACAGCTGGATCATCCGGCTGCTGTTCCGTCACCCGATGGAGGCGCAGCGCAGCGCGCCGGAGTTCCTGGCCATGCTGCACGAGACGGGTTTCAATCTGAGCGACGAACGCACCAGCACGCCCTACTTGTGGTGGAGCCGAAAAGATCTGGGCGCGCTCGAATGGATGGGCTTGCGCGTGCCGCTAAAGCGCGAAGAGACGCTGCTCAACGTGGTCGCACGTAAACCGCACTGAGTTCACGCGACGGCGGAGCGCCGCGACTGGCAGCGGCGCCAGTTCGCTCGCGGTAAGCCGTCGATGACCGGTGGCAACGCCGGGTTTGCCGCGACGGCCAAAATCAATTCTCCGATGTGCGTCACGGCGCTGTCGCCACAGGGATCGTTGTCGAACTCCAGCGTTCGCATCAGCGCGAAGTCCACCTGTTGCTCGCGGGCCTTGAGCCAGGCTTCCTTGAGCGTCCAGTCCTGCAAGAAGCACCGTGCGCGCGACGTCGGCGCCAACCGCGCGAGCCGTTCTTGCTGGGCGTCGCAGTGCACGGCCTGAGCCAGCGCGAGGTAGTCGCGGGGTCGTCCCGGGCTCTCCACATCCACGCCCACCGGCAGCTCGGCGACAGCGCATGCCACGTGGTCGCCGCTGTGGCTGATCGATACGAACACCTCCCCCTCGCTCACGACGTGGCAGGCACCGCTGTCGGCCACCTCCAGCGTCGGCAAGCGGTCGATGCCGCACCAGCGCTGCACCGCCAGCCTCGCCAACCAACGGCCAGCGAGAAAGCTGTGCTGCCGGGCCTCGGTGCTCAGCGTTGCCAGCCGAGCTTGCTCCGCCGCACCGAGCCAGCATGCAGGGTCGGCCATGCCAGCGCGCAGCTCGGGCTGAGTCGCGAGCAGGCACAGCAGGCTCTCCGGGCGGCCGTCGCCTTGCCGCCAGCGCCCGTGGGGCCGCATCGGCCGCGTGTTCATTTGCCGACAGGAAAACTGCTTGCCTCGGCGGAAATGGCGAGACTCAGATTGGTGACCCATTTGTTGTAGAACGGATGGATCATCGGCACACCATTGGTGCTCTCGTACTTCATGTTCGTGCTGCTCACGTAACGGATCTGGAAGCCGGTGGTGTCGTAGCTGACGTCGACGACCACCTCGTGCTTTCCCTGCTTGATGTACTTGAGGCGCAGCACGCCGGGCTGGTCGTTGACAACCGTCCACTCGTGCCGGGCCCCGCCTCTGATGATGGCATGCCTGACCATTTCTGGCGTCAATGTCGGCTGTCCAGAAACCAGCACCACGCGCTCGGGTTCCACCAGCACCACGGCACTGCGCGCCTGCGCTGCGCCAATCAGAATGGTCAAAGCCAAACCAACAAACATCTTCTTCATCGATTTCCTCCTGAATTGCCGTTGGCGCCTGATCAGTCGAGGCGACGCAGGATCAACGATGTGTTGATGCCGCCAAAGGCAAAATTGTTCGTCATCGCGAACTCGGTTTGGAGCGCGCGGCCCGTCGCCATCACGTAGTCGAGTTCGCCGCAGCGCGGGTCGACCCGGCTGAGATTGAGTGTCGGTGCAAACCAGCCGGCGCGCATCATTTCCAGCGTCATCCAGGCCTCAAGTGCGCCGCAGGCCCCGAGCGTGTGGCCCATGTAGCTCTTCAGCGACGAGATCGCCACATTGGAGCCGAACACGCTATGCGTGCCCTGGCTCTCGGCCACATCGCCGTAGTCCGTGCTGGTGCCGTGCGCATTGACGTAGGCAACCGCTTCGGGCGGCACGCCGGCATCGTCGAGCGCCAGTCGCATCGCCAGAGCCATCGTCGCCGCCTGGGGCTGAGTGACGTGGCTGCCGTCGCAGTTGGTGCCGTAGCCCACGATCTCGCCCAGCAGGGGGGCGCCCCTGGCCATCGCATGCTCGTACTCTTCGAGAACGAAGGTGCAGGCGCCCTCGCCCAGCACGAGGCCGTCGCGGTCCACATCGAACGGCCGTGGCGTCATGCACGGTCGGTCGTTGTAGCGCGTGCTGGTGGCGAACAGCGTATCGAAGATGGCCGCCTGGGCAGGGTGCAGTTCTTCGGCGCCGCCGGCCAGCATGGCGAGCTGGCGTCCGCTGGCGATGGTTTCGTACGCATAGCCGATGCCCTGGCTGCCCGAGGTGCAGGCACTGCTGGTGGTGATCATGCGCCCCGTGATGCCGAAGAACACCGCGATGTTGACCGCCGCCGTGTGCGACATCATCTTCACGTAGGTATTGGCGTTGATGCCCTCGATGCTCTTGCCGGTCAACATGCGACCGAAGTCGCCGACGGCGTTGGGGGTGCCGCTGGAGCTGCCAAAGCTCACGCCCAACCTGCCGCTGGTCAGCAGCGGGTCGCCCAGCAGGCCAGCCTGCTGCAGCGCGAGCTCGCTGGCGCGCGTGGCCATCTGCGCGACGCGGCCCATGCTGCGCATGCTCTTGCGGTGGTAGCGCTCGGCCGGCAGCTCGAAGGGCGCGCAGGGCACGGCCACCTGCGTGTTGAGCCCTTCGTATTCGCCCCAGGCCTGCATGCGCTGGACGTTGCTGGTCTCCGATCGCAGGCGGTTCATCACCGTCGCGGTGTCGTGCCCCAACGGCGACAGCGCCCCGATGCCGGTGATCACGACGCGCTTCTTGCTCATCCCACCATCCCTCCGTTGACCGAAATCACCTGCCTCGTGATGTAGGCCGCGTCGGCGCTCAGCAGGAAACTGACCACCGCCGCGACTTCCTCGGGGCGCCCCACGCGTCGCGCTGGAATGATCTTGAGGGCCTCCGCGAGCAGGCCCGGCTCCACCATATTGGTCTCAATCAGCCCGGGGGCCACGCAATTGACGGTAATCTGTCGGCTCGCCAGCTCTACGGCCAGCGCCTTGGTCGCCCCAATGATGCCGGCCTTGGCGGCGCTGTAGTTGACCTGGCCGCGGTTGCCCATCAGTCCCGACACCGAAGCCAGCGTGACGATGCGCCCCGGCGCCTTGCGGCGCACCAGGGGCATCGTCAGCGGCTGCAGCACGTTGTAGAACGCGTCCAGGTTGGTGTGGATCACGGCATCCCAGTCCTCGCCGCTCAGCGCCGGAAAAGCGCCGTCGCGGGCGATACCGGCGTTGCAGACCACGCCGTAGTAGCAGCCATGGGCCGCAACGTCGGCCAGTAGCGCGGCCGACGCAGCCTCGCGGTCGGCAACGTCGAACTGCAGCACGCGGGCCTCACGGTCCAGCGATCTGATTTCCGCAGCGACCGCCTCGGCCGCCTCGCGCTCCGCTCGGCAGTGCACGACGATGTCGTAGCCCTCGCGCGCCAGACGCATTGCGATGGCCTGCCCGATGCCGCGGCTCGATCCGGTGACGAGCACCGTGCTCATGGGTTTTCTCCTTTTAAGAACGCGACCGGGTCTTCGGGCCCGAAGACAGTGACCTGCGCGCTGGCCAGAACGGCGTCGCCTGCGCGAATGGTGCAGTCGAACTGGCCCAGGCCGTTGTCCGCCTGGTAGTTGCGCCCGATCTCGACGCGCAGGCACTGCCCTGCCGCGAAGCGGGGAACGTGGCACTGGTAGCGGCGGGTGCCGAGCAGAAAGCCGATGCGCGGCGCTCGGCCGAGCGCTCGCGACTGCCAGCCGACCCAGGCCGCGACCGCCTGCGCCATGTACTCAACGCCGACCCAGGCGCCGACGTTGCCGTCGTGGCTGAACAGGCCGTCCGTCGGCACGACCACCTCGGCGACCAGGCCCTCGCCATGCGCCGCGACCAGGCGGTCCAGCATGCACATGGGCCTTTCGTGAGGCAACAGGTCGGCGATCGGCGGCAGCAGCTCATTCATGACTCAACACCAGCGACGCATTGTTGCCGCCGAAGGCGAACGAGTTGCTCATGACATGGCGCGGCGCGCCAGCCAGCCGCTGCCCGGGCTGCACCAGCGTGATGGGCGGCAGCGCAGGGTCGCGCAAGCCGTCGAAGTGGTGCCCCGGCAAGCGACCGTCGCCCATCAGGGTCAGCCAGGCGATGGCGGCTTCGATGGCGCCTGCCGCGCCCAGCGCATGTCCGGTCAGCGGCTTGGTGGATGAACAAGGCAGCCCGTGGCCGAACAGCGCGGCCACGGCACGGCTTTCCATCGCGTCGTTTTGCAGCGTTCCCGTGCCGTGCAGGTTGAGGTAGCCGACTTCGCCCGGCGCCAGCCCGGCACGCTCGAGCGCGGCGCGCATGGCCGCCAGCGCGCCGCGCCCAGTGGGCTCCGGTGCGGAGATGTGGTGCGCGTCCGAACTTTCGCCGCAACCCGACAGGCGCACTGCCGACGGCTCGCGGCTCAGGACGAAAAGCGCGGCGCCCTCACCAATGTTGATACCGGCGCGCGTTGCACTCATCGGACGGCAGCGCGCCGCGTCCACCGCTTCGAGCGCCGTGAAGCCGGCCACTGTCATGGCACACAACGCATCCGCGCCGCCCGCCAGCACGGCGTCGCACAGGCCGGCCTTGAGCAGTCGAGCGCCACTGGCCAGCGCCTTGGCACCCGACGAGCACGCGGTGGAGACGACAAAGCTGGGCCCGCCCAGACCCAGGAGCTGCGACAACATCTGCGCCGCAGAGCCCAGCTCCTGCTGCCCGACGTGAAACCCGGCCGGCCAGGCGCCACGGCACACCAGCGCGGCAAATGCAGCCTCGCTTTCGGCGATGCCCGAGGTGCTGGTGCCGAGCACGACACCGACGCGGCGCGCACCATGGCGGGCAATGGTCGCATCGACCGCGGGGCGAACCAGCGCCAGCGCTGCCAGCAGCAGCGCGTTGTTGCGGCTGCGCTGCTCGATCGGCAGATGAGCCACCGAAGGCAGTGCGCCGCGCACCGCGCCCAGGTGCAGCGTATGGCCTGGCCACACCCGCTCGTTCTCGGCCACGCCCGACGGCGTCGGCGCGAACACTGCCTCGCTCAATGCGGGCAGGCCCCACCCGGCCGCGCAAACCACGCCCGGCGCCTGCACATAGCAAGCGCTCATGACGGCTCCAGTGGTTGCGACTCGATCAACAATCGATAGCCCTCGGCGGTGTTGATGATCTCGACGATGCGCTGGCCGCTGCGCCGCACCGTCAGCCACGTGGCGTCGCCCTGTTGCAGCGACTGCACGCTGTTCGCGTCGACCCAGTGCCAGCCCTCAGGCAAGGCGGCGCGCACGGCCTCGGCAGGCCAGAACACCAGGCACAGGTCGCGCAACATGCGGTTGGCATCCACTTCGTCCGGGAGTCGCGGGTGGCGCTCCAGCCGCAGCGCTGCGCCGTCCCACTGCATCAGAAGCACGCGCTGACCATAGGCGAAGCCGGCCAGCCGCAGACCCGAGGCATCGAGCTGCAGTTGCACGTCGACTTGCTGCGGCGACGCGTCGGACAGCTCCAGCGGCGTGACGGACAGCCGCTGGCTGAGTTCATACCGGGCTGGACCCAGCGCCGCCGGTGGCAACCGCAGGAGCGGCAAGGTGGTCGGCAGCGGCAGCGGTGTTGGCGCCGCGCAGCCTGCCGCCAGCGCACTGACCAATAAGCACACCACCGCGCAGGCCAGCGCGGCCAGGCCCAAGGCACCTCGTTGCTTCATGCCCGCACGAACCTCAGCAGGCTGTGGCAGTAGCCGATGCCGTCCCGGACAGTCTGCAGCCGCAACCCGGCGACGTCGGCCAGGCGAAGGTAGTCCGCGCTCTCGTAGACCTTGCTGTTGCCGCTGGCCATGGCCGTGAAATAGGGCGAGGTGTTGATCAGGCAGTAGGCGGCGATGTCGTAGCGCTGGCGGTCCCAAAATGTGTCCAACACCAGCACCTGCCCGTTTTGGCTCAGGCAGTCGCACACGCGCTGGAAGATGCTGACGATCTGTGCCTCGCCGAAGCAGCTCAGAAACTGGCTCATCCACACCAGGTCCATGTCGGCGGGGAGCGCAGCAGCCGGGTCGAGCAGGTCGCGCGGATACAGGTGGGCCCGTTCGCGCAGGCCAGCTGCGCACAGGTGTCCGTCGGCCAGCGCCAGCTGCTGCGGCAGGTCGACGAGGTGCAACTCCACCCGTGGGTCGTGCGCCAATGCCGCGCGGCTGAACTTGCCGGTGTTGGCGCCGATGTCCATCAGGCGGCGCGGGGCCGTCGCAAACACGTCGGGCAGGATGTCGGGGAAGGCGGTGTCGGAATAGTGGTGGTCGAACGCATACCAGCTCGATCTGGCCGGCTCGGGCAACTCGCACAGCGCCGGGTAGATGCTGGGCCAGTCGCCCAGGTGCGCGAGGCCCAGCGGTTTGCCTGCATCGAGCGAGCGCTCCAATTCGAACAGGCCTTGGTAGCAGACGTCGTGGATGAAGTCGAAGTTGATGCGGCTGATGTCGTCGTGGAGCAGGCAGAAGCCCACCTTGTCGAGCTGCCAGCGCCCGCCATCGATCAGCACCACGCCGGCCGACAGGCAGGACTCGAGCACCACCTTCAGCGCATAGCGGCTCCAGCGGCCGGTGGCTTCCAGTTCGTCGAGCGTCATGCCCTGCTCGCCGCGTTCACTGAGGGCCTGCAGCATGCCGCGCTTGCAGGCGTAGCGCACGCAGTGAAAGATCACCGGCCCGAAGGCGATCTTCTGAGCCTCGAAGCGCGCCTCGAAGGTCCCCTGCGTCGAGGGGGAAAATTTTTTGGTTTCAAGCATCGGGCATGAAGAGTGGAGTGAGCAGCCAGGCCAGAAAAACCCCGAACAGCAAGGTCAGCCCGAAGGCATGCAGGGCCGGCGTGGCGGACAGTGCCAGCAAGCCGAAGGACAGCAGTGTGGACGCAGCAGCCAGTGTCACGGACAGGAAAGGCCGCGTCTCGTGCCTGCCTGGCTGCTCCAGCATGAAGATGCCGTAATCCACGCCCAGGCCCAGCAAGATGAGCAGGGGCAGGATGTGAAAGAGCTGCAGCACCTGGCCCACAAGCGCCAGCAAGGCGACAGTGATCAGACTGGCCAGGGCCGTGGGTGCCAACGCACGCCACGAAGCGCGGCCGAACCGCCACGCCAGCGCCACCCAGGTGAGCGCGTAGCCCAAGCCCAGCACAGCCAACATCAGCTCGCGATAACGACCCAGCAGGCTGCTGACCTCGCCCACCTTGTCGACCCAGGTCACGCCGTCAAGCTGCAGCGCCGCGAGGGCGTCTCGCGTCTCGCGCGACTCCGCGCCGCGCAACAACACGGCGGTGGCAGTGTCGGTGTTGGCACCCAGACGCCCCAGCCACTGCGCACGCAGCGGCTCGCTGGCGCGGCTGGTCAGCCAGGCCTCGGGATGCAGCTCAACCGCTGCCGCCGCGGCAGCGTCGACTGGCTGCGCCAACCGCGTCGCCAGCATCGGCCGCAGTTCGGCGTCGCGGCGCGCGGCCAGGGCGGCGTCCGCTCGCTGGCGTTGCAGCGAGGGAAGCCAGTCGCTGACCGCCTGCACGCCCAAGCTGCTTGAGGGGCCGATGGCCAGCGCCATGGCCCGCACTCGTGCCGTCAAAGCCTCCTCGCGTTCCAGCACCTGCTGCTCGCTGCAGCCCTGCACGACAAAGAACTGCGCCACGCCGGGGGCTTGCATCAACCGGGCGAACAGCCGCTGTTCGGCGACCAGGGTTGGCGGGGCGGACTGCAACTGGCGGATGTCGTCGTCCACGCGCAGTCGGCTGCCGCCCCAGACGGCCAGCGCCGCCACGGCCAGCCCCAGCCACACCGTGCCACGGCGGCCCAGGCTGGGCCAGAGGGCGCGCCGCGAGCCCAGCCAGTCGGCAAAGCGCGTCGGCGCCAAACGGCCATCGCCGTCGAGCAACGGGAACCACCACAGCACGGTCACGAAAGCCGCCACAAGACCCGCCCCCGAGAACACGGCGACCTGCCGCAGCCCTGGAAAGGGTGGCAGCGCGAGCAGCGCATAGCCGATGACGGTGGTCGCCATCGCCAACGTGACCACGGGGATCTGCCGCGCCAACATGGCCCAGCGCTGCGCGGGTTGCAGACCCTGCCGGGCGCTGAAGTAGTTGCTGCCGTAGTTCTCGGCCACGCCCAGCAGGCTGGCACCGAACACCAGCGTCACGAGATGAAGCTCGCCGAAGCACAGCAGGCTCACCGAGGTCGCGACCAGCAGGCCCACGGCCATCGACAAGGTGAGCAGCACGCGCGGCCGCAGCGACCTGAAGGCAAGCAGCGTCAACGCGACGATGCCGGCCAGCGAGCCCAAGCCGATGGTGTGGATCTCGCGCTGGGCCTGCTCAGCCGCCGCGGCAGCGAACAGCGGCACGCCAGCGCGGACGACCGTGGCACCGTGCCCCTGTGCCGCCCGTACGGCCGCTTGCAGGTGCGGCATCACCGCGCGCTGGGTGCCGATCTCGAAGCCCGAGCTATGCAGATCGATCAGCACGAGTGCGTAGTGGTGCTGCGGCGCATCAGGGTCGGTCACCATGAGTCGGCCGTCTTGCACGCGCACGCGGCTGCCTTGGCTGCGCTCGGCCAGCCAGAGACCGAAGAGGTTGAGTGGGTCGTCGGCCCAGCGACCGACCCGGGGTCCCGCGACGGGCTGGTAGAGGGACGCGAGGGCTTGGTCGGCCAGCTCGGCGGTGGGTGCGCCAGCCAGCCGAGCCCGCGCCTGCGATGTGAGCAGGCCAGCGCGCGCCGGTGCGTACAGACCGAGCCAGGCTTGCTGGTCTGCGTCCGCCACGCGATGGCGCACGGGCAGGTCGCCGAGCTGCTGCAAGAAAGCATCGGCTGCGATCTGGGCGAGCGGCCAGTCGCCACCGCCGATGAGCACGCTGATGCGCCGCGCACCGGCGTCTGCCAACGCCTGCGTGGCCTGGGTGGCCAGCGGCCGCTGCTCGTCAGTGGGCAGCATGGCGAGCAGATCGGTCACAGGCAGGCGCTGTTGCACGCCCCAATGCCAGACGTTGTGCGTCAAACAGGCCAGCACGAGCGCCAGCCACAGACTCGCCAGCCGCCGGGTGCTGCGCTCCAGGTTCACTGGAACAAGCCGGGCTCGGGCGCAGCGTCGGGCCGCAGGCCGGCAAGCTGGATCAGGCTCTCATCGCCATTGGTCTCGACCAGCTGGATGCGCCGCACCATGCTGTCGCCCTCCAGCGCTGCGTTCATCAGCACCAGTTGCAGCGGGCCGGGCTTGGGCCACAGCGACAACTGCCAGCCCGCGCCCTTGACGGCGCCGCCGAGCTCAAAGAGCTCAGCCAAGCCGCTGACATCGCCGTCGAGCAGCGAGAACATCAGCGTGCTGATGACGCGCACCGCGGGCTCGCGCGCAGCCTCCAGGCGCATCGATGTGTGACCGGCCTGGGTCGCGCGGATCTCGTCTCGCGTGAGGCGAAGCTCGCTGGCAAAGGGGGTGGTCGTGCGCCACAACACACCTCGCCCCCGCGCCAGCACAAAATCGCCGTGCGAGACCAGCGGCCTGGCAAAGTCGGCCACCTTTTTGGTTTGCGTGAACTCGCCGCGCAGCCATTCGGGCCGCTGCAGGCGCTCGCGCACAGCCAGCGCCAAGTCGGGCACGGCGCCCGCCGCCACCACTGGACACAGCGCGATCAACAGGGCGCGGCGCTTCATGCTGGCCTCAGGCATACAGGCACCACGCCTGGGCGCGGATGGCGTCGACCAGGCCGCGCAACTCGCGGTCTAGCGCCCGGTCTTCGACGATGAGGGGCAGCCGCTGCGCCAGATCGCCTTGCATCGCAGCCAGGGCGGGTGTGAGCGCCAGCGGCGTCTGCCGATCCCGCAGCGCCAAACCCTGGCGTGCCGCGATGAGCAGGCCGGCGGCAACTTGCTCGGTCAGCTCCAGCACCCGCAAGGCATCGCGCGCAGCGATGGTGCCCATGCTGACTTTGTCCTGGTTGTGGCACTCGGTGCTGCGGCTGAAAACCGACGCCGGCATGGTCTGCTTGAGCGCCTCGGCAGTCCATGCCGACACGCTGATCTGCAGCGCCTTGAGGCCGTGGTTGATGGCCGCGCGCTCGCCACAGGCGCCAGACAAGTTGGCCGGCAGGCCATGGTTGTAGCGGGCGTCCACCAGCAGTGCGAGCTGGCGGTCGAGCAGGTCGGCGACGTTAGCCACGGCTGTCTTCAGCGTGTCCATCGCCATCGCGATGTGGCCGCCGTAGAAGTGGCCGCCGTGCAGCACACGCTCGTCGACCGGGTCGATCAGCGGGTTGTCATTGGCACTGTTCAACTCGTTTTCGATCAGGCTGCGCAGCCAGGGAAGGGCGTCTTCGAGCACGCCGACGACGTGCGGCGCACAGCGCAGCGAGTAACGGTCTTGCAGGCGCTGCTCGTTGCGCGGCGGACGATCGCTCGCCAGGTCGGCGCACAGGCGCTGGGCCACTCGCTGCTGGCCGACATGGGGCTTGGCCGCGAACAGAGTCGCATCGAAATGGTGGGCGTTGCCGGCGCTGGCGACCACGTTCATGGCGGTGATGCGCGTTGCCAGGCGCGCCACATACTCGGCCCGCTCGAAGGCCAGGCAAGCCAGACCCGTCATCACGGCGGTGCCGTTCATGATCGCCAGGCCCTCCTTGGGGCGCAGTCGCAAGGGCGTCGCGCCAGCGGCACGCAGCGCATCGACTGCGGCGCAGACCTCGCCGTTGATGAGCACCTCGCGCTCGCCACACAGCACCGCGGCAACGTAGGACAACGGCGTCAGGTCGCCGCTCGCGCCGACCGAGCCTTCGCTCGGGATCAGCGGCAAGATGTCGTGGCGCAGCAGCGTCTCGAACTGGCGCAGCAAGTCCAGGCTGACGCCAGACAAGCCCTGGCACAACGACGCCAGTCGTGTGGCTAATACCGCGCGGGTCTGCTGCGGGCTCAACATGGCGCCGGTCCCGATGCCGTGGTATGTGTAGAGGTGGTGGGGCAGCTCAGCCACCAGTGCGGGCGGCACGACCACGGTGCACGAGTCACCATAGCCGGTGGTAACACCGTAGACGACGCCGTCCTCGGCCAGCAGGCGCGCCACGAAATCAGCACCGGCCCGGATGCGCGACTGGAACTCGGCGCCACGGCCGAGCTCGGCCGTGGCGCGGCGCTGTGCGAGGGCGCAGATGTCCTCGATGCACAGACGATGGCCGTCAAACGTGATCGACGGCATGGGGTTCGGGCCGAGCGCGGTCCCAGAAAGCATAAAAGTTGAACCAGTCATAAGGCGAACGGCGCAGGCGCACCGCCACGGCATCGGCGAAGTGGCGAGCGTAGTCGGCCAGCGCGGCCTCACGAGAGCGGCGCGGCAAGTGCACAGTGTCGGCCAGCTTTTCGAACTCTAGCGCGTAACCACGGCCCTCATGCAGGCTGAGCATCAGGAAAAGCGGGCAGCCCAGCAGTCCGGCAAGCAGGTACGGGCCGACCGGGAAATCGGCGTCGCTGCCCAGGAAGGGCACGCGCACGGTCTTGCTGCCACGCACCGGCACGCGGTCCCCGGCGATGGCCAGAAACTCGCCAGCCGCCACCTTGTCGGCGAGCTTGAGCGTGAGGGCCATGTCAAGGTCGGTCACCTCGACAAGGTTCACGCCGACCTGCGGGTGCAGCCGCCGCAGAATGCGGTTGAATGCCTCCGCATGCTTGGTGTGCACCAGCACGTTGACCTTGAAGTCGGGCCGTGCTTCGGCGAGCGCCTGGCACAGTTCCAGGCAGCCCATGTGGGCGGTGACCAGCACGCCGCCCTGCCCCGCTTGCGCCTGCTGGTGGAGGAGCTCTGCGCCGCGCTCCTGCACAAGGTGCAGCGGATAGCGGCCGGCCATCGCCAGCAGCTTGTCCAGCATCGTCTCGGCGAACAGCCGCACATGGGTCAGACCTTCGCGCCAACCCGCAGCGGGCAGCAGCCGCCGCAAGTAGCCGAGGCTGTGCGCACGCAGCGTCGGGCGTGCCACCCAGTAGCCCAGCACGACCGGCCACAGCAGCGCCCGAAACGCCGTGCGACCGAGCACTCGGTGGACACCGAACATCAGCCAGATGCCGACCACGAAAGTGCTTTCGCCCATCGCTGCCCAGTGCCGTGGGGTCATGCCGCCCACCTGCGCCACAACAGCCGCGGTGCGCGCCACAGCATGCCGAAGAAGAGCCGCGCGTGCAGGGCCGAGATCAGCAGGTTGTCGTGCCAGAGGCGGAAATGGGAAACGCCGTCCGCCGGATAGCGCACGCGCGTCGGTTGGTTGACGACCGGCACGCCGGCCCACACCAGGCGCACGGCGATCTCGATGTCGAAGTCCATGCGCCTGCCGATGCGCACGCGCTCCAGCAGCGCGACCGTAGCGTCCAGCGGATAGATGCGCAACCCACACATCGAGTCGCGCACGGCCAGCGACAGTGTGTTGATCCAGACCCACACGTGCGTCGCATAGCGGCCATACAGGCGTCCCTTGGGGACGCTGGCGTCGTAGACCGGGCAGCCGCAGATGAAATGCGCTGGATGGGCCCGCGCTTGCGCGATGAAGGCCGGCACGTCGGCCGTATCGTGCTGGCCGTCGGCATCGATTTGCAATGCATGACTCCACTGCAGCGACCGCGCCTGATGCAGGCCGGCCATCACC
Source organism: Burkholderiales bacterium (assembly GCA_031380885.1). Lineage (GTDB taxonomy): Bacteria > Pseudomonadota > Gammaproteobacteria > Burkholderiales > Burkholderiaceae_C > PBB1. The sequence goes on along the minus strand of JANMXL010000233.1, from coordinate 8,578 downwards.
GCGCCGCCCTTGCCCTGGTTTTTTGGCAGACGAAGCAGCGCGATGCCGTCCTCGGTCGAGAGGCAGTCCAATGCCGCCGCGCAGCCGGGCTCACTGCCGTCGTCGACGAGCAGCACGGGCAAGCCGAAGGCCCGCACGGCCCGCGCCACGACAGTCACCGGCAGCGCATGGTTGTAGACCGGGATCACGGCGCCCAGCTTCATGGTCAGCTCGCCTCGCCGAACAACACCCGCCCGCTGGAGTGCTGGCCCAGCGCGGACTGGTAGCAAAACGTCAAGCGGTTTGGAGTCTGCCAATCCAGGCTGAGCGCGAGCTGCGTGGGCGGTAACACGACCCGCTTGAACTTGAGCGCCTCCATGCCCGTGAACTCGCCAGCGATGTCGAACCATTCGTGGCCGAACAGCAGCACCCAGTCGAGTTGGGCGACGCCCGGCAACACGGGATGGCCGGGGAAATGGCCGCTGAACTGCGGCAGCGCAGCGTCCACCAGCAGCGTCATCTGCACCCTGCTGCCCTCGCGGGTGATATGACGCAGCGCCGGGCGCCGGGGGTCGAATTCGGCCAGCAGCCGCGCCCTCGTGGACTTGCCTAGCGCATTGCGCGGCAACTCCGGCACAAAGCGCCAGCGGCGCGGCAGCGCCACCCTTTCGACGACATCGAGCAGTTGCACCCGCAGCGCCTCGGCGAGCGCGCGGCGGCCCGCGCCGTCGTGCAGCGCCCAACCTTCGGAGCTCGGCACCGCGACGACGCCAATCTGGGGGCGCGGTTCGTCCATCATGACCAGGCGCAAGGCGGCCAGCAGGCCGCCTTGCAGCAGGCGCGCTTCCAGGGCCTGCAGCGACACGCGCTTCTCGGCGATCTTGACGAGTCGATCGGCCCGCCCGCGCAGCTCGAAACCACCGTCTGCGGCTGTGGCGCGGTCGGTGCTGGAGCTCCAGTCTGCAGTGGGCAGATGGGGTGACTTGACGACCAGTTGTCCGTCGTCGAGGCGCCATTGCACGCCGGGCAAAGCCTGCCAAACCGCAGCGGTGCCGGGGTCGCGCTGGCGCCACGCCACACCGCCCGTCTCGGTGCTGCCGTAAACCTCGATGGGCGCGCGGCCGAAGACGCGCAGCGCATCCCGCACCGCCGCGTCGGACAGCGGTGCGCCAGAACTGAACACCTGACCCACGCGCACGGCGGCCGCCGGTGCTTCGAGCGGCAGGCGGCTCAGCAGTGTGGGACTGGTCACCAGCGCGGCACGCTCGCCGGTCGGCAGCAGTACGGCCAAGTCCTCCAGGTAGACCAGGCTGCTCGCCTGCAGAGCGCGGCTGGTGGCCAGCGGCCACAGCACGCGCAGCAGCAGGCCATACAGGTGCTGCGGCGACACGCTTGCAATGACCGTGCAGCCAGGACTCGCCGCGCCGAAGGCCTGCTCCAGCGTGTCCACCTCGTCGAACAACTGGTGCAGCCGCTTGCGGCACGCCTCGGGAGCACCCGTCGAGCCCGACGTGAAGACCACCAGCCCGGTGACCTCGGGGTCCAGCGGTTGAGTTGCGACAGGAGCAGCGCGACTTCCGGGCCGCACACGCGGCAGGCCCGCCAGCCCGGCGCCATCGCCAGCCCAGCCGTCAACATACTGGCGCAACGCCGCTTGCGTGGCCACCGTCAAGTTGCCCGGCAGCCAGGCCTGCTTGCCCGCCTGCCAGAGACCGAACAACGCAGCCGCGAATCCGATGCCGTCGTCGAAGAAGAGCACAAAGCATTGGCCGGCCGCCTGCTCGAAGGCCGTCTGCCAGCGGCGGGCCTGCTCGTTGAATTCAAGCCATGACACCGGGGCCGCACCGCGCCAGCCGACTTGTCGCACCTCGTCGATCGGCTGGGTGAGCAGCGTGGCCAGGTGCTGGCTGGGCATCACCGCTTCGTCCTTGCGCGCACACGACGTCGCACCAGCCATTCACCGCCCATCAGCAGGCCCATGAGTCCGTAAGCAATGAGGCCGTTGTACAGCGCCCATGTGCGCTCGCTGGCCCACAAGACGGTTGCAAGTGCGATGCCGCCATTGACTAGGAAGAAGGCGCACCAGACCAAGGTCACACGGCGCGTGTAGGCCACGGCTTCCGGTGGCAGTTGGGGGTCGGTCAGGCGCGCCAGGCGTTCGATGACGCTGGGGCCACCCACGAGGCTCAAGGCAAAGCCCGCGAACATCGCGACGTTGACGAGCACCGGGTACAGCTTGAGGGGCAGGCTGCTGTTGAGCAGCGCGGTCAGCGCGGCCAGTAGCAGCGCGGCTGCAACGATCCATCGCGTTGGCACGGTGCGGCTGCCGCCGACCGCCATGCGCAGCAGGCCGAGCAGCAATAGCAGCGCCAGGTAGCGCGGCTCGATGTGGCCCAGGCTCGCGAACACCAGCAGGGGGTAGGCGGCCGTCAGGGCCAACGCGAGGGCCCAGCGCATGGATGAGTCCGGCTTCAAGAGTCCGTGGCGGCGTCTGCACCTTCGAACTCGTCAGTGGGCGACTCGCCTGGCTGCGGCTGCAGCAAGCCATGCAGCGCGTCAATGACGTCTTGCAGTGTGCGCACAGCCTTGAAGGCATCCGGCTGCAGGCGCTTGCCCATCAGTGGCTTGAGCTGCACAACGAGGTCCACGGCATCGATGCTGTCGATGTCGAGGTCCTCATACAGCCGCGCATCGGCCGTGATGAGCACTTCGTCAATGTCAAAGGTTTCGATGAGGATGTCGCGCAGGCGTTCGAAAATGTCTTGGTCAGTCATGGCCAGATGTCGGTGTTGGCGGCTGAGCGCGCTCAAACAGCAAGTTTGCGGTGCGCCGCGACGAACTCGGCCAGGGCACGGATGCTCGCGAAGTGGCGGCGGGTCTCGGCGGCGTCGGCGGCCATGCTGACGCCGTAGCGCTTTTGCAGCGCCAGCCCCAACTCGAGCGCATCAATCGAATCCAGCCCCAGACCTTCGACGAACAGCGCCTGATCAGCGTCGATGTCCTCAGCGCTGAGGTCTTCCAGTTGGAGTGCCGAGATCAGCAGCTCCTTGATTTCGTTGTGCAGCGCTTGCATAGTCCTCCCAGATCGATTCGTAATTATGTGTTTCCGAGAAATACTGGGTCAAGAATTCCGTCAACCGCCTTGACGCCAGCGCAGCCTCGCCGCCAGTCGCCTCCAGGAAGGGGGTCGTCGGCAGGTCCTCGGCTACCCGAATGCTGAAATGCAGAGGCTGCGCGGCAACCCGCCACCAAGGCTGGCCTTTGAAAAGTCCCATTGGCTCGCAACGGATGTGAACTGGGGTGATATCGAAGCCACCGCGCAAGGCAATCTGTGCAGCGCCTCGTTGCATTCTCCAGGGCTGCCCCGGGCGCGATCGCGTGCCTTCCGGAAAAATAATCAGATTGCTGCCCGCGTTCAACGTGTCTACGCAGGCTTGCAACAACGCAGCACCTGAATCGTTGAAAACGTAGCCGGTGGCCCGCACCGAGCCTCGCGTACAAGGGTGGTTCGCGAGCGCAGCCTTCACCACGCAATTCGCGTCGGGTACCAGCCCGATCAGGAAGACGACGTCGATCAGCGTCGGGTGATTGGCCAGCACGAGCAGGCCACTGCGCTGCAAGCGCTCAAGCCCGTGCACTTCGCAGGTCAGCAAGCGCAGCAAACGCATCCAGCGCAGAAAAAGCCGGAACAGCGCCCCGATGAGTGCGCGAGCCATGCGGCCGCGGCGCTGCGGCGAACGCACCAAGAGGTTCAGCGGGGGAATGACGAGGATGCCCAACAGCAATCCGCTGACGCCGAAGCTGCAAAAAGCAATCGCGGTGGCCAGCACGCGCCAGACCCGCCCCGGCCAAGCGGTCCAGTCAACCATGACGGCTCCAGTGCCAGCCGGACTGCTGCAGCGCGGGCACCGTGCCCACAAGGAAATCCAGCGTCGCCAGGTCGGGCGACAGTTCATGCTGGGCGTCAGACTGACTGGGCGCCGCATCCAGGCAGATTTCATCGCCGTTCTCGATCAACACTGCCCAGGCGCGCAGCGGCAGCGCACGCGACTCGAACGATTGGTACGGCTCCGGCAAGGCCGATTCGACGCTGACCACAAGCACCTGTGGCGCTCCATCTGCCAGCAGCCCCAGGGCCTCGCACAGGCCCGCCGCTGCGCTGCAGGGGCCGGCCGAGACAGCGCTGTAGTTGGCCCGGTCGTCGCGGGCGATCGAGTAGACCGCGCTGTTGGCGTTGTGCACCGACAGGCTGAATACGGTCGGTGAAAGCGGCTCATCCTGGGCGAGTTGACGCAGCAGCGACACGGAGCGGGCCAACTCACCCCAGCGCGACGCAAAGACCACCGGGCCGGTGGATTCGGCACCCTGGGCCCAGAACGCCACTTGCAGCGCTGCGCGGCCCAGCGGATCGAGGCGCCGCCGAATCATGGGCGGCAGTTCGGTGAGCGCAGGAGCCGCGGTACCCGCAAGGGCGGCTGGGTCACGGAATTTCAGCCATGCGAGCCAATGGGCCTGACTGGGCAAACCTGGCGCCCACGCGGCCCACCGGAGAATGCGAAAGGATGGCATCGGGATGAGAGACAACCACAGAAGACCACAGTGTGCCGTCACAACACCAAAGCGGCCCTGTAGAAATTTACTTGTTGCAGGAAGGGCCCAAGCGCTTTGTGCGCGGCAGCCAGCTTTCGATCAACTGCCTTTGCCCAGTTCCAGGCGCTGCTCATGCAGCCGGTGCAGGCGCATCAGTTCGCTGGCCACCAGCGGCGGGAATCCGAGGCGCCCTCCGCGGCGGTCGATCATCAGCTCATCGAACACCGCTTCGGTGTCCACCGGGTCTGCCCACGCGGCGGCGATGCGGTTCGCGAGGCGCGAGTACATCGAGCACAACGCCAACGGACGCTCCCGCGCAGGCAGGCTGCGCAGCCACTGCCGCGCCCCGGCGGTGAGCGTGCGGTCCTGCTCGCTGGGCAAGGTGCGCCGCTGGGCGATGCCCCTCGGGGGCGACTCCAGGGGCCGAGCCGACGAGCGGTTGACCAAGGTGAACGTCTTCACCTGAGCGGCTTTCGGGGATCTGAAGAGGTGGAACATCACACGGCCTCGTTATGGGGCAATGACCAGGGGTCGGCGGCTGCAGATCATGGTCGCGAACCCGCACCGATTCATTGGCTTATCGGTGGCCTGAGATCAAACTTGACCGACTGGGTCGGCCCAGTGCGCCAGACTTGACACGATATCGACACCGCTTTTGCGCTTTTCATAAGCGATTTCTTTTGTGCTGCGGCTCAGTGAGCATGCATGCGGGGTGCGGGCGCTTCGCAGGCCCGACTCCCTACCTGCAGCCCCGCCGTTCGATTCCTGTCGGTGGGACCGGTGCCTGCATCGCTGACGGCCTCGCACGGCGCCCTTCTCTCCCCACGGATTTTCGAGCGTCAACATCGCCCCATCGACTCAGCGACGCGGCTCGTCGCGGCATCGCGTTGCAGCGGTCGCCCGGTTCACAGCAAATCGACCGCGAAGCTGACCTGCCCGGTGGCGCTCGGCAACAGCGAGCCGCTCAAGGTGAACTCGATCGCACCGGTGGCACCGACCGCCGGGCTGGCGCTCACGCTGCAAGCGGTCAGCCCTCCAGCGAGCGGTGGCACACAACTCGCGCTGACAAAGCGTGTGAAGGCCGGCGTGGTGTCGTTGATGCGCAGCGCGGTGATCGAGCCGCTGCCTTGGTTGGTGTAGGTGATGGTGTAGACGATGCGCCCGCCCGGCAGCGGTGTGGCGTTGTCCTGGCTTTTCACCAGCGACAAGCCGGTGCCGCCGCTGGCACCGACCGTCGTCAGGTCGTCGTTGGTCAAGGCAGTCGACAGCGCCGGGCTGGCATTGGTGTAGCTGAACACGGCTTGCAGAGTCGCCAGGTTTTGGGTGCCGACGGCCGTGCCGCTGGGCACCGTCACCTTGACGACCACGCACACCGGCGTGCTGGCGGTGGCCACGATGGCGGCGCTGACAACGCCCTCGCCCGCATCGACCACCCCGTTGCAATTGGTGTCGCGCCACACCGTTTGCGGCCAACCGGCGCTGCTGGTTGCGCTGAACAACACACTGCCGCCGGTGCCGGGCGTGAAGTTGTGCGCGTAGAACACCGCATCGCCCGGTGCCGCGCTGCGCTGCTGCGCAGCGACCAAGGTCTCGAATGCCACGTCGGCAAAATTCAGGTTGCCGGTGTTGCCGCCCGACGTGTAGGTGAATGCGAAGGTGTCGCTGGCGCGGTCGTAGCTGCCGCCGGGCGAGCCGCCCACCGATCGCAGGCCCGTCGGGCCGTCCTCGACCACATGCAGCGCGCTGCCGGTCAACGCGGCGGGAATCCACAGCCGGTAGTTGCCCACAGCGTCGGTGCTGGTGCTGTCGTAGGTGGTCGTGCCGGCCGCGTTGGTCAGGCGTATCGGCACGCTGCCGATACCGGTTTCAGTACCGTCTTGCAGCGCGTTGTTGGGCGTGCCGCCGCCACTGCCGTTGTCGCGGAACACCCGGCCGCTGACCAGGTTGCCGTTGAACAGCCCGAAGTTGACGTTCCCGATATCGACCGCAGCGACCACCAGATTGCGCCGGGTCTGATCGGGCGCTTCGGTTCCAATCCAGGTGGCCGGCACGGTCGGCGTCACGTCGGCCAGCGTGGCGTTGTCGTCGATGACGATGAAGTACTCGCCCGGTGCCACGTTGTTGAACTGGTAGGTGCCGGTGGCACCGTTCACCGGCACCGCCTGCAGCGCCGGCCCGGCGGGCGATGATGCGGCTGTCAGCTTGGCGTGCAGCACCATGCCGGTGCCTGCCTCGCCGGCGTCGCGCTGCAGGTTGTGGTTCGCGTCGCTGTAGACGAAGCCCGACAGCGCGACACCAGTCGGCGCGGCCGTCACCGTCAAGACCGCCGTGTTGCTGGGCTCACCCGCAATGACGGTCTGCGTGCTGGACGCGCCACCCGAGGTGTTGCTGTAGCTGCCTGCGGTGGCACTCGTCACGTTGACGGTGATCTCGCAACTGCTGCCGGCCGGCACCGTGCCGCCGCTGAAGGCCAGCGACGTGCCGTTGTTCGCCGCCGTGACGCTGCCGCTGCAGCCCGCGCCGCTGACCGTGCCCGCCGGGGTGGCGGTGTTGACCAGCCCGCTCGGGTACGCATCGTTGAAAGCCACACCGGTCAGTGCCACCGCATTCGGGTTGGTCACGGTGATCCTGAGCACCGAGGCCGTGTTTTCCGTCACCGAGGTCGGCGTGAACGCTTTCAGCAGCGTCGGGTTGGCCAGCACCGTCAGCATGCCGTTGGCGGCCGTGGCGTTCGGCGCTTCGGCCGTGGCGACCGGGCCGCTGCTGTTCACATAAAAGCCGGGTGTGGTGGCGGTGACGTTGACGGTGAAGTCGCAGCTGCCCAGTGCAGGCAAGTTGCCTCCGCTGAATGCAAGCGTGGTGCCGCCAGCTGTTGCCGTCAACGTGCCGCTGCAGCCCGCGCTGCCGCTGATGGCAGCACCCGGTGCGGCGGTGTTGAACATCGCGGCCGGATAGGTGTCGGTGAAGGCCACGCTGGTCAGCGCGAACGCATTGACGTTGACCAGCGTGATCTTCAACCGCGTCGTGCCGTTGACACCGATCGAACTGGGCATGAAGGCCTTACTGACCTGCGGTGCAGGCGGCGGCTCGATGGCAGTGACCGTGAGCGTCGCGCCAGCCGATGCACCCGCCCCGGCGTTGGCGGTGCTGATCGCGCCGCTGTTGTTGGCATAGCTGCCCGCCGCTGCGCTGCTCACGTTGGCGGTGATGTTGCAACTGCCGCTGGCCGGGATCACACCGCCGCTCAACACCAATGCGGTGCTGTTGGCGGCTGCGGTCACGGTGCCGCTGCAACCGACGCCGCTGATCGCACCGGCCGGGCTGGCGGTGTTGACCAGGCCGCTCGGGTAGGCATCATTGAAGGCCACACCGGTCAGCGCGGTGGCGTTCGGGTTGGTCAGCGTGATCTTGAGTACCGAGGTCGCGTTGGTGGACACCGATGCAGGAGTGAAGGCTTTGGCTGCGGTGATGTGGCCGAGCACCACCAGCGTGCCGTTGACCGACGTGCTGGTGCCTGCGTTGGTCGTCGTCACCGCACCCGTGCTGTTGACATACGTGTTGGCCACTGCACTGGTCACGCTGACCGTGATGTCGCAACTGCTGCTCGCAGGCACGTTGCCCGCACTCAGTGCCAGCGAGCCGCCATTGGCCGCCGCCGTCACGGTGCCCGCGCAACCCGTGCCGCTGATCGCGCCCGCCGGTGTGGCGGTGTTGAACATCGACGCCGGGTAGGTGTCGGTGAAGGCCGCGCCGGTGACGGCGAAGGCGTTTGAATTGGTCAGTGTGATCTTCAGCAGCGTCGTGTCGCCGGTGCCGATCGAGGCGGGCGTGAACGCCTTGGTGACGCCGAGCGGAACCGTCGCTGTGCTGACCGTCAGCGTCGCGCCAGCCGATGCACCCGCCCCGGCATTGGCGGTGCTGACCGCGCCGCTGTTGTTGACGTAGCTGCCTGCTGCGGCACTGCTCACATTGACCGTGATGTCGCAACTGCCACCGGCCGGCACGCTGG
>JANMXL010000220.1:0-36150 GCA_031380885.1 Burkholderiales bacterium | reverse complement strand
ATCACGTCCAGGTCGGGGAAGTGCGCCGCCAGCTTCAGGCCGATCTTGTTGTTGTACTTGTCGATCTGGTCGGTGGCCGCGCTGCGGTTGGCGATCACGCCGCCCAGGCGCACGTTGTAGTTCTTCGCCTTGGCGCCGATGGCCTGCACGATGCGGTTCATCGCGAAGATCGAATCGAAGTCATTGGCGGTGACGATCAGCGCGCGGTCGGCATGCTGCAGCGGGGCTGCGAAGCCACCGCAGACGACGTCGCCCAGCACATCGAAGATGACCACGTCGGTGTCTTCGAGCAGGTGGTGTTCCTTCAGCAGCTTCACGGTCTGGCCGACCACGTAGCCGCCGCAGCCAGTGCCGGCGGGTGGACCGCCGGCCTCAACGCACATCACGCCGTTGTAGCCGGGGAAGACGAAATCTTCGACGCGCAACTCTTCGGCATGGAAGTCGACCGTCTCCAGCACGTCGATCACGGTCGGCAGCATCTTCTTCGTCAACGTGAAGGTCGAGTCGTGTTTCGGGTCGCAGCCGATCTGCAGCACGCGCTTGCCGAGCTTCGAGAACGCGGCCGACAGGTTGCTGCTGGTCGTGCTCTTGCCGATGCCGCCCTTGCCGTAGATCGCGAACACCTTGGCGGTGCCGATCTTCAGGTTCGGGTCGAGCTCGACCTGAACGCTGCCCTCGCCGTCGAGGCGCAGGTTCTTGCGCACGCCTGGGTTCTTGATGTCTGGGATGGGAAACGTTGTCGTGCTCATGCGTGAGCTCCTTCGCGGGAATCAGAAAAAACACCTTCGAGCCGGTCTTCGAGCTCTTCACCGGCGCGGCGCAATGCGTCGAGCATCTTGGCGTCCGGTGTCCAGAACTTGCGCTCGGACGCTTCAAGCAGCCGATTGGCCACCCGCGCCGATGCGGTCGGGTTCAGCTTCGCGAGACGCTCGCGCATCTCGGGGTCGAGCATGAAGGTCTCGCTCAACTGCTGATACACCCACGGTTGCACTTGGCCCGTCGTTGCCGACCAGCCCATTGTGTTGGTCAGGTGCACCTCAATCTGGCGCACCCCTTCGTAGCCGTGCTTCAGCATGCCTTCGTACCACTTCGGGTTCAGCATGCGCGTGCGGGTTTCGAGCGCCACCTGCTCGGTCAAGGTGCGCACCGTGCCGCCGCCGTCGGCGTCGCGGGTCTGGTCGCCGATGTACACCGGTGCCATCTCCGCATCGGCACCTTCCTTGTTCGTCTTGGCCCGCTTGATCGCGCGGCTGATGCCGCCCAGCGTGTCGAAGTAGGTGTCGACGGTGGTGACGCCGAGCTCGACCGAATCAAGGTTCTGGTAAGCCAGGTTCACACCCGACAGCACGCTTTGCAGCAACTGCGCCTGCTGCACCGGGCGACCACCACGACCGTAGGCGAAGCCCTTTCGGCGGCTGTAGGTCTCGGCGAGGTCGTCGCCGTCTTCCCAGCGGCTGTTGTCGACCAGGCTGTTGACGTTGGAACCGTAGGCGCCTTCGGCGTTGCCGAACACCCGCAGCGATGCGGTCTCCAGGTCGCCACCATGCTCGGCCATGTAGGCCAGCGCATGCTTGCGGATGAAGTTCTGTTCCAGCGGTTCGACCGCGCTGGCGGCCATGAACGCGGCCTCGGCGAGCAGCTTGATCTGCAGTGGCAGCAGGTCGCGGAAGATGCCTGACAGGGTGATGATCACGTCAACCCGCGGCCGGCCGAGCTGCTCGACCGGAATCAGTTCGGCGCCCGCCAGCCGGCCATAGCTGTCGAAGCGGGGGCGGGCACCCATCAACGCAAGCGCCTGGGCGATCGGGCCGCCTTCGCTCTTCAGGTTGTCGGTGCCCCACAGCACCATCGCGATCGATTCGGGAAAGGCATGCCCGCTGGCCATGTGCTTGTCCAGCAGGCGGTCAGCTTGTCGCGCGCCATCCTTCACCGCGTAGGCGCTCGGGATGCGGAACGGATCGAAGCCATGCAGGTTGCGCCCGGTCGGCAAGATGGCCGGCGTGCGCAGCAGATCACCGCCCGGCGCAGGGCGCAGGAAGCGGCCGTCGAGGGCGTGCAGGATGCCGTTGATTTCGTGGTCTTCCGCCATCAGCGCGTCGGTGGCCGACAGCTCCTTCAGCAGGGCCAGCGTCTCAGCGTCCGATGTGGTCAAGGAGCTGGCAAGTGCCTGCTCAGCCGTTTGCCCAGCGACCAGCGCTTCGATCAGCGCACGGTCGGGCCGTGCACCATGCGAGGCCTCGGCGCACGACAGCAGCAGATCCACCCGTTCGGCCGGGCTGGGTGCTTGTCCGACCACATGGAGTCCGTAGGGGATCAGCGTGTACTCGACTTCAAGGACGGCGCCGTTCAAACGGGCGATGCGTGCCTCTGCATCTACGCCCCAGGCGGGCTCGGCGGTGGCCAGTTCGAGAGCCACAGCCTGACTCTGGATCATCACGCTGAGCTCGTCGCGCTCGGCCTGTTCGTGCGGTTCGAGGCCGCGGAAGCGCTCCAGCAGGTCTTTCAGGTCGACCAGGCCCTTGTACAGGCCGGCTTGCGCCACCGGCGGGGTCAGATAGCTGATCAGCGTGGCGGCTGCACGGCGCTTGGCGATCGTGCCTTCGGACGGGTTGTTTGAGGCGTACAGGTACAGGTTCGGCAGGTCGCCGATCAGCCGATCGGGCCAGCAGCTGGCCGACATGCCGCTTTGCTTGCCCGGCATGAATTCGAGCGCACCGTGGGTACCGAAATGCAGCACCGCGTTGGCGCCGAAATCCTCGCGCAGCCAGCGGTAGAAGGCCGAGAACGCATGCGTTGGCGCAAAGCCTTGTTCGAACAGCAGGCGCATCGGATCGCCTTCATAGCCGAACGCCGGCTGGATGCCGACGAAGACATTGCCGAAGCGCTCGCCCAGCACAAAGATGTGGCTGCCGTCGCTTTGTTGCTTGCCCGGCGCTGGGCCCCACTGAGCCTCGATGTCCTTCAGGTGTTTCTCGCGGCGCACATGGTCGTCGGCCGGGATGCGGGCATGCACATTGGCCATGGCGCCGAAGCGCTCGGCATTGCCGGTGATGATGCGTTCACGCAGTTCGTCGACGCTGGCGGGCACCTCGATGGTGTAGCCCTCGCGCTTCATCGCCTGCATCACGTTGAACAGAGACTCGAACACCGACAGGAAGGCGGCGGTGCCGGTGGCGCCTGCATTCGGCGGGAAGTTGAACACCACTGCGGCGACCTTGCGTTCTGCGCGTTGCGAGCGCCGCAGATCGACCAGCTTGCCAACACGCGCGGCCAGTGCGTCGGCGCGCTCGATACAGCTGTGCATGTCGTGCGAATCGACAATGTTCTCGAACTTGCAGGCGTGCGCGCAGCCGGTGCAGGCGATGTGGGTGGCACTGCCGCGGCCGCCGAAGACCATCGAGCCGGTGGCGCCGTCGAGCTCAGGAATCGCGACCATGATGGTCGACTCGACCGGCAGCAGACCGCGCGACGAGCCGCCCCACTGATCCAGCGTCTGGAACTCGACCGGGTGCACCGCGAGGTAGGGCACGTCGAGCTTGGCGAGGATCTCTTCGGCCGCTTTCGCGTCGTTGTAGGCCGGGCCGCCGACCAACGAGAAGCCAGTGAGCGAGACCAGCGCATCGATCTGCGGGCGCCCGTCGGCGTAGAAATAGGCGTCGATGGCAGGGCGCTGATCGAGGCCCGTGGCGAACGCCGGCACCACGCGCAGACCGCGTGCTTCGAGCGCGGTGATCACGCCGTTGTAGTGGTCGGCATTGCCGGCCAGCAGGTACGAGCGCATCAGCAGCAGGCCAACGCTGCCGCGCTTGCCGGTGGTGGCGAAGGTGGGCAGCGCGTCGAGATGCGCCGACATGTGGCCGACCGAGCGCTCGTCGCTCATCTTCGGGTGGTAGACGCCGACTTCCGGGTACTCGACCGGCTCGTGCGTCTTGGCAATCCCGCGCAGGTTCTTGCGGGGGCCGTCGGCATAGCGGTCCACCAAGAAGTGGACCATGTTCGAGATGTTCTGCTCGGAGCCGGCCAGCCAGTACTGCAGCGTCAGGAAATACGCCCGCACGTCTTGCGCCGTGCCGGGAATGAAGCGCAGGATCTTCGGCAGCATGCGCAGCGTTTTCATCTGCTGCGCGCCGGCGGTGCCCTTGTTGCCATCGTCCTTGCCGGGCGGCTTGCCACGCAGGCGCTTCAGGAAAGCCATCGCGCCAGTGGCCGGCGCGGTCATGTCGAACTTGCCCATGCGCGTCAGCTTGGTCACTTCGCCAGCGGACATCGCGCAGACCATCGCATCGCAGTGCTCGCGGCGTGCCTGCAGCGTCGGCAGGATCGGCATGAAGTGGTCTTCTAAGAAAAGCATGGCGGCGATCACGATGTCGCCCTGCTCGATGTCGGCCTTGCAGCGATCGAGCGCCTTCGGGTCGTCGCCCCATTCGGCCGCCGCGTGCACGCTCAGGTGGAGGCCGGGAATCGATTGCGCCAGGGTGCGGTTCGCGCGCTCAGTGGCACTGGCCAGGTGGCTGTCCATCGTGACCACGACCACACGCATCGAGGGCACAGCCTTGGCTTTCTCAACGACTGAAATGGGCTTTGGCGTCATAGAGGGTCTCGACGGTGATCACCGGCACGCGATGGTCCTGCGCGTACTGCTCTGTATTGCGGCGTGCTTTGCCTCGCACGAAGAAGGGGATCTTCTTGAGTTCCTTTTCTGCGTCGGGAGCCCATGGCGCCGGGCCTGCCGCTGGCGTTGCTTCCACAAGATGGTCTGCAGGCGCTGCCACCGCTGCGGTCGCGGTGGGCACTTCGATCTGCGCGGCGGCTTCTGGCGCTTCTTGCCTGTTTTTCATCGCACCGCCGTGTCCGCCCAGGTGCGACGGCGCGGCGTCTTCGTGGAATTCGGCATCGCCGCGGAACATGCCGATCAGGTGCTCTTCGAGGCCCATCATCAGCGGGTGCACCCAGGTGTCGAACAGCACATTGGCGCCTTCGAAGCCCATCTGCGGCGAGTAGCGCGCCGGGAAGTCCTGCACATGCACCGGTGCCGAAATCACCGCGCACGGAATGCCCAGGCGCTTGGCGATGTGGCGCTCCATCTGCGTGCCCAGAACCAGCTCGGGCTGCAGCTCGGCGACCTTGGCTTCGATGTCCAGGTAGTCGTCGCAGATCAGTGCCTCGACGCCGTAGAGCTTGGCAGCTTCACGCACTTCGCGAGCGAACTCGCGGCTGTAGGTGCCGATACCGACCACCTGAAAGCCGAGCTCCTGGCTGGCCACGCGGGCGGCCGCCACGGCGTGCGTTGCATCGCCGAACACGAACACGCGCTTGTTGGTCAGGTAGGTCGAGTCGACCGATTTGGCGTACCACGGCGAGCGCGAGTCGGCGTCGGCCAAGACCGCGCTCGGGTCGATGTCAGCGAGCTGGGCGACTTCTTTGATGAAGTCGCGCGTCGCACCTGCACCGATCGGGATCGTCTTGGTGGCCGGCTGGCCGAAGGTGCGGGTCAGCCACGAGGCGGTCAGCGAGGCGATCTCGGGGTACAGCACCACATTGAATTCCGCATCGCCCAGGCGCGACAGGTCGTCGGCGGTGGCGCCGAGCGGGGCGACCACGTTGATGTCGATGCCGAGTTTCGTCAGCAGGTCGCTGATTTCGCGCAGGTCGTCGCGGTGCCGAAAGCCCAGTGCCGCCGGACCAAGGATGTTGCAACGCGGGCGCGCGCCAGGGGTGCGGCCGGGCCTGGTTGTGCCAGGGGTTGGCGCATTCGGGCCAGCCAGTGCCCGCACCATTTGGTAAAGGGTTTCCGACGCGCCCCAGTTTTCCTTGCGCTGGTACGACGGCAACTCCAGCGCCACGACTGGGATCGGCAGGTTCAGCGCCTTGCACAGGCCGCCGGGATCGTCCTGGATCAACTCGGCGGTGCACGAGGCGCCGACCATCATCGCCTTCGGCTTGAAGCGCTCGTAGGCGTCGCGCGCCGCGGTCTTGAACAATTCCGCGGTGTCGCCGCCCAGGTCGCGCGCCTGGAAGGTGGTGTAAGTGACCGGCGGGCGCTTGGGCAGCCGCTCGATCATCGTGAACAGCAGGTCGGCGTAGGTGTCGCCCTGGGGCGCGTGCAGCACGTAGTGCACGTCCTTCAGCGCGGTGGCGATGCGCATCGCACCCACGTGCGGCGGGCCTTCGTAGGTCCAGAGCGTCAACTGCATGGTCTGGTGTCTGTTGCTGGTTTCTGACGGTTCAGGCGACCAGCTTCATGCGGCGCACCAGCGGCCGCGCGAACAGCTCGGCCAGATCGGCCGCCTGCTCGTAGCCGTGGATCGGCGTGAAGACGAGTTCGATCGCCCATTTGGTCGTCATGCCTTCGGCTTCGAGCGGGTTCGCGAGCCCGAGGCCGCAGACCACGATGTCGGGCTGTGCGGCACGGCAGCGTTCGAGCTGGTTGTCGACGTGCTGGCCTTCCGACAGGAAGGTGCCCGCAGGCAGCAGATCGAGTTCTTCGGCCAGGTGCTGGCGGTGCATGTACGGGGTGCCCACTTCGACGAGTTGCATGTCCAGTTCGCGCGCCAGGAAGCGGGCGATCGGGATTTCGAGCTGCGAGTCGGGGAAGAAGAACACGCGCTTGCCAGCCAGCTGCACCTTGTGGCGTGCCAGTGCGGCCGTGGCCCGATCGCGGCCCGGCGCGGTGACGCGATCGAAGGTGGCGGCATCGATGCCGAAGGTTGTGGCCGCTGCTTGCAGCCACTGCGTCGTGCCTTCGACACCGAGCGGGAAGGGCGCTGGCAGGCGCTGCGCACCCCGTGATTCGAGCGCCCGTGCGGTGTCGGCCAAGAAGGGCTGGGCCAGCAGAAATTTGGTGTTCGGGCCCACAGCGGGCAGGTCGCCTGCATGCCGTGGCGGAAAAAAGCGCACCGGCGCGTCAGCGCTGCCGACGCCCAGGCTGGCGAACAGACGGGAAAACTGGTCTTCGACCACATCGGCCAAGGCGCCGACGATCAGCAGCGATGCCGGCACCTCAGCGGAAGACGCTGGCAGGCTGGGCACCAGCGAGGCCAGGCACGCGTCTTCGCCCTGAGTGAAGGTGGTTTCGATGCCGCTGCCGGAGTAGTTCAGCACCCGCACACCGGGTGCGACGCGGCCGGACAGGCGCGATGCCGCGCGCGATAGGTCGAGCTTGATGACTTCGGACGGGCAGGAGCCGACGAGAAACAGCAACTTGATCTCGGGGCGGCGGTCCAGCAGCCGGGTGACCACGCGGTCGAGTTCGTCGTTGCAATCGGCCAGGCCGGCGAGATCGCGCTCGTCGATGATGGCGGTGGCGAAGCGCGGCTCGGCGAAGATCATCACGCCCGCCGCTGACTGGATCAGGTGCGCGCAGGTGCGTGAGCCGACGACGAGGAAGAACGCATCCTGGATCTTGCGATGCAGCCAGATGATGCCGGTCAGTCCGCAGAACACCTCGCGCTGGCCGCGCTCCTTCAGCACCGGCGCGTCACCGCAGCCTGCAGCCAGCTCAGCGCGGATTGGAATGACCTGGCTCATGCGGCCAGCTCCGGCGTGCGGGCCAGCGCATCACGCTGGGCCATGTCGAGGCGCGCGGCACGCAGCTTCAAGATGAATTGCGTCGCGTTGACGGCGTAAGCTGCATATGCAGCCAACGCCAAGTACATCAGCTGTGGCGCAGCCAGGCTGTCGGTGAACAGCGCGACCAGGTAAGCGGTGTGCAAAGCCAGCACGAGCATGCTGAACACGTCTTCCCAATAAAAAGCCGGGGCAAACAGATAGCGGCCAAAAACGACTTTTTCCCAGATGCAGCCCGTGAACATGATGGCGTAAAGCGTCAGCGTCTTGAGCACCACCGAGCCGGTCGCCAGCGCCCAACCCTCACCGGTGGCCAGGTAGCGCAACACGAAGAACAGACTGGCTAGAAACACGAGAAACTGCATCGGCGCCAGGATCCCCTGCACCAGCGTCCACGGCGTCGAATCGCGACGAACCCGCTCCTCGGCGGTGTACAGCGGCTGCCTCGCATTCATCGGGGACCCTCGTTCAAACATCACTTCCTCTGCCGACTGCGACTTGGTGCGATCGAATTTAGACGGCGACTTTGCAAATGTCAATCCAGATTGACGTAAATCTATATTGACAGTTTTATGGGTGGCGCCGATCATCTGCAGAGGCTGTCGGATGGCGTGCGTACTGAGGTGCCGGTCTTCGATGCTTCCGCTAGCGCGACCGCCCATGGGCTGTAAGCGCTCCATTCAGGTCTTCAACCGGGACTTCAGCGATGCGACTGCTCTGCGAAACCCCAGCGATGGCAACGGTTACTGCTGACGCCAGCGGTCGAGAACTGCTGCCGGGCCATGCCGTGCCGCAGGCCAGTTGGTCGCAAACCGTGTTCGAGGCCGCGTTCAAGCCGCTGGCCGCCGCCGACAGATTCGGTGGCTCGGCCATTGGTGGTTGCGGGGTGGACAGTGCGCCCGCGGTGCGGCATGCTTTGGCGGTTGGAAGATTCCGAGACCCTGTGTTTTCGGTGGCTCTTCTGATGGGTCATTCCCCGGACCGCGGCGCACTGCTTGGTAAAGCGGCTACGCAGCGGTCTCCGCCATTGACGAACGTGCCGCGCAGTCAGCGAGCCCGGTCTGCCAGGAGACTTGCAATGACCCGAACGACGCCCCAAGCGTTATCGACCGACTCGCAGACCGCTGGTGCCGCGCCTGAAGACGGCGACACCGATTGCTGGTCAGAGCGTCACCGGCTGCCCTTCAACACCGACTCGCCGACATGGCTGCAAGAAAGACTGGAACGGCCGGCAGCCGAAGAACGGATGAGTCGTCTCGTCAAAACGCTCGAAGCCGAAGTCATTCCACGGCTCGTCGAGGCCCATCGAGCCACGCCCATGAGCGAAATGCTCCCTGCTGCCTGTCTGTGCCCACCGCCCACCGCGGCCGATGTCGAGGCGTTTGTCCAACTGGTGCTGCGGCGCGAGGACCTGCCGATCTCGCAATGCATCGATGCGCTGCGCGAACAGGGCATGTCCATTGAGGTGCTGTTCCTGGACCTGCTGGCGCCAGCGGCCAGCCACCTTGGGTTCATGTGGACGGAAGACCTGTGTGACTTCACCGATGTCACCATTGCCCTGGGTCGGCTGCAGCACCTGCTGCAGGAGCTCAGTCCATTGTTCGGCACCGAGGTTGAGTTTCCGGCCAATGCGCGCCGTGCGCTGTTGGTGCCGGCACCCGGGGAGCAGCACACCTTCGGCCTGTCGATGGTCGCTGAATTCTTCATGCATGCGGGCTGGGAAGTCGCCGGCGGGCAGGGGGCCTACCGCGATGAGGCCATTGACATGGTGCGCCGCGAGTGGTTTGACGTCATCGGGTTTTCGGTGGGCAGCGACGCCCGGCTCGATTGGTTGACCACTTGCATCGCTTCGGTGCGGCAGATGTCGCGCAATCGGGAGATCGGTGTTCTTGTCGGGGGGCCGATCTTCACGCTCAACCCCGAGTTCGTCGCGATGGTCGGCGCCGACGCGACCAGCAAGGACGGCAAGCAGGCACCCGTTGCCGCTGAGGCCTTGATCGCCAAACGAGTCCGTTGTCGCTGATAAGCTCAGGGTTTTATCGGCCTCACCCTATGAGCTTAGTCTGCTTTCCTTCCTCCGGTGAGGCGCGATGATCGCGTTTGCGCAGCCCGCGCGGTCTTTGGGGCACCTGACGACCGATTCGGTCAGCAAACTGATTGCCGCTGCGGCTGACGTCTCGTTGGTCGTAGACGCCAATGGCGTGATCTGCGACATGGCGTTTGGCAGTGACAGCCTGAAGAACCTGGGCTACGACCGCTGGATCGGACAGCCCTGGATCCAGACCGTCACCAAGGAGAGTCGGCCGAAGATTGAGGCCCTGCTGCGCGACGCCGACTCGCAGGCGACACCGCGTTGGCGCCAGGTCAACCATCCGTCAGATTCGGGCGCGGATCTGCCGCTGTCGTATTGCGCCGTCAAGGTCGACAGCGATCCATTGGCAGAACTGCCGGGGCGGTCGGTGGTCTATGGGCGTGACCTGCGGGCGATGGCAGCGATGCAGCAGAGCTTGGTGGATGCACAGCAAGCCTCGCTGCACGAGCACTGGCGCTTGCGCGATGTGCAATCGCGCTATCGGCACCTGTTCCAGGGTTCGAGCGAAGGCGTGCTGATCATTGACAGCGTCACCCAGAAGGTCACCGAGGCCAATCCGGCGGCTCACGCGTTGCTCGTCGAGGTGTCGCGCAAGCTGGTCGGCTCGCCTTTCCCCCTGGGCCTCGACGAACGCGGTGCCGATGCCGTGCAGAGCATGCTGGGGGCCTTGCGTGCGACCGGCAAGGCCGACGACATTCGCGTGCACCTTGCTGGCGGCGGTGATGAGCTGTTGGTGTCCGGTTCGATGTTTCGCCAGGAAACCGGTTCGACGCTGGTGTTGCGGTTGTCACGTGTGGCGTTCGAGAGCATGGTGCTGTCCAATGCCGGCGCGCATTCGATGCTGGTCAAGCTGATGCAGATCTCTCCCGACTGCGTGGTGATCACCGACCTCGAAGGTGCGATCGTTTCTGCCAATGAATCCTTCATCCAGCTGGTTCAGGTGCCATCGGAAAAGCAGGTTCGGGCCGAATCGCTGGGACGCTGGCTCGGGCGCACTGGCGTCGAGATGAATGTGCTGATCTCGACCCTGCGGCAGCGCGGCACGGTGCGGCTCTTTCCCACCACGCTGCGCAGTGATCAAGGCACGCCCAGCGACGTGGAAATCTCGGCGGCGATGGTGTCTGATGACGAGCAGTCCTTCCTCGGCTTCACGATCCGCGACGTCAGCCGACGCTTGAACAACGACGCCCGCGCAGCCAAAGAGCTGCCACGCTCGGTCGGTCAGTTGTCGGAGCTGGTCGGGCGGGTACCGATGAAGGACATCGTCGGCGAAACCACCGACCTGATCGAGCAGCTGTGCATTGAAGCGGCGCTCGAACTGACCCGCGACAACCGTGCGGCGGCGGCCGAGATGCTGGGCCTGTCGCGGCAGAGCCTGTATGTCAAGCTGCGCCGCTACGGGCTGAGCGACCCGGTCTCCGAAGGCGAAAAATAGGGTGGATCGTGGCGCGGTCGCCGTGCTGGTCCTGGTGGACATTGCACCCCGGTCCAGGGTTTGGGGTTTTGGCCGATTCGTCATCGGTCGCTTCGATCTCTACCGCGTCCCGGGCTTGCGTTTCTTCAAGGTGCTGGGCAGCGGCCATGAATCGGGTTTCGGGCTGCGCCCCAGCCTGTCGCGCCAGGGCCTGTTTTGTGTGTTCGACGACGCGGCTGCAGCCGATGCGTTTCTGGCCGACTCGTCGCTGGCCACCAGCTACCGATCACATGCACGCGAGTTCTTTGCCGTCAAGCTGAGAGCCTTCAGCTGCCGCGGCAGCTGGGCGGGCATGACCTTGCCGGTCAATGCGCAGGCACCCACGCGGGGGCCGATCGCCGCACTGACCCGCGCATCGATCCGCCTGCCGAAAGCCGCGGCTTTCTGGCGCCAGGCACCGCTGACCCAGCGTTCGCTTGATGGGGCACCCGGTTGCCTCTTCTCGGCGGGTGTCGGCGAGGCGCCGCTGTTGCGTCAGGCGACCTTCACGATGTGGGAGAGCGTGGCGCAGATGGATGCCTATGCGCGCAGCGGCGCGCACCTGGAGGCCATCAAGGCAGCGCAGCGTCACGGCTATTTTTCCGAATCGATGTTCGTGCGCTTCGTGCCCAGTGATGCGCAGGGAACCTGGCTCGGGCGCCGCTATGGCTGAGTCCTTGCGCGAACACCGGGTGGTGGTGATTGGCGCCGGTGTGGCTGGCCTGGTCAGTGCGTTGTTGCTGGCGTGTCGCGGATTGCAGGTCACGCTGGTCGAGCGCGCCGACACACCGGGCGGCAAGATGCGCCGGGTGATGGTCGACGGTGCCGACATCGATTCGGGCCCGACGGTGTTCACGATGCGCTGGGTGTTCGAGCAGATCTTCGCGGCTGCCGGTTCGTCGCTGACCCAGCAGCTGCGTCTGCAGCCGCTGGGTGTGCTGGCGCGGCACGCCTGGCGTGCTGACGAGCGGCTCGATCTCTTCGCCGATGCGGAGCAGTCTGCCGATGCGATTGGGCAATTTGCCGGGCCAAACGAGGCGCGCCGCTTCTTGCAGTTCTGCGCACAAGCACGCACCGTCTACGACACCCTCGAAGGCCCGTACATCCGTTCGCAGCGGCCGACGCTGCTCGGCATGGCGCGCGACCTGGGGCCGCGCGGCCTGGGCGTGCTGGCCGGCCTCGGGCCGTTTGCGTCGCTGTGGCGCTCGCTGGCCAAACACTTTCACGATCCGCGGCTGCAGCAGCTGTTCGGCCGCTATGCCACCTACTGCGGCTCGTCGCCGTTTGCGGCGCCCGCCACGCTGATGCTGGTCGCACAGGTCGAGATGGACGGCGTCTGGGCGGTCGATGGTGGCATGCTGGCGGTGGCCACCGCTTTGGCCGATCTGGCCGAGCAGCGCGGCGCCACGATCCGCTACGGGCAGGCCTGCGAGCAGGTGCTGGTGCGCAATGGACAGGCCTGCGGCGTGCGGCTGGCCGGTGGCGAATGCCTGGACGCCGATTCGGTGGTGTTCAATGGTGATGCGGCGGCGCTGCCACTGGGTTTGCTGGGCGCGGACTGCACCCGTGCCGTGCCGCCAGTGCCCGCCGCAGGCCGGTCGTTGTCGGCGATGACCTGGTCGATCAACGCGCGCACCTCCGGCTTTCCTCTGGTGCGCCACAACGTGTTCTTCAATGCCGACTACGCGTCGGAATTCAGCGACATCTTCCAGCGCGGTCGCCTGCCGCGCGAAGGCACGGTCTACGTCTGCGCGCAGGACCGCGACGACAGTGGTCGCCTGCCAGCGCGCGACGGCGATCCAGACGGCAGCGGGTCGGAGCGGCTGCTGTGCCTTGTCAACGCGCCAGCGAACGGCGATTCAGCCCCTCTTGAACCCTCGGAGATCGAAGCATGCGAGCGGACCCACTTTGCACTGATGCAGCGCAGCGGACTGAAGATAGACCGGCAGGTGCACAACACGGTGCTGACGACGCCCGGCGATTTCCATCGCCTGTTCCCGGCGACGGGCGGGGCGCTGTACGGTCAGGCAGCGAACGGTTGGATGGGGGTGTTTCAGCGGCCGGCGGCGGCGAGCCGGCTGCCGGGGCTGTACCTGGCGGGGGGCAGCGTGCACCCGGGGCCGGGCGTGCCAATGGCGGCGATGTCCGGGCGGCTGGCGGCCGAGACGCTGCTGGCGCACCTCGATTCGACCAGCCGGTCCCGCCCGATGGCTATCTCTGGTGGTATGTCGACGCGGTCAGCGACGACGGGCACCACGCGCTGAGCATCATCGCCTTCGTGGGCAGCGTCTTTTCGCCTTATTACGCCTGGGCCCGCCGCAGCGGCGCGGCCGATCCCGAGAACCACTGCTCGATCAACGTGGCGCTCTACGGCAAGGCCGGCAAGCGCTGGACGATGACCGAGCGCAGCCGCGCCAGCATGACGCGTGATGCCAGCCAGTTCGCCGTCGGGCCGAGTCAGCTGCACTGGAACGGCCAGTGCCTGGCGATCGACATCGACGAGATCACCGTGCCGATCCCGAAGCGCGTGCGCGGCCAGGTGCGTGTCTATCCGAGGGGCCTGTGCGGTTTCGTGGCGTCGCTCGACGATGGTGGCTTGCACCGCTGGGGGCCGATCGCGCCATGCTCACGGGTCGAGGTCGAATTCGATGCTCCGTCGATGAAGTGGTCAGGCCACGCCTACCTCGACTCGAACGAAGGTGATGAGCCGATCGACCGGCCGTTCACCGAATGGGACTGGTCGCGTGCGCCGCTGAAGGACGGCAGCACCGGCGTGATCTACGACGTGCGCCAGAAGCAGGGCGGCGACCGGGTGATCGCGGTGCGCTTCCAGCCCTCGGGAGAGTTCGAACATTTCACCCCGCCCGAGCGCCAGCCGCTGCCGCGCACCGCCTGGCGCATCGGCCGCACGATGCGCACCGAGGCGCATCAGCCCGCAGTCGTCACGCAGACGCTGGAGGACACGCCGTTTTATGTGCGTTCGGTGCTGTCGTCGGGGCTGCTCGGCGAGACGGTGGCCTCGGTGCACGAGACACTGAACGTGCCGCGTCTGGTGTCCACCGCCGTGCAGCTGATGCTGCCGTGGCGCATGCCGCGGGTGCGCTGACGAAGCGCTTCAGCGCACGCGGCCGATGCGTCAGCCGCTGAAGACCGAGGGCGGGTGGCGCCCCGCACCGGCGAAGGAATTGCTCGCGAGTTGACGTTCTTCGAGGCGCTCGAACAGGCCGATCGTCCACAACATGCGCTCGTCGAATCTCGATTTGCGGGCCTGGATTTCGAATGCCCGACCGGTGGCGGCTGCCGGTGCGGTTGGCGTGGCGACTGGTGAGGTGGCCGCCACATCGACCAGGTACTGGATCGCCGGCACCGGCACCAGGTCGGTGCCGTCTGCAGCGTGGCGCCGCGTCGGTGACATCGCCGCGGCACCGAAGGCCACCGCCATCAATCCGAGCTTGCGCTGCGACGACACGCACGCGCGGCGCGACACCGAATCAAAGCCCGCCCGCGCGACCTCCCGGCCGATGTCGGCATAGACCAGGCGCGCCGCCTGAATTGCTGGCCGGCAATCGCGTGGCAGCACGCCAATGCCCTGCGCCGCACGTTCGTACAGGTTGTCGGCCTCGACCAGCAGCCGCGCGACCACCGAGCCCAGCGCCGGGCTGAAGGTCGGTGCGCGCAGCCATGCATCGGGGTCAATCCCGGCCTCGCGCATCCAGTCGCGCGGCAGGTACAGGCGCCCGTTGCGGGCGTCTTCGCCGACATCGCGCGCAATGTTGGTCAGCTGCATCGCCAGGCCCAGCTCGCAGGCCCGTGCCTGTGCCTGTGGGCTGCGCACGCCCATGATGATGGCCATCATCGAGCCGACAGTCCCTGCGACGCGGGCGCCGTAATCGTGCAATTGCGCAATGCTGTCGTAACCGCGCGATTGCAGGTCCCACTCGAAACCCTCCAGCAAGGCATCGAGCAGCGCCTTCGGGATGTTGAACTGCGCCACCACGGCCGACAAGGCCCGGTCCGCCGGCACCGGCGACGGGCAGCCGTCGTAGATGCGCTGCAGGCGCTGTTGCAGGTGATGCAGCGCCCCCATCGGCCCGCCATGCAGGTGGCTTTCCAGGTCGATCGTGTCGTCGGCCAGTCGGCAGAAGGCATACAGCGCGGTGGCCGGCGCCCGCACCCGGCCGGGCAGCACCAGCGAGGCGGCGAAGAAGCTCTTCGATCCGGTGCGCATCAGCGATTCGCAGTCGTGCAGGTCCATGCTGTGCCGACTGTCGACGCTCGCGCGGTGGCCAGAAACCAAGGTGAGCGATGGGGCGGACCGGTCATCGACTGAGTGATCGGCCAAGGCTTGTTGGGGCTGCATGAGGCTCCTTGTGGTTTTGTGCTTCAGTCGGATCAGGCCGGGGCCGCGGTCGTGAGGTCGGGCAGGGCGAATGACGCGACGGTCGGCACCACCGATTCGAGTGCCTTGGCCGAGGCCAACACGCCGGGTACACCCGCGCCGGGGTGCGTGCTGGCGCCGACCATGAACAGGCCAGCGATGTCTTCACTGCGGTTGTGTGGGCGAAACCAGGCGCTTTGCAGCAGCACCGGCTCCAGCCCGAACGCCGCGCCCTTGAAGGACAGCAGTCGGTCGTGAAAGTCCTGCGGCGTGGTGATGCGCGAGGTGGCGATGTGCTTCTGGAAGCCCGGCATCACCTTGCGATCGAGCGCGTCGGCAATCGCCTGCCGGTAAGGCTCTGCTTTGGCCTGCCAGTCGGTGCCGCTGTCCAGGTGCGGCACCGGTGCCAGCACGTAGAACGCATCGCAGCCAGGTGGCGCCATCGATGGGTCGGAGGCCGTCGGGCGGTGCAGGTAGAGGCTGAAGTCCTCGGCCAGCACATGCGCCTTGAAGATGTCGTTGAGCAGTTCGCGGTAGCGTGGGCCGAGCACCATCATGTGGTGCGGCACATCAGGGTACTGTCGATCGGTGCCGAAGTACCAGACGAACAGGCTCATCGAGTAGCGGCCCTTGTCGATCTTGCGGTCGCTCCAGTGGCGCCGGAATTGCGGACGAATAAGGTGCTTGTAGGTCCAAGCGGTGTCGGCGTTCGACACCACGATGTCGGCCGCCAGGTGCTCGCCGCTGGCCAGCGTGACGCCGGTGGCGCGTGGCTGTCCCCCCGGTGTCGGCACGCAGGTGATCTCCCGCACCTCGGCGTTCAGCCGCAAGCACGCACCGCTGCCTTCCAGCAGGCTGACCAGGCCTTGAACCAAAGTACCGGTGCCGCCCATCGCCCAGTGCACGCCGAACTTGCGCTCCAGCGCAGTGATCAGGCTGTAAACGCAGGTGCAGGCGAACGGGTTGCCGCCGATCAGCAGCGGATGGAAGCTGAACACGATGCGCAGCTTCGGGTCGCGCAGATGCCGCGCCGTCATCGAGTACAGCGTCTGCCAGGCCTTCATCTTCATCATCGACGGAACGGCCGCCAGCAGGTCGCCGACGGTGTCGAAGGCCACGGTGGCGAGTTCCTCGAAGCCCAGCTTGTAGCAGCGGTCGGACTCGGCGATGAACGAGTCGTAGCCGGCCAGATCCGCCGGGCTGAAGCGGGCGACCTCGGCACGCATCGCGGTGTGGTCGCCGCTGTAGTCGAAGTACGTGCCGTCGTCGAACTGGATGCGATAGAACGGATCCAGCGGGCGCAACTCGACATCGTCGGACATCTTGCGGCCGCACAGCGCCCACAGCTCTTCGAGCATGAACGGCACGGTGATGATGGTCGGCCCGGCGTCGAAGGTGTAGCCGTCTTGTCGATGAACATAGGCGCGGCCGCCGGCAGCATCGAGCTGTTCCAACACCGTGACCTGATAGCCCCGAACACGCAGTCGGATGGCGGCAGCCAGGCCGCCGAAGCCGCTGCCGATCACCAGGGCGGTGGGCGCTGCGTCGGCACGGCCTGCCGATTCAGCATCGGCAGGGGCGGGATAACCATGTTCAACGAAAGTGCCGGACTTCATCGGTCGTGTGACCCTCGGGATACTGCATGGCGAGTGTCTTCACGATCGTCGACAGCCGCAATAAGTGTAAGTTTAGATTGACACTCTCAAGTGTCAATCTCAAAATCATCGGCATGTCGTCCCGTACCCTGCCTGTTCCCTCATCGGTACCTGCCTGGCCCGTCGTTGCGGAGCTGCTGAAGCCGATCACCTGGTTTCCGCCGATGTGGGCGTTCTGCTGCGGGGTGATTGCCTCTGGCGTGTCGCCCGAGGGCCGCTGGTTCCTGATCGTCACCGGCGTGCTGCTGGCCGGCCCGCTGGTCTGTGCCAGCAGCCAGGCGGTCAACGACTGGTTCGATCGGCATGTCGATGCGATCAATGAGCCGCACCGCCCGATTCCCTCGGGCCGCATGCCGGGTCGCTGGGGGCTGTACATCGCCATCGCCTGGACCGCGCTCTCGCTGGGCGTCGCCACCACGCTCGGTACCTGGGGCTTTGCTGCGGGGGCGGCTGGTCTGGTGCTGGCCTGGGCCTACAGCGCGCCACCACTGCGGCTGAAACAAAACGGCTGGTGGGGCAATGCCGCGTGCGGCCTGTGCTACGAAGGGCTCGCGTGGGTGACCGGTGCGGCCGTGATGGCCGGCGGAGCGATGCCCGATGGCCGCACGCTGGCGCTGGCTGCGCTCTACAGCGCTGGCGCGCACGGCATCATGACGCTGAACGATTTCAAGGCGGTCGAAGGCGACAAGCGCATGGGCATCGCCTCGCTGCCCGTGCAGCTCGGCGTGCAGGGCGCGGCGCGTGCGGCCTGCCTGTTCATGCTGGCGCCGCAGTTCGTCGTCGTGCTGCTGCTGATTTTCTGGGGCGCCCCAATGCATGCGATCACGGTGGGCGCACTGATGCTGCTGCAAGCGCTGCTGATGGACTATTTCCTCGACAAGCCGATCGATCGCGCGCTGCTCTACAGCGGATTTGGCGTGCCCCTGTTTGTCGCGGGGATGATGGTCAGCGCATTCGCATTGCGCACCTTGGGTCAGGCGGCGACATGACCCGGCAGTTCGGCTGGATCGGCATTGCCCGGCTCGGCTTGGTGCAGGCCTGCATGGGCGCGGTGGTGGTGCTGACCACCTCGACACTGAACCGCATCATGGTGGTTGAGCTGGCGCTGCCGGCCCTGCTGCCCGGCATCCTGGTGGCCTTTCACTACCTGATTCAGGTGGTGCGGCCGCGGATGGGGCATGGCTCCGATGTCGGTGGGCGTCGCACACCGTGGTTGATCGGCGGCATGGCGTCGCTCGCCGTCGGCGGGGTGACGTCGGCGCTGGCGGTGGTGTGGATGGCAACGCAGCCCGCCGCGGGCATTGCGCTGGCGGTGTTCGGTTTCGCGCTGATCGGTCTGGGCGTCAGCGCCTGCGGCACTTCATTGCTCGTGATGCTCGCCAAGCGTGTTCCGGCCGAGCGGCGAGCCGCCGCGGCCACCATCGTCTGGATGATGATGATCGTCGGTTTCGCGGTGACGGCTGGCACGGCCGGCAAGCTGCTCGATCCCTATTCGCCGCAGCGCCTTCTGATGGTGACGGCCGCCGTGTCGCTGTTGGCCTTCATGGTCTCGACGCTGGCCTTGCGCGGATTGGAAGGCACCGCTGACGCTGCATCGCCTGCGTCTGCCAGCCCCGCAGCCCCCGCGTCCCCTGGCTTTCGCGTCGCGCTGTCCCAGGTGTGGGCTGAACCTACGGCCCGTCGCTTCACGATCTTCGTCTTCGTCTCAATGCTGGCCTACAGCTCGCAGGACCTGATCCTCGAACCCTTCTCCGGATCGGTGTTCGGCTACACGCCGGGCCAGTCGACACAACTGTCCGGCGTTCAGCACAGCGGCGTGTTGCTGGGCATGGTGCTGGTCGCGGTCGCTGGCAGCGGCGTGCTGGGTCGCTGGATGGCGCGACTGTCCGAGCGTGGCGTCGAAACCGACCGTGCGTCTGCCGGGCGCGGGGCATCACTGCGTGCCTGGACGGTCGGCGGTTGTCTGGCTTCGGCCCTCGCGTTGGCCGGTCTGGTGATGGCTGGCCTCAGCAACGGGGTGTGGCCTCTCAAAGCGACGGTGTTTCTGATGGGCGTCTCGAACGGCGCGTTCTCGATTGCCGCGATCGGCTCGATGATGAGTCTGGCCAGCCAGGGTCGCGAGTCTCGCGAGGGTGTGCGCATGGGCCTGTGGGGCGCCGCGCAGGCGGTGGCGTTCGGCCTCGGGGGTCTTGCCGGTACCGGTGCCAGTGATCTGGCGCACTGGTGGTTCGGTGCGCCCGGCGTGGCGTATTCCGCTGTCTTCGCCTTCGAGGCGGTGCTGTTTGTGCTGGCCGCCTGGCTGGCGCTGCGCGCTGTCGGAGTTGCCTCGGCGGTGCCGACGGCTCGCGACACCCCTTACGTGGCACCGCGTCGCGGTGCCACCCTGGTCTCGACACCGCGCTTGTCGGTTCGAGATCTCCAAGCCGGTGACGCCCCTGTCGGCCTCATCAAGTCGAGTTGAACGCGAGGTGTATGACATGAGCACGCCCGAAATTTTCGATGTGGTCGTCGTCGGTGGCGGCCCTGCAGGTGCAACGGCTGCCCACGACCTGGCGCGGCAGGGCCGGTCGGTGCTGCTGCTCGACCGGGTCGGGCGCATCAAGCCCTGCGGTGGGGCGATCCCGCCGCGCCTGATCAAGGACTTTGCGATCCCCGATGAACTGCTGGTCGCCAAGGCCCGCTCGGCGCGGATGATCTCGCCGAAGGACAAGCGGGTCGACATCCCGATCGAAGACGGGTTCGTCGGCATGGTTGATCGCGATGTGTTCGACGAATGGCTGCGCGAGCGCGCGGCGGCCAGCGGCGCAGTGCGGCGCAGTGGCACCTTCGACAAGCTGACGCGCGACGACGACGGTGTCAGCGTCGTCCACTACACCGCCCGTGACGGCCGCGAGCGCCGCAGCGCCAAGCCGGGCGAACTGACCGAAGGCGTCCCGACCAGCGTGCGCGCGCGGACGGTGATCGGCGCCGACGGCGCGCGCTCCAAGGTCGCCAGCCAGGCCGTGCCTGGTGCCAAAGACACTCAGTATGTGTTCGCGTACCACGAGATCATTCGCGCACCCGAGGTCAAGCCTGCAGGTTATGACGGCTCGCGCTGCGATGTGATTTACCGAGGTTCGGTCTCGCCCGATTTTTACGGCTGGGTGTTTCCACACGGTGACACGCTGAGCATCGGCACCGGCAGCGCCGACAAGGGCTTCTCGCTGCGTGGCGCCGTGGGCACGTTGCGCGAAGAAGCGGGCCTGGGTGGCGCTGAAACGCTGCGGCGTGAAGGGGCACCACTGCCGATGAAACCACTGAAACGCTGGGACAACGGCCGCGATGTGGTGGTTGCAGGCGATGCCGCCGGCGTGGTCGCGCCCGCATCGGGCGAGGGCATCTACTACGCCATGGTCGGCGGGCGGCTGGCCGCCGAGTCGGTCGATGCGCTGCTGCGCACTGGCGACGTCAAGTCACTGAAACTCGCCCGCAAACGCTTCATGAAGGCCCACGGCACGGTGTTCCGCGTGCTCGGCATCATGCAGTGGTTCTGGTACGCGACGGACAAGCGGCGCGAGAGCTTCGTCAAGATCTGCGAAGACAAGGACGTTCAACAACTCACGTTCGAGTCGTACATGAACAAGGAGCTGGCGCGCAAGAAGCCGATGGCGCATGTGCGCATCTTCCTCAAGGACATGGCCCACCTGATGGGCTTCGCGCGCGCCTGATGCGTGCTGATCAGTGGTGAGCGACTGGCTGTCGCCCGAGGGGCTCATCACCATCGTTATCGGCTTCACGCTGATCGAGGGTGTTGCACTGTGGGTCTACCGGCTGCGCACCGGCAAGGGCGTGGCGGCGAAGGACTTTGTCGCCAACTGGGTGTCCGGTCTGTGCCTGATGTTCGCACTGCGCAGCGCACTCACCAACGCATGGTGGCTGTGGATCTCGATGTGGCTGTTGGCTTCGGGATTGGTTCACGGCAGCGACCTGTGGTCGCGCTGGCAACGCTGAGACGAAGCCTACTTTCGTCCAGACCACCGGGATAGGCCCGGCGAAGACGCGGCGCGAGTCTGCCTAGGCCGACCCGCGCCTTGCCTGGCGAACGATAAATCAGCCCGCCTTCGGTGCGTAGGCGCTGCACCAGCCCTTGGCTGCCACTTGCCTGCCGGCAAACAACGGACAGCCACCAGCTGCATCGGTGGCCTTCCCTTGGAACAAGGCACAGTTGCCGCAGTGATGGGTGGGCTTGTGCGCCGGGTACTTCTTCAGATCGACCTTGGTCGCATCTGCCTTGTAGCCGAGAGCGACCGCGTTGGCATCGGTCTCGGCGACCATTGGGGCGCCCTGCGCCATGGCCTGCGAGGCGGCGATCGCGCTGCCGCCGACCACGACATGCAACATGAAGGTGCGGCGATTGGTGATGCTCATGAGTGAAATCTCCGTTGGTGGGAACTGCAATAACGTCCGACAGCGCGATCGGATGACAAATTCTTGCACGAAGGTGACGCCACAGTCATTCGGTGAACGATGGCGTCTACGTGGCTGCGATCTGGCGCAGCACGGGTAAATCCGTTACGAGCGCTGCGGCCCCGGCTTCTACAATTTTGCTGCATCTGCACAATTCAGCGACAAGAGGCCTCTGATGGCAACTACCCGACGACCTGCCCAGCCGAAGCATGCCGACAGCACCGACACGGCGACGAGCGCGGATGCCGTCGAAGTCAGGGTGCTGAAGAAGTACCCGAACCGTCGGCTCTACGACACGACGGCCAGCAGCTACATCACGCTGGCCGATGTGAAGAAGATGGTGATGTCGGGCGAAAGCTTCGTCGTGCGCGATGCCAAGACCGCGGAAGATTTGACGCGCAGCATCTTGCTGCAGATCATCCTGGAAGAAGAAAGCGGCGGTGTGCCGATGTTTTCCAGCCAGATGCTGGCGCAGATCATCCGCTTCTACGGCCACAGCATGCAGGGCATGATGGGTTCCTACCTCGAAAAAAACCTGCAGACCTTCACCGAGATTCAGGGTCGGCTGGCCGACCCTGCCCTGGGGCTGTACGACACCGCGGGCCACACGCCCGAGTTGTGGAGCCAGTTCTTGAACGGCCAGGCACCGGCGGTGCAGGGCCTGATGAGCACCTACCTCGAACAGTCGAAATCGATGTTCACCCAGATGCAGGAGCAGATGGCCAAACAGGCCGGCACGCTGTTCCCCGGCGTGCCCAGCTTCCCGCCGAAACGCTGACGCGCAGCGCTCGCCAAGCCAGCCCGGGCTTTGAGGCGAAAATGCAGGCATGACCTCTGACGCCAGCACCGCCGAACACCCGATCACCGCAGCCACACCTGGCGTCCCGAAAATCGGCTTCGTGTCGCTCGGTTGTCCGAAGGCGCTGACCGATTCGGAGCTGATCCTCACCCAGCTGCGCGCCGAGGGCTACGACACCTCGAAAACCTTTGCGGGCGCCGACCTGGTGATCGTCAACACCTGCGGCTTCATCGACGACGCGGTCAAGGAAAGCCTGGACACCATCGGCGAGGCGCTGGCCGCCAACGGCAAGGTCATCGTCACCGGCTGCCTGGGCGCCAAAGCGGGCGATGCCGGCGGCAACCTGGTACGCCAGATGCACCCGAGCGTGCTGGCCGTGACCGGCCCGCACGCCACCCACGAGGTGATGGACGCAGTGCACCGGTACGCGCCGAAGCAGCACGACCCGTTTACCGATCTCGTGCCTGCGACTGCGGCGCCGAACGACATCGGCGTCAAGCTGACGCCGCGCCACTACGCCTATCTGAAGATCAGCGAAGGCTGCAACCACCGTTGCACGTTCTGCATCATCCCGAGCATGCGTGGTGACCTGGTGTCGCGGCCCATCGGCGATGTGCTCGGCGAGGCGCAGCGCCTGTTCGCGTCCGGCGTCAAGGAGCTGCTGGTGATCAGTCAGGACACCAGCGCGTACGGCGTCGATGTCAAGTACCGCACCGGATTCTGGGACGGCAAGCCGGTGAAGACGCGCATGCTCGATCTGTGCGAAAAGCTCGGTGAACTTGCAGCCCCGCATGGCGCCTGGGTGCGGCTGCACTATGTCTATCCGTACCCGCACGTTGACGAGGTGCTGCCGTTGATGGCGCAGGGCCTGGTGCTGCCCTACCTCGATGTGCCGTTGCAGCATTCGCACCCCGATGTGCTCAAGCGCATGAAGCGCCCAGCCAGCGGCGAGCGCAACCTCGAACGCATCCAGCGCTGGCGTGAGGTGTGCCCCGAGATCGTGATCCGCAGCACCTTCATCGCCGGGTTTCCGGGTGAAACCGAGGCCGAGTTCGAGCACCTGCTCGACTTCATGCGTGCCGCCGAGATCGACCGTGCCGGCTGTTTCGCCTACTCGCCGGTGGCCGGCGCGGCGGCCAACGAGCTGCCCGGCGCGCTGCCCGTCGCACTGCGCGAAGAACGCCGCGCGCGCTTCATGGAAGTCGCCGAAGCGGTGTCTGCCGCCAAGCTGGCGCGCCGCGTGGGTGCGACGATGCAGGTGCTGGTCGATGCCGCACCCGCGCTCGGCCGCCGAGGTGGCACCGGCCGCAGCTATGCCGACGCGCCGGAGATCGATGGGGTGGTGAAGCTGCTGCCGCCCGAGAAGGCATCGAAGACCCTGAAGGTCGGTGAGTTCACCCGCGCGCGCATCGTCGGCACGCAGGGCCACGACCTGATCGGGCTGCCGGTCTGACCATGGCCGGCGCCACGGATGACGTCGCGACGGCGCTGATCCACCACGGCTACACGCCGCCGAGCGGTTTCGCCGCCGTCCAGCCGCCGGTGCACAAGGCCTCGACCGTCATCTTCGCCAACACGCAGGCGCTGCACGCCCGCCAGTGGAAAGACAAGACCGGCTACACCTACGGCCTGCACGGCACGCCCACCACCTTCACGCTGGAAGAGCGCCTCGCCACGCTCGAAGGCGGGCTGCAGACGCTGCTGGTGCCCAGCGGTCTGGCGGCGATCGCGCTGGTCGACATGGCGTTGCTGCGTGCGGGCGACGAGGTGCTGATTCCTGACAACGCCTATGGCCCGAACAAGGAGTTGGCACGCGGTGAACTCGCGCGCTGGGGCATCACGCACCGCTTCTATGATGCGATGGACCCGTCGTCACTGGCCGCAGCGCTGAGCCCGGCAACCAAGCTGGTGTGGCTCGAAGCCGCCGGCTCGGTGACGATGGAGTTCCCCGATCTGCCGGTGCTGATCCGCCTGGTGCGCGCGCATGGCGCGTTGGTTGCGCTCGACAACACCTGGGGTGCTGGTATCGCGTTCAATGCGTTCGAGATCGAACCCGGGCTCGGTGTGGACATCTCGGTGCACGCGCTGACCAAATACCCGTCGGGCGGCGCCGACGTGATGATGGGGTCAGCCACCACGCGCGACGAGCAACTGCACCTGCAGTTGAAGGCCACGCACATGCGCATGGGCTGGGGCGTTGGCGGCAACGATGCCGAGCTGCTGCTGCGCTCACTGCCGACACTGCCCTTGCGCTATCAGGCACAAGACGCTGCAGGGCGCCAGTTGGCGGTGTGGTGGAGCACGCGTTCCGAGGTCGCGCAGGTGCTGCATCCCGCGCTGGCGGGGTCCCCGGGGCACGAAGCTTGGCTGCGGCTGTGCAGCGCGTCGGCCGGGCTGTTCTCGGTCGTCTTCGATGCGCGCTACAGCGCTGCACAGGTGCATGCCGTCGTTGACGCGCTGCGGCTGTTCAAGATTGGTTATTCCTGGGCCGGGCCGGTCAGTCTGGTCGTGCCCTACCAACTGAGCGCGATGCGGGCCCGGCCGGCGTGGCCTGGCACGCTGGTGCGCTTTTCGGTCGGGCTGGAATCGGTCACCGACCTGATCGGCGACTGCGAGCAGGCGCTGTCGGTGTTGGGGTGAGCGTGCGTGAGCCGCAACGGCTGCCGTTGATCGATCTGCTGAAGGTCATTGCGTCGCAGCTGATCGTGCTGCACCACCTGGCGTTCTATGGCCCGATGGCCGATCGCGCGGCGCCGCTGATGCCGTGGGTGATCGACTGGCTGGCCGATCCGGCGCGCATGGTGGTGCAGGTTTTCCTGGTGGTGAGTGGTTACCTGGCCGCGCTGAGCCTGGCACCCGACGGGCATCTGCGCACGCCGCCGCGGTTGTGTTCCCGCTTGTTCGAGCGCTACCTGCGCCTGGCTCTGCCGCTGGCGCTGGCCCTGCTGCTGGCGATTGCCGCGGCGGCGCTGGCGCGCAGCTGGATGGCGCACCCGTCGGTGCCACTGGCGCCGCGTCCGATGCAGTTTTTCTGGCATGTGTTGCTGGCCCAGGACCTGATCGGTGAAGAAGCGCTGTCGGCTGGCATCTGGTACATCTCGATCGACCTGCAGCTGTACGCTGCGTTGCTGCTGTGGCTGGCGCTGGTGGCTGCGGTGCTGAAGGGCTCAGATGCCGTGCGCCGCGCCTTGCCCTGGGGTGTGGTGGTGGCCGTGGCGTGGTCGGCGGTCTGTGTGAATCGGGACCCGAAATGGGATGTCTGCGCGCCGTACTTCTTCGCGGCGCATGGCCTGGGCGTACTCGCCGCGTGGGCGCGTGGCGGCCGCTCAGCGCGCGCCGGGTTTGCGCTTGCACTGCTCAGTGTGCTGTTTAGTTTGTGGCTGGAATGGCGCGGGCGGCTGGCGCTGGCGACGGCACTGGCGGTGCTGCTGTGGGCTTCGCATCCCATCCGCGGGCGGCTGCGTGCACGACCAGCCTCTGCACGTTCTACGGGGCTTGACGTGCTGCACTACCTGGGTCAGATCAGCTACGCGACCTTCCTGGTTCACTTCCCGGTCTGCATGGTGGTCAATGCGGCGTTCACGGCATTCGTGCCGCCACTGGCCTGGCTGCAGGCCATCGGGGTGCTGCTGGCCTGGAGCGGCAGCATCGCCGCCGGTGCGCTGTTCCACCATGTGGCCGAGCTGCCGTTGATGCGGCTCGTCTCGCGCTGCAAAGCGGCGGATTGGGGCTTGGGTCGACGGTGGCAGGGTGCGGTGTCGGGCTGAGGCCTTTTGCGTGCCGCGAAAGGGCCGCCGCCATTGCGCTCTGCAGGCGCTATGCCTTGGATGAGACCTTGTGTCTCATCAATCTTCCTTTTTGCGTGCCGCGAAAGTGCCTCCGTCCCTTCGGGCCGCAAGACTCACGTCTTGGATGAGACTTTATGTCTCATCAGTCGGCTCTTTTCACGATCCCAGTCTCGTTTCTTTTCGGTGTCGCGCTTGTCGTGCTCGGCCTTGCCTTTGGCCAGCGCGATCTCTGCCTTCACCAGGCCGCCCTTGTAGTGCAGGTTCAGCGGCACCAACGTGAAGCCCTTCTGCTCGACCTTGCCGACCAGCCGCTTGATCTCTTCCTTGTGCAGCAGCAGCTTTTTCGTGCGGTCGGCTTCGGGGCTGATGTGGGTCGAGGCGCTGCGCAGCGCATTAATGCGGCAGCCGATCAGGAACAGCTCGCCATCACGGATCACCACATAGCCGTCGGTCAGTTGGACCTGCCCGGCGCGTATCGCCTTGATCTCCCAGCCCTGCAGCATCATGCCGGCTTCGTAGCGTTCTTCGATGTGATAGTCGTACCGCGCGCGTCGGTTCTCGGCAATAGACATGAGGGGGCAATCGCGCGGGGAACGCGTCCATAGAATGGCGGCATTGTATGAAGCACGTCAAAAAGTCAGTGCTGCTGTGGTACTCACCACACGAGATGTACGAGTTGGTCACCGCGGTGGCCGACTATCCGAAGTTCCTGCCCTGGTGCGCTCGCGCCGAGGTGCTGGAAGACACAAGCACCACGATGACCGCACGGCTGCATCTGGCCTTTGCCGGCATCCGCCACGCCTTCACCACCCGCAATGAACACGACACCGACCGAGCGGTGCGGCTGACGCTGGTCGATGGCCCCTTTTCGGCGCTCGAAGGCCAATGGTTGTTCCAGCCGGTGGGCTCTGAAACACAGGCCTGCAGGATCGAGTTCGAGTTGCGCTACGCATTCGCCAGCGTGGCGCTGGAAGCGGTGGTCAGCCCGGTGTTCGACCGCATTGCCAGCACCTTCGTCGACTCCTTTGTCAAGCGCGCTGCGCAGGTCTATGGTGACCGCTGATGTGACCGCTGATGTGAGCGCTGAACACGCTGCTTTCATCTCGGTGGCGGTGGTGACCAGCCCGGCCGCGGGGCAAATCCAGCAGATCGACCTGCAACTCCCGCCTGGCGCTTCGGTGCGCGAGGCCCTGCAGCGCAGCGGCCTGTGTCCACAGACGGACGGCGCCACGTTGAAGGTCGGCGTGTGGGGGCAGCTCAGGGCGCTCGACCACGTTTTGCGCGATCGTGATCGGGTCGAGATCTACCGCTCGCTGCACGTTGACCCGATGGAAGCACGGCGTCAGCGGCATCGGCAGCAGCGCACCCCTAAGCGCTGAACGAACCAGCGCTGAACGAACGAGCGCCGCGCGAACGCAACGCGCGCTACCTGCAGTCGGCGCTGATCACTTCCCGGTTGCGGGCCGCTTCAACCGCGCGGCCCTTGTCGTCGAGCAATTCGCGTTCGCCCTTTTCATTGACGCGGGCCACTCGCAGGCCATCGTCGAGCCCGCGCAGCTGCATGCGGGCGCGGTTGCAGTTGTCGGCCTTCTGCGCCGCCAGCTTGTCGGCCTCGGCCTTCGCCTTGGCGGCTTTTTCCTGTTCTTCCTTGCGCAACTTGGCTTCGAGCTCGGGCTCCACCACTTTCGCGGGCGCCAGACCGGAGGCCGCTGACGCTGCAGGTTGCGCCGAAGAGGCCGCCACTGCGGGCAGGACGCGCCGGTTCGCCGCGGCGGGCCGCTGCAGGATGCTGGCCTCCGGCACGCCTTGCGGCGGCGGCAGGTCGCTGTACTGGACCTGGTTGTTCTTGTCGCGCCATTTCCACTGCGCCAACGCCGGTGTGCACAGGCTGGCGAGGAGTACTGCTCCGCAGATCGCAACGAACCCTGGACGCATGGTGGAAGCCCTTCAAACCTGACTGCAGAAAAGTGTACCCGTGGTGCCGCGCCGTACCGCCCCCTGAAGCGCGCCAAAAGCGTGCGTCTGTTGCGGCATCCCTATAATTTCGTTTTGCGTCAGGAGCCCTTTCCATGCGCCTTCTTGGTAAAGCGCTCACCTTCGACGATGTGTTGTTGGTGCCAGCGTTCTCCCAGGTGTTGCCCCGCGACACCCACCTCGCCACCCGGCTCTCCCGCAACATCGAGTTGAATTTGCCACTGGTGTCCGCCGCGATGGACACGGTGACCGAAGCCCGCCTCGCCATTGCCATTGCGCAAGAGGGCGGCATGGGCATCGTGCACAAGAACCTCAGCGTGAAGCAGCAGGCGGCCGAGGTGGCGCGGGTCAAGCGCTACGAGTCCGGCATCTTGCGGGACCCGATCACGGTCACCCCGGACACCCCCGTGCGCCACGTTGTCGAACTGTCGCGCCAACATGGCGTGTCGGGCTTCCCAGTGCTCGAAGGCGCCCGGGTGGTGGGCATCGTCACCAACCGCGATCTGCGCTTCGAGACCCGGCTCGATGCACCGGTGCGCGAGATCATGACGCCGCGCGAACGCCTCGTCACCGTCGATGAACGCGCCACTCTCGAAGACGGCAAGGCGCTGATGCACCTGCACAAGCTCGAACGCGTGCTGGTGCTCAACAGCGCCGGTGAACTGCGCGGCCTGATGACGGTGAAGGACATCACCAAGCAAACCAGTTTCCCGAACGCCGCGCGCGATGCCCAAGGCAAGCTGCGCGTGGGTGCGGCGGTGGGCGTGGGCGAAGGCACCGAAGAGCGCGTCGAGGCGCTGGTGCGCGCCGGTGTCGATGCCATCGTGGTCGACACCGCGCACGGCCACAGCGCGGGCGTGATCGAGCGAGTCCGTTGGGTAAAGCAACATTACCCGAACGTTGATGTGATCGGCGGCAACATCGCCACCGGCTCGGCGGCGCTGGCACTGGTTGAGGCCGGTGCCGACGGCGTGAAAGTGGGCATCGGCCCCGGCTCGATTTGCACTACCCGCATCGTCGCCGGCGTCGGCGTGCCGCAGATCACCGCGATCGACAACGTCGCGAAAGCACTTGCCGGCAGCGGCGTGCCGCTGATTGCCGATGGTGGCATTCGCTACTCGGGCGACATCGCCAAGGCACTGGCGGCGGGCGCCCACACGGTGATGATGGGTGGCATGTTCGCCGGCACCGAAGAGGCGCCGGGCGAGATCGTGCTGTTCCAAGGCCGCAGCTACAAGAGCTACCGAGGCATGGGCAGCATCGGCGCGATGCAGCAGGGCAGCGCCGACCGCTACTTCCAGGACAACACCGGCGCCAACCCGAACGCCGACAAGCTGGTGCCCGAAGGCATCGAAGGCCGTGTGCCGTACAAGGGCTCGATGATCAGCATCGTGTTCCAGATGGCCGGCGGCATCCGCGCGGCGATGGGCTACTGCGGCTGCGCCAGCATCGAGGCGATGCGCAGCAAGGCCGAGTTCGTCGAGATCACCAGTGCTGGCATCCGCGAGAGCCACGTCCACGACGTGCAGATCACGAAGGAAGCGCCGAACTACCGCATGGAATGACGACGCCCGTGATCGACAACGCTGGCGCGGCGGCACCTGCCGATGCGTTGAACCTGCCCGTGCCCAAGGTGCCGCGCGACAAACGCCAGGCGGCCATGCCCTTCATCCTGATCGCCGTGCTGATCGACATGGTGTCGATCGGCATCATCGTCCCGGTGATTCCGGCGCTGGTCGGCAGCCTCACCGGCTCGCAGACCGATCACGCTTTCTGGCTCGGCGTGGTCAGCTTCGCTTTCGGTATCGCCAACTTCTTCGGGGCGCCGATCCTGGGCGGGCTGTCCGACCGCTATGGCCGGCGCCCGGTGCTATTGCTCGGCTTCTGCGGCCTGGCGTTCACCTTCTTTGCCACGGCGTTGTCGTCCACGCTGTGGATGCTGATCGTGGTGCGCTTGTTGGGTGGCGGCTTGCAGGCCAATGCCGCGGTCGCGAACGCATACGTGGCCGACATTTCGGCGCCGGAAGAACGCGCCAAGCGCTTCGGCATGCTCGGTGCGATGTTCGGCATCGGTTTCATCCTCGGCCCGGCCATGGGCGGGGTGCTCGGGGCCATCGATTTGCACCTGCCGTTTTTTGTCGCCGGTGGGTTCGCCCTGGTCAACCTGGCCTATGGCTGTTTCGTGTTGCCCGAGTCGCTGCCGCTGGATCGGCGACGCGCCTTTTCATGGCGCTCTGCCAACCCGATCACCTCGCTGAAGGCGCTTGCGAACCTGAAGGGGGTGGGCCGACTGGTGGGCGTGATCGCCTGTACCGGGCTGGCTCAGGGCGTGCTTTACAACAGCTGGGTGCTCTACGCCACCTTCAAATTCGGCTGGGATTCGAGTGCCAACGGCTGGTCGCTGGCCGCGATCGGCGTGGTCTCGGTATTTGTGCAGGGCTACCTGCTCGGCAAGCTGCTGAAGAAATTTCCGCCACACCGGCTGGCAGTTTTCGGCCTCATCTCGTCGATGCTGGCGTATGCGCTGTGGGGCGCCGCGGTCGCCGGCTGGATGATGTACGCGGTGATCTTCGCCAACGTGCTCGGCTTCACCGTCAGCTCGTCGATCCAGAGCATTGTCTCCAGCGCCGCCGACGACCGCAGCCAGGGCCAGACGATGGGGGCGGTGAGCGCACTCAACAGCCTGACTGCCGTGCTGGGGCCGCTGATCACCACGCCGTTGCTGATGATGGTGTCGCACCTGCCCCAAGGGCACTGGGCGATCGGCGCGCCGCTGTACTGCGGCGCGCTGTTGCAGGCCATGGCGCTGTTTTTGGCGTGGACGCATTTCCGCCGCATGGACACTCAGCCACCGCGCGCCGCGATGGCAAGGCCCGGCACCCCGTGACGACGCATCCGGGTTGCTTATTTCCTCTTACCTGACCGCCATGCACGACAAGATCCTCATCCTCGATTTCGGCTCGCAGGTCACGCAGCTGATTGCCCGCCGCGTGCGCGAGGCGCAGGTGTACTGCGAGATCCACCCCAACGATGTGTCCGACGACTTCATCCGCGGCTTCGGGGCCAAGGGCATCATCCTGTCGGGCAGCCACGCCAGCACCTATGAAGACCACCAGCTGCGCGCCCCGGCCGCCGTGTGGGATTGCGGCGTGCCGGTGCTGGGCATCTGCTACGGCATGCAGACGATGGCGGTGCAGCTGGGCGGCACGGTGAGTTGGAGCGACCACCGCGAGTTCGGCTATGCCGAGGTGCGCGCCCACGGCCACACCCGGCTGCTGAACGAGGTCGCTGACTTCACCACCGCCGAAGGTCACGGC
This sequence comes from Burkholderiales bacterium, assembly GCA_031380885.1. Taxonomy (GTDB): domain Bacteria; phylum Pseudomonadota; class Gammaproteobacteria; order Burkholderiales; family Burkholderiaceae_C; genus PBB1. The sequence goes on along the minus strand of JANMXL010000220.1, from coordinate 4,682 downwards.
ATGCTCAAGGTGTGGATGAGCCACGGCGACAAGGTCACCGCGCTGCCGCCGGGCTTCAAGCTGATGGCCAGCACACCGAGCTGCCCGATCGCCGGCATGGCCGACGAGGCGCGCGGCTACTACGCGCTGCAGTTCCACCCCGAGGTGACGCACACGGTGCAGGGCGCAGCGATGCTGACGCGCTTCGTGCGCGACATCGCCGGCTGCGCAGGCGACTGGGTCATCGGCAATTACGTCGACGAGGCGGTTGCCCGCATCCGCGAGCAGGTCGGCGACGAGGAGGTGATCCTCGGCCTGTCGGGCGGCGTCGACAGCAGCGTGGCCGCGGCGCTGATCCACCGCGCCATCGGCGACCAACTCACCTGCGTGTTCGTCGACCACGGCTTGCTGCGATTGAACGAAGGCGCCATGGTGATGGACATGTTCGCCGGCCGGCTGCACGCCAAGGTGATCCATGTGCAGGCGCAGGCACAGTTCCTCGGCCACCTGAAGGGCGTCACCGACCCCGAGGCCAAGCGCAAGATCATCGGCCGCGAGTTCGTCGAGGTGTTTCAGGCCGAGGCGGCGAAGTTGAAAGCAGGGCAGGGAGCCAAAGGCGAGAACCTGAGTCGCGCCGTCAAAGGCGCGACGTGGCTGGCCCAAGGCACGATCTACCCCGACGTGGTCGAGAGCGGCGGCACCGCCACCAAGAAGGCCACGATCAAGAGCCACCACAACGTTGGCGGCCTGCCCGCCACGCTGGGCCTGAAGCTGCTGGAGCCCCTGCGCGAGCTGTTCAAGGACGAAGTGCGCGCGCTCGGTGTGGCGCTGGGTCTGCCGCACGACATGGTCTACCGCCACCCGTTCCCCGGCCCCGGCCTGGGCGTGCGCATCCTGGGCGAGGTGAAGCCAGAGTTTGCGGCGCTGCTGCAACGTGCCGACGCGATCTTCATCGACGAATTGCGCGCGGCCATCGACCCGGCCACCGGCAAGAGCTGGTACGACCTGACCAGCCAGGCTTTCGCCGTCTTCCTGCCGGTCAAGAGCGTGGGCGTGATGGGCGACGGCCGCACCTACGAATGGGTCGTGGCGCTGCGAGCGGTGCAGACCAGCGACTTCATGACCGCCGACTGGGCGGAGCTTCCGTATTCATTGCTCAAGCGCGTGAGCAGCCGCATCATCAACGAGGTGCGTGGAATCAACCGCGTGACATACGACGTCAGCAGCAAGCCGCCGGCCACGATCGAGTGGGAATGAGTCAAGATCGTCCCACGGTGTTTCCGAGCATCCCAAGACAACCCGATTTCTCTGTAGGGACAAGGACTTAGCTTCCCACGACGTCCCACAGAGTCCACAGACGCCCCAGGCGTCCTGACGGTTGACCTGACGGTATCCGAGCGCCTAGGCTGGCAGGCCTTTGGCGATACCGTCAGACCACATGACGGTATCCGGTCCTGCAACAACGGACAGATCGGAGATCTCATGGACACATCGGTGGATCGGGCTCGCATTGGGCTGGCTAGCGCAAAGACGCGTCGCGGATTGACGGAAGCCAAGCTGCGTGAATTGGTGCCCGGCGAGCGGACTTACAAGGTCAGCGACGGCGGCAATGGCCTGTACATCGTCGTCTCGCCCAGCGGCAGCAGGTCGTTCCGCTACGACTACCGGCTGAGCGGCCGACGTGAGACGCTGACCATCGGACGCCACGAGCCGGTTGCACGCCATGCCCAGCGATCTCACCTGGCCTACGGCATGGATGTGACTCTGGAGGAGGCACGGCTGCTGCTGGCCCGGGCGCGTGTCGATGTCAGTTCAGGGCGTTCGCCGGCACGGGCCAAGGTCGAGCAGCGCAGCGAGGTCGCCGACGCCATGAGCTTCGGGCGGTGGGCCACGCGCTACTTCGAGTTCAAGTCAGACGCCAAGAGCGGCGCCGAGCGGCTGGCCGACAGTACGCTGTGTTTGCGGCGTTCGATCTACAACCGCATCCTGGCCCTCCAATTCGGCAAGCTGAACCTCGATGAAATCAAGCCGGTCGCGCTGGGCGCGTTGCTCGACCGCGTCAAGACTGAACGAGGGCCAGGTGCGGCCGTGCACGCCAGGGAACTGGTGTTGCAGGTCTACCGGTTCGCCAATGGCAAGGGCGTCGACATCGCCAATCCGGCCGAAGCGCTTGCGCGGAAGGCCTACGCGACGTTTGTTCCCCGTGAGCGCAACCTGAGCCGCCATGAAATCAAGACGTTGCTCGATGGACTTGAGAAGACTGGCACCGCCCCGACACTGCGCCTGGCTGTCAGGTTCTTGCTGCTGACGGGTGTTCGCAAGGGCGAGTTCATCGGTGCCAACTGGGCGGAAGTGGACTGGGAACGGGCACAGTGGCTGATCCCTGCCGATCGAATGAAGGCGGGCAAACAGCACACGGTCTACCTGGCCGAGCAGGCCCTGGACATCCTGACAACGCTCCGAACCTGCTTTCCGTCGAGCAAGTATGTTCACCCGAGCCGCTACGACTCCGCCGAGCCTATAAGCCCGGCCACGCTGAATCGGACGATCGCCGCGGCGGTAGACCGAATCAACGCGGATCGAAAGCCAGAACAGGAGCCGTTTCTGCCTGTTTCGGTTCACGACCTGCGCCGAACGTTCTCGTCACGGCTCAACGACGCGCTTTTTCCGGAGGCCTTGGTCGAAGCGTGCCTGGCCCACCAGAAGAAGGACCAGGTTGCCGCTGCCTACAACCATGCGCTGCTGTCGGGGCCGAGGCGGGCTCTCATGCAAGCTTGGGCAGACATGCTCGACTATTGGATGCGCGGCGAAACGGCCCGAGAAGCAATTGTCCTGGGCAAGATGAGGATCGACGAAGCTGCGCATGACACGGAAGGCATGAGTCTGTAGGCAAAGTCGAAGCACGGACTGACACTTCAGACTGGTAGCGGTCAGCTGGCGGTGACCGCTTTGAGGCGAACCAGGGGCCTACTTCCGACCAGCGGCAGTCCGCCGACGAATTGAAGGGGCCTAAGGAGTCCGGGGCAATTCAGTTTGAGCCGACTGCCAATCCGCAGTCCAGGTGCGGGCGGCTAAGACTTACGGCCGAACCAATCCTTAACCCGGCCCCACCAGCCACGACTTGTGTCGCGCATGAAGGCATCTCGACGCCGAATCTCCTGTTCGCGTCCATACAGGACTGCAGCCTCCGACATCGGTGCCGCCCAGACGATTCGTCCGGCCCTGATGAAGTAGTGCGATCGGCAAGGCTTTTGCCAGTTGCCTATTGAAGGCGACAGGCTTGGTCCCGCGCGCTGGTCGGTGAAGCTCCACCCCAGCGGACCAAGTTGCGTGCGGATCTTTTCGCCGCAACCGCAAGCGCAAAGGTGTGCTGCGGTCCGGTACTTCTGCGAGACGTAGAGCACGCCAAACTCAAGCTTTGGAGGCATCAGCTCAACGAGCTCCAGGCGCATGGAGTTAATCTTCATCGGGAGAGTCCAGGGACAGGTTGTCCAAGGTAAAGAGCAAGTTTTCCTTCCCGGCAGGCCCCGGATAGAACGCGCGAAGTTGCTTGAAGCGCAGCACGGCAAGTGATGCATTCAGGGCGTTCAGCTCGGCGATCTGGATGTTGCTCTTGTAGACATCCGGCGGCGGGTCGGTCTCAGGCACATAGCCGCGGTCCCGGACGGCCTGCCCACTTTCGGCCGGGAAGTAGGTCGTGCGCACCGTCCCGCTGATCCTGTCATGGGACCTCTTCAGTCCCATACCCACGTCGACGAACGGAATTTTCATCGCTATCAGCAGGTCGAGAATGACCTTGCGGGCACTTCCCCTGTCGACTGCCACGAATGCAAACGTGACCCCTTCAAGATCCGGGCCAGAAGTCTCATCGATGAACTGCGACTTGATCGTAAGGCCGTGGCGGAAGTTCTCATAGCGCTTTTGGTAGACCTCAGCCTTGGGTCGGCGTAGCTCAGTTCCCTCTTCAACGTTCAAGTACCCTGGGGAGCGAAAGGCGTTGTGCACGTAGAAGTCGTCTGAATCGAATCCGCGAATTTCCTGGACCGGGGTCTTGACCATGAAGTCGAGCACATAGCATCCGCTTCCGCCCAGGCCGATGATCGCGATGACGTCGCTCTCGAAGAGCTTGGACAGGTCCGTGATCGCGGCGCGGCTGGTCAGCGTGTCTCGTACTCTGAAGACCGAGTTCTCGGGCTCCTCTTCGCACTCGCGGAACGTGTACGGACTGACGCCGAACTTTTCCATTGCCGGCCCACTCACCATGGTCACATGGCTCTCAAGCTTTTCGAAGTGATCGGCGTAGTCACGAGCTTGACCATCTTTCTTCAGCTTGTGCGAGAAGAGTTGCTGAACGACAAAGTCGCTGCATTTCTCGCTCAAAGCAAGCTTTGCCTCGCCGCCTCCTAGCCCACGAACGGGTTGACCGTCGAGTCCATATGGCCGCGGCCCGGAGAAGTAGAACTGATGATTAAGTGGGCGGACCAACGTCTGATCTTCAAAGGTCAGCTGGCCGACGAAGGCCCCCCACTGCAGGGCACCTTGGGCGTCGAGATAGGGGATGTCTCGAATGACCAGGTGCCCGCTATCGAGGGCCAGGGCATAGCCCTTGTCCAGACACCGCTGAAGGTCCGGATTACGACTCGCCAGTGTCTTTAACAAAGAACACCATCCCTTCCTTGACCTTGACCGAACCGCCAGGCGAC
>JANMXL010000196.1:0-13088 GCA_031380885.1 Burkholderiales bacterium | reverse complement strand
CCGTCAGGCCGATCTCTTCGGACAGGAATTGGCGCAGCCCGGTGCGCACGATGGCATGGTCGTCGACGATGGCAATGCGGATCATGGTGACACTCGACCTGAAGACCTGTGGAGCATGCAGTTTAGGGGGCGGCCATGTGGTTGAGGATGCTTGCGCGTTTTGGACGCAGCGTCTACGCCTTTCCGCTGGCCTGCATCGCCGCGTTGGCGTTGCTGGTGATCAGCGAAACCTCGTACCGGTCGGCGTCGAGCTCGGTGGAGCAACTCAGGGCGATGGCGTCGACACGCATCGAAATCCAGTCACTGTGGCGTCACCTGGTCGATGCCGAAACCGGGCAACGCGGCTACCTCCTGACCGGTCGCGACGACTACCTGAAGCCCTACCGCGAGTCGTTGGGGCAGGTGGATGCCTCGCTGCACCTGCTGACCGACTACTACCGCGGCGACGCAGAAGGCCAGCCGCTCGTCACGCAACTCACGGTGCTCAGCGCGCAGAAGCTGTCGGAAGTAGCAACCACGATGCGGCTCTACGACGCAGGCAAGCAGGAGGCGTGGCGAGAGATGCTGCTGACCAACATCGGCCAGGAGAAGATGGAGGCAATCCGTGTGGCATCGCGCACGCTGCTGGACCTTGAATCGCAGCGGGTCACCCGCACACGCGAAGGCGTGCAGCGCACTTTGCTCATCAACCGCATCGGCGTGGCGCTGGCCACGCTGATCGGCCTGCTGCTGGTGTCGCTCTACATCAGACAGAGCGTGGTGCTGTCACGGGTGCAACTGGAGCAGAAGCTGGCCGTGCTGGTCGAGCGTGATCGGCTGGAAGCCGAGGTGAAGACCCGCACCGCGCAGCTCACCCAGCTCGCCCAGCATTTGCAGACTGCGCGCGAAGACGAGCGCAGCCGCCTCGCCCGCGAACTGCACGACGAACTCGGCGCACTGCTGACCGCTGCCAAGCTCGATGCGGCGCGGCTGAAAGCCAAGCTGGGCACGATGACGCCCGAGGTCGCAGAACGCCTGCTGCACCTGAACAAGCTGCTGAACGACGGCATCGCGTTGAAGCGCCAGATCATCGAGAACCTGCGCCCCTCCTCGCTGAGCAACCTGGGCCTGTCCGCGGCACTGGAGATCGTCACGGGCGAGTTCGCTGCGGCGTCGGGGTTGTACGTCCACGTCAAAGTCGCGCCGACCGATCTCAGCGCTTCCGGCGAGCTGACGACCTACCGGCTGGTTCAGGAGGCACTGACCAACATCGCGAAGTACGCGAAAGCCACCGAGATCTGGGTCGATCTGTCGCAACACGACGGCATGGTGACGCTCACTGTGCGCGACAACGGCATCGGCTTCGACACCACCGTGCTGCGGCAGGCGGCGCACGGTTTGCTCGGCATGCGCTACCGCGTCGAAGCCGAGGGCGGGCAGATGACCCTCGTCAGCCAGCCGGGCGCCGGCACCTCGATCGAGGCCCGGTTGCCCACCACGGTCTGAGCCACGCCGCGCCCGGCGCGGCCATTTGTTTGCTGGCCTTGTCGTCGCCTTCCTACAGGCGCACGCCGAATTCGCTGACGCCGCCAAGGCCAGCCGGACTATCGATCTGACGCTGCCTGGAAATGACACTGGCTTTGCGTGATGTGCTTCGTGCCGCATGCACCGTCCGCCAACTCAGGAGATGTTCATGTTGCACTACGCCGTCGTTTTCTTTGTCATCGCGCTGATCGCTGCGCTGTTCGGGTTTGGTGGCATTGCCGCCAGTGCCGCGGGCATTGCCAAGATCTTGTTCGTGATCTTCATCGTGCTCGCCATCGGCAGCTTCGTGCTGGGCCAGACGAAGAAGTAGCCGCCGCAGCGCAGGTCTGCGCTGCCGGCTCATCCGTTTCTCTCGTCCGCTCCTCGCCTCCACTCCTCCTTACTTACTCACCCAAGGATTTCCATCATGACCATCACCACACCCAGCCAGTTCGCCGAAGGCGCCGCAGACTCTGCGGAGCAGGCCGTCAACCAAATCGACAAGTCTGCCCAAGAGGTGCACAACTCGTTGGCCAATGGCGCCCACAAGGCGATCGACTCCGCCAAACCCGTGATGGAACGTTGGGCGAAGGACGCCGAGTCGATGGCCCGCCGCGGACTCGACAGCGTCCGCGACACCTCCCGCCAGTTGCGTGAGCGTGCCGCGCAGGCCTCAGATGGCACCGTCAAGTACATCCAGGACGAGCCGGTCAAGGCGATGCTGATCGCCGCAGCCGCTGGCGCCGCCCTGGTCACTGTGATCAGCCTGCTGAGCCGTTCACGCCACCGCGACTGATCAGGCACTCGGCAGCCGTCCACGTTGAATCGAACACGAGCTCTCGATGCATCCGTTTTTCAAACTCATGGTGGACCGGCCTGCCGTCATCACCGATCACGTCGAAGCCTACGCATCGCTTGCGACGCTGGAGCTGTCTGGCGCCGTCAGGCACCTCAGGCTGCGCGCCCTGAAAACGGCGATGGCCTTGTCGTGCGCAGCGGTCGCTGCGATGTTGGCGGGCGTGGCGGTGATGTTGTGGGCAGCGACGCCTGCAGACCATTTGCATGCGCCCTGGGTGTTGTGGCTCGCGCCCGGGCTGCCGGCAATCCTCGCGATGTGGTGCTGGTTGTCGGCGAAAGCCATCAACGAGGCGCCGGCTTTCTCCGCACTGCGCGACCAGGTGCGCGCCGACATCGACATGCTGCGTGAAGTGAGCCCGTGAGCGCGACGCCAACGCCAGTGGGGTATCGGGTTCTCCAAGCGCCGGATGCCTCAACAGCCACCCTGCCCGGTGCCACCGAACGGCTGCACCAGTCGCGGCAAAAGATGCGCGACCAGATGCTGGCGTTGAACGCAAGTTCGGCACAGGCGCAGGCCGCCAGGCAAGGTTCAGATCAATCCAGTGCCTTGCTGGCGACCTTGACCGCGCTGCCGGTGCTCGGTCCGCTGATCCACAGCGCCGTGAGCTGGTGGGCAGACCATCCGCTGCATGCGGTTGCCGACCTTTTCATCCGGCCCAACGCGTCGGCGACAGGGCCCATCAAACAACCGCTGACACAACGTCACCCGTGGGCCCTGCTGCTCGGTGCCGTCGCCGTTGGCGCGCTGCTGATGTGGGCGCGACCCTGGCGCTTCGGGCTGCTGCGGCGCGCGGTGTACGCCGGCGTCGTCCCGCAAATGATCAACTCGCTGCTCTCGCGGGTGTCAAGCGATGGCTTGCTCGATATCGTCAAGTCGGCGTTGGGGCGTCCCGTTGCAAACCCCTCGCCGCCACCGGCAACCGGGCCACCCGCCGGGAATGAAGGCACCGCACGCAACAGCACGCTGCATTGACCCTGCACGGCTCGTTTTCCTGCACCCAATTTTTTTCTCACCTCAAGGAGTCAGACCATGTCCACACGCACCACCCTCGCTTCCATGGCCACTTGCATTGCGCTGATCACGGTGTCCGGCTGTGCCGTGACGCGCGATCAATCGACCGTCGGCGCCTACATCGATGACACCTCCATCACCACGGCAGTGAAGGCCCGCTTCGTCGAGAACAAAGATGTCGATGCGACATCGATCAGCGTGGAAACGCTGAACGGCACAGTGCAGCTGTCCGGCTTTGCCAAGAACGCCACCGAAAAAGTGCGCGCTGAAGAGCTCGCACGTTCCGTCAAGGGCGTGAAGTCGATTCGCAACGAGATCGCGCTGCGCAGTTGACTGGATAACCGCCACGCATGAAAAAGGCCCGCTTGCGCGGGCCTTTTCAGTTGGAGAGCAGCGTTGGCAAAGCCGCTCAGCGGCTGAACCCACCGGTGCGCGGCCGCGCCTTGAACGGCGCGCGGCTCGGTGCCGCAACACCTTCGACCGGCCGGCGTGCCGGAGCACGGTCGAACGGGCCGGCGGCGCGCGGCGCGAAGTTGTCGTCACGGCGCGGGGCGAAACCACCTTCATCACGCCGTGGCGCGAACGACGGCTTGCCGAAGCGGTTGTTCGACGGTGCACCCGAGCGGTTGCCGAAGCCACCCGGGCGGCGTTCGGTGTCTGCACCCGGACGCGGTGCATACATGCGCGGCTCGGGGCTCTTCGGCTCCAGACCCGCGATCGTGCTGACCGGGATGTTCTGCGTGGTGAACTGCTGGATGCGGCGGATCATGCCGGTGTCCATGCGCTCACCGAGCGTGATTGCCAGGCCATTCTTGCCGGCGCGGCCGGTGCGGCCGATGCGGTGAACGTAGTCCTCGGCCTTCATCGGCAGACCGTAGTTGATGACGTGGCTGATGCTCGGCACGTCGATGCCGCGCGCGGCGACGTCTGTGGCGACCAGCACCTTCAGCTGCTGCGTGCGCAGGCCTTGCAACACGCGGTTGCGACGGCCTTGCGGCATGCCGCCGTGCAACGACGCGACCGCATGGCCCATGTCGGCCAGCCGATCGGCCAGCCAGTCGGCGTCACGCTGCGTGCTGGTGAACACCAGCGCCTGCTCCATCGCGCGCTCGGTCAGGATGTGATCCAGCAGTGCATTCTTGTGGTTGTGGTTGTCGGCCCAGTGCAGGCGCTGCTCGATGTTCTCGTGCGTGTCGGTGTGCGACGAGACATCGATGCGCTGCGGGTCGCGCAACAGGTTCTGCGCCAGGCGGCCGACGTGGCCGGCAAACGTGGCACTGAACATCACCGTCTGGCGAGTGGCAGGCACGTGGTCGGCGATGGTGTTGATGTCGTCGATGAAACCCATGTCGAGCATGCGGTCGGCTTCGTCGAGCACCAGCAGGTCGACGTTCTCCAGCACGGCCTTGCCGGTCTGCAGGTGGTCGAGCAGGCGGCCCGGGGTCGAGATGAGGATGTCCAGCGGGCCGCGCAGCGACTTGATCTGCGCCGGGTAAGGCACGCCACCCACGACGGTGGCGACACGCAGACCCTGCACATGGCGGCCGTAGACGGTGGCGGCCTTGGCGACTTGCATCGCCAGTTCGCGTGTCGGCGTCAGCACCAGAATGCGCGGGCCGTAGACGGTGGCGCGGTCACGCTTTTGCGTGGTGTCGGCACGCGCGGCGATGACGCGTTCGAGTGCAGGCAGGATGAACGACGCAGTCTTGCCGCTGCCGGTGGACGACGAGACCATCAGGTCCTTGCCGGCGAGGGCCAGTGGAATGGCCTTCATTTGCACTTCGGTGGCGGTTTCGTAGCCGGCGTCGGCGACGGCTTTGATCAGGACTTCGTTGAGGCCCAGGTTTGCGAATGTCATTTCTTGCTTTCAAATGCGGTGCCGACGCTGCGCACAAAAGCGCAACGTCACGAGGCACCCGCCGGTTCAATGAACCGACAAGGTCAGGTCGCTGGGAGAAGGTTCGCTTTGAGAACGGTGAAGCGGAACAGTCAAGCGACGGCATCGCCGCCGACCGTTGCCTGCAGATGCCATCGGGTGACGGCACCGGCTCAAAGCGCTATCGAGACCTGCCGCACTGAACAACGTGGGCTGACTCGAACGAGGTCAGAGGGGATGAACGAGCATCGATCACAACAACTGCGCCGGTGGGTTGGCGAGAAACCGTCGATGCGAGCGAAGCCCACGAGTTTACCCTGATTTCGCGCGGTTGAGAACCCCGCCGTCGAGCCTGGGCAATGCACGCGCCAGGAAGCGTATCCATGACATCGATACCAACATTGTCATACGATAAGATGATCGATATGAACACCGTCACCGTCTCACCCAAATTCCAGGTCGTCATCCCGTTGGACGTGCGTCGGCGCATGAAGCTCGAGCCCGGTGCGAAATTGATGGTGGTTGAGTTGAACGGCAGCCTGCGGCTGGTGCCGCTGAAGCCACCGTCTGCGTTGCGCGGCATTGCCCGCGGCATCAGCGCAGACCTCGACAGCGAGCCGGACCGCGCTCTGTGAAGCCGCTCGGCGTGAAGCCGCTGTCATCGCGTCGCGCACCGCCACGCGCCGTCGCCGTCAAACCGATCGTTCTCGATTCATCGTGCTGGATCGAATACTTCGCGGACACCGACCGCGCCGATCTGTTCGCATCGGCCATCGAATCGCCTGAACTGCTGATCGTGCCGGTGCTGACCGTCTATGAAGTCGTCAAGAAACTGTCGCGTGAAGCGGGCGAGGAAGTGGCCACCGCGGCGCTGTCGTTGATGCAACGCGGCCGTGTGATGCCGATTGACCTGAACCTCGCATTGGAGGCGACAGTCAACGGCCTGCCGATGGCCGACAGCCTGATCTACGCAACGGCCCTGCATCACAACGCGCTGCTGTGGACGCAGGACTCGCATTTCGAGGGTTTGCCGAGCGTGAACTACTTTCGCAAGCCATAGGACCACAAGGTCGGCGGTATGCTGGCCTTCCGCTGTACTCCCCACACCATGGCTGGCATCCACATCACCGACATCGAAGCCGCCATCAACTGGTGGCGCGAGCGCTCGCCGTCGCCCGACGGCATCACCGCCTGCCGCGAGGTGCGGGCGCTGGCCGAGGTGTATGCGCTGATGGTGTACTACCGCGAGCACGAATGCGACGACATCAGCATGCCGACTCCGGCACACGATGCGTGGCTGGCCTGGTATGCCACCACGCCCGACGCGCCGTGCATTGCGATTTGCTCCACCAGCCAGGGCGACGCGGTTTGCAAAGGCTGCGGGCGCAGCTTCGACGAGGTGCAGAACTGGACCGTGATGACCCCAGCCGAAAAGCGCGTGACCTGGCGGCGCATCACGATGGACGGCACGGCATGGCGCTTCAACCGCTATGCCGAGCGGGCGCGTGAGGCGGCGCCGAATTCGCCCTCTTGAAGAATCGCAAGAATCGGGGTGCGCGGCCTCTCGCCGCGGTCTAAATTCGGTGCCTCGGACCGGGCCGACCGGCCCTGGAGGACACGCCGATGCACCCCGATGACAACGCCCCGCCCGCCCCGCCGCACGCCGCTTTGGTGGCCGAGCTGTGCCGCCACATCGAACGTGCGGCGCAGCCGCCCACGCTGGCCGACCTGGCCACGAAGGCCGGGCTGAGCCGCCACCACCTGCACCGTGTTTTCAAAGCGGTGACAGGAATGACGCCGAGCGACTACGCACGCTCGCACCGCGCCCAGCGCGTGCGTGAGGCACTGGCCGGTGCCGAATCGGTGACGCAGGCCCTCTACGACGCCGGCTACGCCACCAGCAGCCGTTTCTACGAGGAATCGGCCCAGGTGCTGGGCATGACGCCGACGGCCTACCGCGCCGGCGGCGCCGCCACCGAGATCCGCTTCGCGATCGGCCAGAGTTCGCTCGGCGCGATCCTGGTCGCGCAAAGCACACGCGGCGTGTGCGCCATCCTGCTCGGCGACGACCCGGAGGTGCTGCTGCGCGATCTGCAAGACCGGTTCCCGAAAGCGCATCTGATCGGCGGCGACGCGGCCTTCGAACAGACGGTGGCGCGCGTCGTCGGCTTCATCGAAGCGCCACGCATCGGCCTGTCGCTGCCGCTGGACCTGCGCGGCACCGCCTTCCAGCAGCGCGTGTGGCAGGCGCTGCGCGACATTCCGGTGGGCCAGACCGCGAGCTACAGCGACGTCGCCCAGCGCATCGGTGCGCCGACCTCGGTGCGCGCCGTGGCACGCGCCTGCGCGGCCAACCCGGTGGCGCTGGCCGTCCCCTGCCACCGGGTGCTGCGCATCGACGGCGGCATCTCGGGCTACCGCTGGGGCGTCGAACGCAAGCGGGCGCTGCTGGCGCGCGAGGCCAGCGCTGTCAACGAGGCATGACGCCCCTGCCGCCCGGCACCGGGGCCAATCTGGCGCTGTTCGATGACAGGGCTGAGGCACCGCACATCGAACCGCTGGCACCCGGTGCCATCGTCTGGCGAGGCGGCGCGCGGGCGGTCGATCGGGCCTTGCTGGCGGCCGTGGCCGAGGTCACCGCGCGAGCACCGTGGCGGCACCTGATCACGCCGGGCGGCTTTCGCATGTCGGTGGCCATGACCAATTGCGGCGCTGCCGGCTGGGTCAGCGACCGCCGCGGTTACCGCTACGACGCGATCGATCCCGACAGCGGTAAGCCATGGCCAGCGATGCCCGAGGTGTTCCGCGAGTTGGCTGCCATCGCGGCCACACAGGCCGGCTTCGAAGCATTCGATCCCGATGTCTGCCTGATCAACTGTTATGTGCCGGGCGCCCGGCTGACGCTGCACCAGGACCACGATGAACGCGATGGCCGTGCACCGATCATCTCGGTGTCGCTCGGCCTGCCCGCGGTGTTCCAGTTCGGTGGGCCCAAGCGCAGCGACCCGACGCGGCGCATCCCGCTCGTGCACGGTGATGTCGCGGTCTGGGGCGGCCCGGCGCGCTTTTTCCACCACGGCGTGCTGCCGCTGAAGCCTGGATGTCACCCGCTGACCGGCGAGCAGCGAATCAACCTGACCTTCCGACGGGCGCGCTGAGCCGCCACCCCGCGTTCAGCCGAACAGCTCGGCGCAGCTGACGCTGGCGGTGCCGAACTTGCCGACGACGATGCCGCCAGCACGATTGGCATGCGGCATCGCCTCGCGCGCATCCAAGCCAGCCGCCAGCAGCACGGCCATCGTCGCGATCACCGTGTCGCCGGCACCGGTCACGTCGAACACCTCGCGCGTCTGGGCCGCCTCGTGCGCGGCGCCACGGTCGTCGAACAGACTCATGCCGTCTTCCGAGCGGGTCAGCAGCAGCGAGGCCACGCGCAGCTGGGCGCGCAGTGCCTGGGCGCGTTCGGCCAGTTGCGCGTCGCCGCTCCAGGCGCCCACCACCTGCGCCAGTTCACCTCGGTTCGGCGTGATCACGGTGGCACCCGCATAGCGTGTGTAGTCGCTGCCTTTCGGATCGACCAGCACCGGCTTGCCGGCCGCGCGCGCCGACTCGATCATCTGCACGATGTGCGTCAGCCCGCCCTTGCCGTAGTCGGAGAACAGCACCGCATCGTGGTGAGGCAGTTCGCGCTCGAAAGCGTCGAGCGCCTGCGTCAGCACCTCGTGGTCAGGCTCGTTCTCGAAATCGATGCGCAGCAATTGCTGCGAGCGCCCGATGACGCGCAGCTTGACGATGGTGCGCAGTGACGCATCCTCACCGAGGCAGGTCTCGATGCCTTGTTGTTCGAGCAGCGCGCGCAAGCGGGTCGCGGCCTCGTCGCTGCCGACCACCGTCAGCAGCGTCACCCGCGCGCCCAGCATCTTGACGTTCAACGCCACATTGGCCGCGCCGCCGAGCCGCTCTTCCTCGCGCGACACGCGCACCACCGGCACCGGCGCCTCGGGCGAGATGCGATCGACCGCGCCGTGCCAGTAGCGGTCGAGCATCACGTCGCCGACGACCAGCACGCGGCGCTGGGCGAGTTGCTCAGGCGTGGGGATCACGAAAGGGCTCCCAGACGGGAACGGCGGGCGCAAGCGTGCAGGTTCATGGTGGGCGTGGAGTATGCAAGGGCGGCGATCAGGCCCGGGTTATATCAAGTGCCTGCGTGGAACGATCGCGAACGCGCGGTGCAGTCGGCTGCCACAGCCTTTCCCACCTCAGGGGGAGGCGCCGTGCGACACGCATTCAGCCGCCGTTCAGAGCAGCACATGGCGCTCGCCCCCCGCCCGAGGGCCCTCCCGGAGGGGACAGTCAAACACGGCGCTGATCTTCAGAATTCCTCACAGGTCGAGCCCTCGGGCACCCGACCGCTTCCCTCAACCTGAACTGTCTGGAGCCCACCATGATCCGTACTCTCATTGCCCTGCTGATGGCCACCGTCGCCTTCGCCTCCCAAGCCGCCGTCGAACTCAACAAAGCGTCGCAAGCCGAACTTGAAACCGTCAAGGGCATCGGCCCGAGCATGTCGACCAAGATCGTCGGCGAGCGCAAGAACGGCGCGTTCAAAGACTGGTCCGACGTGGTGACCCGCGTCAAGGGCGTCGGCCCCGGCAATGCCTCGAAGTTCTCGGCCGACGGCCTGACCGTCAACGGCGCCGAGTTCAAGTCCGAACTGGTCGCATCGAACAAGCCGACTGCACGAGCCAGCAAGAAAGAAGTCGCGCCAAAGAAGTGAGGCCCATGCGCTGACACCGAGCCCCGCCACGGCGGGGCTTTTTCATGGTCGCTGACAATCGTTCGGCACTTCCACCCCGACCGCCGATGTCCACGCCCGACACTGCATGCCCTTGCCGCACCGCCCTTTCCTATGCCGAGTGCTGCGGCCGTTTCCATGCCGGCCCACTGCACCTGATGGCGCCAACGGCTGAGGCGCTGATGCGGTCGCGCTACAGCGCCCACACCCTGCAGCTCGACGACTACCTGCTCGCAACCTGGCACCCGAGCACCCGGCCGACCCCGCCGTTTCACCACGAACCCGGGGTGCGCTGGCTGGGGCTGCAGGTGCTGGGCCATGAACAGACGGACGCCGACCACGCTCAAGTCGAATTCGTCGCCCGCAGCAAGCTGGGAGGCCGCGCAGACCGCCTGCGCGAACGCAGCCGCTTCGTGCGCGAGGGCGGCCGCTGGCTGTACTTGGACGCCGTCGCTGGCTGAGCGCCTACGCCGGCACGCCTGCGCTAGACTTCGGACACGTGTGGGGGGGTAGCTCAGCTGGGAGAGCGTCGCGTTCGCAATGCGAAGGTCGGGAGTTCGATCCTCCTCCTCTCCACCACACAGCTAGGAAACACGGGCCTTCGCGGCCCGTTTTGTTTTCAGCGCAGTGCTTGGCGGCGCCGTCACTCGTCCATTGCCGCGGCGATAGTGACCACGCAAGAGAGCTGTCGCCGTCGTTGGTCGGATCAACCCCGGCCTCGGTAGACATTCCAACCGCCTTGCTTCGGCGGGTAAAGATGCTAGGCTCCGGATGCAAATTTCGGCCGTTCTAGATCGCACCGAAGGGAGTCAAAAATGACACGCACATTCCACTGTATTGCGATCTTGCGCCGCGTTGCGTTTAGCGTTTTTTGGGCGGCTTTTGCAACCGGAGGCGCAACGGCGGCGACCTACACGCAGACGGCTGGCGGCCCCATCAATCGGATCGAAGTGATTAAGTCAACACCCGGGACTTACACGGTTGTTGATGGAGCAGCGACGGCGACGTCCACCGCCACGGCCGCCGCCGGAGGCAGTGCTTTTGCCTCCGTCACTAGCACTGCTGCATACAACATCGGCTCAGCCACGACGTCCATCGGTTACTTCGTGACGCTGGTTGGTCCGGCTGGACCGCCGGTCAGTGTCGGGGTTGTGGCGAATGGCTATGCGACGGGCACTGCTGCCGCAAATGATTACTACTCTGCTGACATTTTTTTCAGTTTTAACAATGCCGGCGACACGTTGTACGCAAATGCAAACGCCAAAGCTGGTGGCGGAAGCAAGGCGCTGGCACTCAATGCGACTGTTTTTCTGTCTCCGAATGTCGACTATTTTCTGGGGTTAGGCGCTAACGCCGGCTGCGGTATCAGCGTCAGCTGCTCGGCAGAGGCATTCATCGACCCGACCTTCACGATCGACCCTGCCTTTTCCTCGCAGTACAGCCTCTCCGGCGTACCCTCCGTGTCCGCAGCCGTGCCCGAGTCGGCGACTTGGGCGATGCTTCTGGTCGGCCTCGGCGCGATTGGTTCTGCCGCGCGGGTTGGGCGCCGGCGACTGGTTTGAGCGGTGCCGTCAGCCAGTCGTCCACATCGTCAATCTCGACCGGGATGACAGCCCGCTTGTCCTGCTGATCTGGACCCACCTTTGGCTCTGGCTTGCGCATGCGCCGCATCAGCGGGTGTTCATCGGCGTTGATCGTCAACATCGTGTAGCTCTCAACAATCTTGCCGGCCACCTTGTCGATCCACGCGTTGCACAAGCTCGCCAGACCCCACGGCTGCCCGTCAGCGCGGCGCAAGCGCTACCTCACGTTTTTGCCCGTCTCCCAGTTCGGCTCGCCGAACAACTCAGCCGGGATGCTGCAGCGCTGACCCCGCGCCCACGGATGCTTGAAAGTGGCCTTGCCCGACAGTTTTTCGGACCTTGCATTGCTGGTGCTGTAAGTCAGTTCCCGGGGACTTTGCGAACCACGGAATCAAACCCCATTGGCCGATCACTGCCTCGCGTTTACCGTCAGCCGTGCCGCGGGCAAACGGGCCGGGACGGCTGGCGAAGATTTCTGTCTTCGGCCACCGAAACGGGTTGTTGCGGCCCATTTCGAATTGCCGCTCAAATGCAGCCTCTTCCGGCGTGATGTCGAGCGTGCACATGGAACCATCGTAGCGAGCCGCACGCGCAGGCTGACGTCATCAGACACCCACCTGCGGCCAGCCGGATCAGTGCTGCAGCTGTGCCAGCGGAATGTCGAAATCGTCTTCGATGTCTTCCGGGCATTCAATGATCGTCACCGGATGATTCGGCCACTGGAGAGCCTGTTGCTGCAGATGCGCCAATGCGTCAGCGTCACCGGTGTACAGAACGGCTTGTGGCAACGGGTCTGGCGCAGTGTCCAGAGATGGATTCCAGTCGGTCAGCGTGACCTGCGATTTGATCGCCACGGGCATCCCGACCCGCAGAGCCTGGGTCTGCACGGGATCATCCGGCTGCGCGCGAGACCAGAGTACGCCGTTGCCTGCTGTCAGCGCGGCCATGGTCTGTGCGAGCAGGCTGTCCTGGTTGTTGGCCAAGCACAGCACCATGCCCAAGGGCTTGGCTTCAGGCACCTGGTCGGTCAACCGCTCTGCGTACTCGGCCAGAGACTCCTTGCTTTGGGCTTCCAGCCAGGTGTGGAACTGTTCCAGCATTTCGTCGATGTCAAATTCGGGCTCGGTCATGCGAAGGTCTCCTGGTTTTCAAGTTTTTTTGCGCAGCCCCCGGTCGTCACAGCACATCGATCCAGCGCCCAGGGGTTTGCATGGTAGGCGATGCGGGGGTTGGCGCGGTGCTGCCTCGATCGGCCGCAATTTAGCCGCGCTGGATAGACTCCATGGCTGACAAAGACTGTCCGGACAAGCACGCATGACTCCAGCCACCCTCCTTGAACAGCACGGCCCGCGCGAGGCCATGGACTACGACGTGGTGGTGGTCGGCGGCGGGCCGGCCGGGCTCGCAACAGCCATCCGCATCAAGCAGCTGGCGCAGGTGCAGGGCCCCGAGATCTCGGTC
>JANMXL010000174.1:0-4462 GCA_031380885.1 Burkholderiales bacterium | reverse complement strand
ACCCTGGCGGTCTGAGCCCGCCTCGCGACCTCACTTCTTGACCGGGGGGATCAGCACCTGGTCGACGATGTGCACCACGCCGTTGGAGGCGTCGACGTCGGCCGTGGTCACCACCGCGTTCTCGACCGTCACGAAGCTGCCAGAGCGGTACAGCGACACCGGCGCACCTTGCACCGTTGTGACCGGACCGTTCTTGACATCGGCCGAGGTCACTTTCCCGGGCACGACGTGGTAGGTCAGCACCGAGATCAGCAAAGCCTTGTCTTTGGACAGCGCCTCCAGCGTCTTCGCTGGCACCGCTTTGAATGCGTCGTCGGTCGGCGCAAACACGGTGTAAGGCCCTGCTTCCTTCAGCGTCTCGGTCAAGCCGGCATCGTTGATCAGTTTCGTCAGTGTCGACAGCTGCGGGGTGGCAGCGGCGGTGTCGCTGATCGTCATCGGCGCCGGCGGTGTCGCGCAGCCACTGAACGCCACGGCCAACAACGCGCTGCTCAGCAGCAACTTATTCATCTTCATCGGTAACTCCTGCTTGTGTACGGGAAAGGGCAACGCGGCAGGCGCGCTGCAGACTTGAAGCCGACGCTGAAGTTATTGGAAATTTGTGACGCTTCGATGAATTCAATGTGACGAGACACCGAACGAAAGTTCGGCGTGTGCGGGCACCTGCCGCGGACTTTTTGGTGGGAGAGCGTCACGCCACTGTCACACAACGCTCATAGAGTGGGCCAACTTTTGTTCATAGCCCCCAACGGGCACAGAAAGGCTGAGATCATGACCTTCGCGCTGAATCGTGTTGCTTGTCTCTCGATGGCATTGATGACCGCCGCAGGTGCGTCATTTGCACAAGACATCACCGGGGCGGGTGCCAGCTTCCCCGCGCCGCTTTATGCGAAATGGGCAGATGCCTACAACAAGGCCACCGGCGCGCGTGTCAATTACCAGTCGGTCGGGTCGGGTGCAGGCATCAAACAGATTCGCGCCAAGACCGTCGATTTCGGCGCGTCGGACATGCCGTTGAAAGACGAGGACCTTGCCAAGGACGGCTTGGTTCAGTTCCCTACGGTGATCGGCGGCGTGGTGCCGGTGGTCAACATCAAGGGCATCGTCCCAGGGCAGATCAAGCTGACAGGGCAGGTGCTCGGTGACATCTACCTCGGCAAGATCACGAAGTGGAATGACGCCGCGTTGACCGCGCTGAATCCAGGCGTGCCGCTGCCCGATGAGGCCATTTCGGTGGTGCGTCGTGCCGACGGTTCTGGCACCAGCTTCATCTTCACCAACTACCTCTCCAAGGCCAATCCAGAGTGGAAGGCCAAAGTGGGCGAAGGCACCGCTGTGAACTGGCCGACCGGCGCGGGCGGCAAGGGCAACGAAGGCGTCGCTGCTTTCGTTTCCCGCCTGCCCAATTCCATCGGCTACGTCGAGTACGCCTATGTCAAGCAGAACAAGATGACCTACACCCAGCTGAAGAACCAGGCGGGCGCGTTCGTCAGCCCCGACGATGTCAATTTCAAGGCCGCTGCAGCCGGTGCTGACTGGACCAAGACCTTCTACCAGGTGCTGACCGACCAGCCGGGCAAGGACGCCTGGCCGCTGACCGGTGCGACCTTCATCATGATGCACAAGTCGCAAGACAAGCCGGTCCAGGCGTCGAACTCGCTGAAGTTCTTCGAATGGGGCTACGGCAGTGGCGACAAGATGGCCGTCGACCTGGAGTACGTGCCCTTGCCCGACGCGGTCAAGGCGCTGGTGCGCAATCAGTGGGCTGACATCAAGGACCCCGCTGGCAAGGCCATCGCCTACAAGTGATGGCATCCGGCCGACAGCAGCGCTTGCTGTCGGTCGGCTTGCCCGCCTGCACTGTGCGCCTGTAACCCGGAGAAATCGTGGCCGCTACACTCCCCGCGTCTCCTTACGACCCTGAAAACATGGAACGGTCCGACCTCATGGGCAGGCCTCCCGCGGGGCGTCGGTCGTCCCCATGGGTCGACAAGGCGTTCTCGGCAGCGGCACACGGTGCCGCGTTGCTGACGCTGGCGCTGTTGGTGGCCATCATTGGCTCGTTGGTCGTGGGTGCATGGCCCGCCATCTCCAAGTACGGCCTGAGCTTCCTGTGGCGCAGCGAGTGGGATCCGGTCCAGGAGAATTTCGGCGGGCTGGTGATGATCTACGGCACGCTGATGACATCGTTCATCGCGCTGCTGATCGCGGTGCCGGTCAGTTTCGGCATCGCGCTGTTCCTGACTGAGTTGTCACCGAACTGGCTGCGTCGGCCGTTGGGCGTGGCGATCGAATTGCTCGCCGCCGTGCCGTCGATCGTCTATGGCATGTGGGGACTGCTGGTGTTCAGCCCGGTGTTGTCGACCTACGTTCAGCAGCCGCTGCAGAAGTTGCTGGTCGACGTGCCGGTGCTGCGCGAGCTGGTGTCGGGCGCGCCGGTCGGCATCGGCATCCTGTCGGCCGGCATCATCCTCGCGATCATGATCATCCCGTTCATCGCCTCGGTGATGCGCGACGTGTTCGAGATCACCCCGGCGATGCTGAAGGAGTCGGCCTACGCACTCGGCGCGACGACCTGGGAGGTCGTCTTCAAGATCGTGTTGCCCTACACCAAGACGGGTGTCATCGGCGGCATCATGCTGGGCCTCGGTCGTGCCATCGGCGAGACGATGGCGGTGACCTTCGTGATCGGCAATTTCAACCAACTCAACAGCCTGTCGCTGTTCGAGGCGGCCAACAGCATCACTTCTGCGCTCGCGAACGAATTTGCCGAGGCCGGCGAGGGCCTGCACCAGGCGTCGTTGATCTATCTCGGGCTGGTGCTGTTTTTCATCACTTTCGTCATCCTGTCGTTGTCAAAGCTGCTGCTGTCGCGGTTGCAGAAAAACGAAGGAAGCCGCACATGAGCACGAGCCCCGCGGTGCAGGCGTCGCGCATTGCCAAACACAAGAGTCGAAAGACCGTCAACGCGGTCGCGATGGTGCTGTGCCTGAGCGCCATGACCTTCGGTCTGTTCTGGCTTGCGTGGATCTTGATCGAGACGATCCACTTGGGCATCGACGGTCTGACGCTGTCGATCTTTACCGAGATGACACCGCCGCCGCAGGCCGAAACCGGGGGTTTGTTGAATGCCATCTTCGGCTCGCTGGTGATGGTGACGCTGGCCACCTTGCTTGGCACGCCGATTGGCGTGATGGCCGGTATCTACCTCGCTGAGTACGGCCAGAAAAGCTGGCTCGGAACGGCCACGCGGTTCATCAACGACATCTTGCTGTCGGCGCCGTCGATCGTCATCGGCCTGTTCATCTACACCGTGGTGGTGGCGCCGATGAAGTCGTTTTCGGGCTTTGCGGGCGTGCTGGCACTGGCGCTGATCGTGATCCCGGTGGTCATCCGCACCACGGAGAACATGCTGTCACTGATCCCCAGCGCCCTGCGCGAAGCGGCTTATGCACTGGGCACGCCGAAGTGGAAGGTGATCCTGGCCATCACGTTGAAATCCGCGCGGGCCGGCGTGCTCACTGGGGTGCTGCTGGCGGTGGCGCGCATTGCGGGCGAAACCGCGCCGCTGCTGTTCACCGCGCTGTCGAACCAGTTCTGGTCGTCCAGCCTGGGCCAGCCGATGGCGAGCCTGCCGGTCACCATCTTCAAGTTCGCACTCAGTCCCTATGAGAACTGGCAGAAGCTGGCCTGGGCGGGGGTGTTCCTGATCACGCTGGGGGTTCTCGCACTGAACATCCTTGCGCGCGTACTTTTCCGCAACAAGCATTGACGGCCGGAGGCCTGCCCCATGGACAAGAAAGTCGACGTCTCCGCGACCGAAAAGATCAAGATTTCGGTGCGCAACCTGAATTTCTATTACGGGAAATTTCAAGCGCTGAAGAACATCAACCTCGAACTGCCTGAGAAGAAGGTCACCGCCTTCATCGGCCCGTCGGGTTGCGGTAAATCGACGCTGCTGCGCACCTTCAATCGCATGTTCGAGCTGTACCCGGAGCAGCGTGCTGAAGGCGAGATCCTGCTCGACGGCCGAAACATGCTGGCCTCGAAGAACGACGTTTCACTGATGCGCGCCAACGTCGGCATGGTCTTTCAGAAGCCGACGCCGTTTCCGATGTCGATCTACGACAACATTGCGTTTGGCGTGAAGCTGTTTGAGACGCTGCCGCGCGCCGAAATGGACGAGCGGGTCGAGTGGGCCTTGAAGAAGGCCGCGCTGTGGAACGAAGTGAAGGACAAGCTCAACCAGAGCGGCTCTGGTCTGTCTGGTGGTCAGCAGCAGCGGCTGTGCATCGCGCGCGGCATTGCGATCAAGCCCGAGGTGCTGCTGCTCGACGAGCCATGTTCAGCGCTCGACCCGATATCCACCGGCAAGATCGAGGAGTTGATCCACGAGCTGAAGTCCGACTACACCGTGCTGATCGTCACGCACAACATGCAGCAGGCAGCGCGCAGCTCGGAC
>JANMXL010000079.1:0-1601 GCA_031380885.1 Burkholderiales bacterium | reverse complement strand
ACCTGCCTCACGAGGTGTTGTACCGCCCGAAGATGGGGTTTGCCGTGCCGCTTGCGCGCTGGTTCCGCGGCCCGCTGCGCCAACGTGTTCGCGATGCCCTGCTGGACGGTCCGATGCTGGAAAGCGGCTGGTTCAACCCGGCCACGATCCAGCAGATCGTCGAGCAGCATGAATCGGGTGTGCGCGACCACAGCACCCCGATCTGGTCGCTGCTGATGTACGACGCCTTTCTGCGCTGCTCGCTGGGCGAAACCAGGATGCCGAGGGCCGCCTGACATGCGGGCGTCGCCATCTCCGGCATGAAGATCCTTTACCACCATCGCACGGCGTCGAAGGATGGACAGGCGGTGCACATCGAAGAGATGGTGCATGCGCTGCGTGAACTCGGCCATGAAGTCCTGGTGGTCGGCCCGTCCGGCCCTGATGACACGAATGGCGGTGGCATGGGTGGCGGCATCGGCGACGACAAGGGCTGGGTGAGCCGCCTGCGCCGTGCGCTTCCCGCGGCCGCCTACGAATTGCTCGAACTGGGGTACTCCGTTGTCGCCTATCGGCGGCTGGCCGCTGCTGCCCGGCGCTTCCAGCCCGATGTGCTGTACGAGCGCTACAACCTGTTCCTGCTGGCGGGTGTGATGCTGCGGCGTCGGTTGGGCGTCCCCTTGCTGCTGGAAGTCAACGCTCCGCTGGTGGAGGAGCGCAGCCGCTTCGGTGGCCTGGGCCTGCCCCGCCTGGCCGCCTGGGCGGAGACCACCGCCTGGTGTGGTGCCGACGCGGTGTTGCCGGTGACGCAGGTGCTCGGCGGCCATGTCAGCGCGCGCGGCGTGCCCGCGCATCGCATCACCGTCATTCCCAATGGCATCAACGAGGCCCAGTTCGCGGCAGCGCCAGAGCCCGAAACGGCCAAGCGCGCGCTCCGCTGGGAAGACTCGCTGATCCTCGGCTTCACCGGTTTCGTGCGTGACTGGCATGGCGTGGACCGGGTGTTGCGTTGGATGGCCTCGCCGCAGGCGCCGACCTCGGCCAAGCTGCTGATGGTGGGAGACGGCCCGGCCCGCCCTGAGCTCGAGGCCTTGGCGCGTGAGCTGTCCCTGGGCGACCGGGTTCGCTTCACCGGCGTGATCGACCGCCAGCAGATTCCTGCCTTTGTCGCCGCTTTCGACATCGCACTGCAGCCTGCCGTGGTGTCGTATGCGTCGCCGCTGAAGTTGTTCGAGTACCTGGCGCTCGGCAAGGCCATCGTGGCGCCGCGGGTGCCCAATCTGGAAGAAGTGCTCCGAGACGGTGAAAACGCCGTGCTGTTCGCTGCCGACCAGCCCGGCGCATTTGAGCAGGCGCTGAGCCGCCTGTGTGCCGATCCAACGCTTCGGGCCCAGGTGGCCGCAGGCGCCCGGGCGTCGATAGCGCTTCAGGGGCTGACGTGGCGCACCAATGCCCAGCGCGTGGTCGCGCTGGCTCAGTCGCTGTTGCCGGGCCAGGGTTTGCCGGCGGCGCTGGCACCGGAGCAGATCGGATGACCCGACCGGTGCGCACGCTGCTGTTCTCCACGCTCTACCCGAGCGCGGCGCGGCCGACGCACGGCATCTTTGTCGAGACGCGGTTGC
>JANMXL010000242.1:0-2370 GCA_031380885.1 Burkholderiales bacterium | reverse complement strand
CCGTGGTCGACAACCCCTACGGCCTGGGTGCCTTGTGGGCGCAGGGCGACTTCGTGGCCCGGGGCACCTTGCTGATCCTGGTGCTGATGAGCATGGCGAGTTGGTACATCCTGGTCACTCGGCTGGCCGCCAGCTTGAAGTTGAGCGCCGAGGCCCGATCGGTGCGGCAGAGCTTCTTCAAGGCAGCCACGTTGGAGGCCGGGGTGGCGACGCTGGGCGCTGCCAGTGCCTTTCGCTGCATCGCCGAGGCCGGCATCAACGCCCGCGAGCACCACGAGGGCTCGCTGACCGAGCACATCGACCGCAACACCTGGATCACGATGAGCGTGCAGCGCAGTGTCGACGAGGTGCAGTCGCGCCTGCAGGGTGGTCTGGCGATCCTGGCCACCGTGGGCTCGACGGCGCCGTTCGTCGGCCTGTTCGGCACCGTCTGGGGCATCTACCACGCGCTCACCGCGATCGGCATTGCCGGTCAGGCCAGCATCGACAAGGTGGCCGGGCCCGTGGGTGAGGCGTTGATCATGACGGCCATTGGCCTGGCGGTCGCCGTGCCGGCGGTGCTGGGCTACAACGCGCTGGTGCGCCGCAACAAGGTCACGATGGACGCGGTGCGTGGCTTCGCCGCCGACCTGCACGGCATCCTGCTCGGCGCGAAGAACGTGCGCTGACCAGCCGCTTCGCCCTTCACGTTCCAACAGCCCACGCCATGGCCTTGCAACTGCGATCCGGCAGCGATGACGACGAGGTCATCGCCAGCATCAACACCACGCCGCTGGTCGATGTGATGCTGGTGCTGCTGATCATCTTTCTGATCACCATTCCGGTGGTCACGCAGACGGTGCCGCTGTCGCTGCCCAAAGAGCTCAACCTGCCGCGCCAGACCCAACCCGAGAACATCGAGATTTCGGTCGATCGCGAGGGCAAGGTCTACTGGAACGCGCAGCCACTGTCCGACCACGCGGCACTGGTCGAGCGGCTGAAGGTGGAGGGCGCGAAGAACCCGCAGCCCGAGGTGCAGGTGCGCGGTGACGAGAAGACGCGCTATGAAGCGGTGGGCCGCGTGGTCTATGCCTGCCAGCGCGCGGGCATCGTCAAGGTCGGCTTCGTCACCGAGCCGCCGCCGAAGTCCTGACCGCGTCCCGCACTGAAGGAACTCCCCATGGCAATGAACATCGGCGCCGGCCGCAGCGACGAACCCGAGGTGATGATGGACATCAACACCACGCCGCTGATCGACGTGATGCTGGTGCTGATCATCATGCTGATCATCACGATCCCGGTGCAGCTGCACGCGGTGAACCTGAACATGCCGCAGGGCAGTCCGCCACCGCTGGTCAAGCCCGAGGTGGTGACGCTGGACATCGAGGCCAGCGGCGCGTTGCTCTGGAATGGCGAGGCGGTGGCCGACCGCGCGGCACTGGAGGCGCGGCTGAAGGCAGCGGCGGCCCAGCCCGATCAGCCCAAGCTGCATCTGAGGCCGAGCAAGGCGGTCGACTACGGCGTCGTGGCGATGGTGCTGGCCAGCGCGCAGCGCCTGGGCGTGACCAAGCTGGGCATGGTTGGCAACGAGCAGTTCGGACCCTGAAAAAACAGAAGCCCCGGGCTCGCGCCACGCGAGCCCGGGGCTTCGATGGTTGACGGCGCCCGCCGTCAGCGCGGCATCACGACAGCGCCTGCAGTGCCCGCGCGGTGATCTCGTCGACGCTGCCAGTGCCGCTGATCTTGCGGTACTTCGGCGCCACCGGGTCGCCGGAGGCGGACCAGTCGGCGTAGTACGACACCAGTGGCCGCGTCTGCTTCTGGTAGACCTCCAGACGCTTCTTGACGGTGTCTTCCTTGTCGTCATCGCGCTGGATCAGCGGCTCGCCGGTCACGTCGTCGATGCCTTCGACCTTCGGCGGGTTGAACTTGATGTGGTAGGTGCGGCCCGAGGCCAGGTGCGCACGGCGGCCGCTCATGCGCTCGATGATGGCCTCGTCGGGCACGTCGATCTCGAGCACGATGTCCAGGTTCACGCTGGCGGCCTTCATGGCATCGGCCTGCACGATGGTGCGTGGAAATCCGTCGAACAAAAATCCGTTCGCGCAGTCGGGCTGCGCCAGGCGCTCCTTGACCAGGCCAATGATGATGTCGTCACCGACCAGGCCGCCCGAGTCCATCACCTTCTTCGCGGCGATGCCCAAGGGGGTGCCGGCCTTGACGGCCGCACGCAGCATGTCGCCGGTGGAGATCTGCGGAATGCCGAACTTCTTGCAGATGAAGGTGGCCTGCGTGCCTTTGCCCGCGCCGGGCGCGCCCAACAAAATCAGTCTCATGCGTGTCCTTGTTGCCTGGTCGATCGAGTCAAGGCGCTCCGACAAATGCTCGAAG
>JANMXL010000274.1:0-5651 GCA_031380885.1 Burkholderiales bacterium | reverse complement strand
TGCAGGCGATCGTCTCGACCAACGTCGTCGGCTACATCGTGTTGGCCGTGGCGGCGGTGGTGTTCTCGCTGATCGGCGCGTTCTACTACCTGCGGCTGGTCAAGGTGATGTACTTCGACGAACCGGTCGACACCGCGCCCATCGTGGCCAGTGGCGAGGTGCGTGCATTGCTGTCGCTGAACGGCGCGGCCGTGCTGATCTTCGGTTTGTTGCCCGGCGGGTTGATGGCGGTGTGCGTCAACGCGATCGGCAAGGCGCTGACCACCTGAGCTGGCTTCGGTGACCGATCCAGATGCTCACCTGCGCGAAGACCAACTCGATTCTGAGCAGGTCTACCGCGGCAATTTCCTCGATGTCCGGCGTGACCTCGTTCGTCTGCCGAACGGCACCACCGCCAGCCGTGAGTACATCGTGCACCCCGGTGCGGTGATGATCGTGCCACTGCTTGATGATGGTCGGCTGGTCATCGAGCGGCAGTATCGCTACCCGGTGGCGCAGGTGATGGTGGAGTTCCCGGCCGGCAAGCTGGAGGCGGGCGAGCCGTCGCTGGCCTGCGCGATCCGCGAACTGGCCGAAGAAACCGGCTACCGGGCCGCAGAATGGGCACGCGCAGGCATCCTGCACAACGCCATTGCGTATTCCACCGAAGGCATCGAGATCTGGTTCGCACGCGGGCTGTCGCTCGGCGACGCCCAACTCGACGACGGTGAGTTCCTCGATGTGTCCACCGCCACGCTGGAGGAATTGGAAGAGGCGGCCCGCATCGGCACACTGACCGATGCGAAGACGCTGGTCGGCTTGCTCTGGCTGCGCCACTGGCGCGAGGAGCGCTGGTCGCTGCAGTGGACATCGCCGCTGCCGATAATGCCTTCATGAAGGTTCTGAATCTGCGCTGTTCGTTTGGCCATCATTTCGAGGGCTGGTTCGCTTCGCAGGACGATTACCAGAGCCAGCTGGATCGTGCGGTGCTCGAATGCCCGATGTGTGGTGACAAGGCGGTGCAGCGGTTGCCGTCGGCACCGCATGTGGTGACCTCGTCGTCCCGTGCGTTGGCCACTTCGCCGGAGTCCGCAATGCCTGCGCGCGGCGCCGCCGCTGGCGGTTTGCCCGCAACGACTTCGGCCACACCCCCGCCTGCGCAGCCGCGCGTTGATCAGGTCGGCGGCTTGCAGTCCGCCATGTTGCGGGCCGTCCAGCACATCATCAAACACACCGACGACGTCGGCCCGCGTTTTGCCGAAGAAGCGCGCCGCATGCATTACGGCGAAACCGACGAACGACCTATTCGCGGACAGGCCACCTCTGACGAGGCGAAGGCCCTGCACGAAGAAGGCATCGAGGTGATGTCCTTTCCGACGCCTGCAGCGCTGAAAGGGCCGCTGCAGTAGCCTGGCTGCGCCTCGCGGAAAGTCTGAGCGAGGTGCCGTCGTTCAACGGCGTGCGCCGATGAGGTGGCCTGGAAGCCCAAAAGCCCCGCTCACGGGGCCACAGATCAGCGCGTACGTTTGCGCGTGGCGGCGACCAGAAGCGCACCACCTGCCAGCCACAGTGCGACGCTGCCGGGCTCAGGCACGGGCGTCGCAGTGATCACCGCGCTGAGCCGCGACGAATCGCCCTGGTAGTCGCCATTGGGCCCCACGATGAAATTGATGCGGTCGCCTGCGGCCACGACGATGTGTGACACCGACAGCGGGCCACTGTTGCCGCCGTTGGCGAACGACCCGCTCGCCAAGGCACCGGCGCCGCTGTTCTTTTCAACCGACCAGTCGATGCCATCAACGAAGTTCCGGTTGGCATCCATGTCGCTGAACTGAAACGCGATGTCGAGGCTGAGTGCCCCTGGGCTCAGCCACGACACCAGGGCCAGCGACGCGGGGCCTGGGTGCAGGAACATGCTGCCGACTGGCCAGGTGAACTGTGCGCCCGCCCCGAAGCCGATGAAGTATTGGTCGGCACCACTGCGGTTGACGCCGATCGCCGGCACAAAGCCGGCCGACCAGCCCGCTGTATCCGCCGCCGGTCCGGTGAAGCCGGCAAACACGCCAAACGTGGGCAGCAGGGTGTAGTTGCCGTTGTGAGCGAGTGAGGTGGAGGTGCGGTAAGACCAGGTGTCGGTCTGCGTGTTGCTAGTGACCGAGAGGTCGTTCACCGCGTCGTACACCGTTGCGGCTTGCGCGCCGGACAGCATCAACACGGCGGTGGACACGAGGGCAGCGAACTTCGGGGTACTCGAGCGCATGCTTCACTTTCAAAAATACAGGTACATCGATGCTACTGTGACCAGGGCGCTGGCGGCCCCCCCGAGACAAGGGGTTCGACGGTGCCCTCACTCAGTGCAAGCAAACCCCCGTGCCGCCCCGCCGGGGTTGGCTTCACTCGCTCGCGTAATCCGACACCGGCGCGCAGCTGCACACCAGGTTGCGGTCGCCGTGCACGTTGTCGACGCGGCCCACCGGCACCCAGTACTTCTGGCGCCGCAGGCTGGCGAGCGGATAAGCCGCCTCTTCACGGCTGTACGGATGCGGCCAGTCGGAGCGCAGCAGCGACTCGGCGGTGTGCGGTGCCGAGAGCAGCGGATTCGCGTCTCGCGGCCACACGCCGGTCTCGATCTTGCGGATCTCTTCGCGGATCGCGACCATCGCATCGCAGAAGCGGTCCAGCTCCCGCAGCGGCTCGCTCTCGGTGGGCTCGACCATCAAGGTGCCGGGCACCGGGAAGCTCAGCGTCGGCGCGAGGAAACCGTAGTCGATCAACCGCTTGGCGACGTCCTCGGCGCTGACGCCGCCGCTGTCTTTCAGCGGCCGCAAGTCGAGGATGCATTCGTGCGCCACGCCGCCACCCTTGACGCCTGGTACCTCGCCGCTGAAGTGGATGTCGTAGTGATCGGCCAGCCGCGCCGCCACGTAGTTGGCGCTGAGGATCGCTGTTTCGGTCGCTGCGGTCAGGCCCGCGGCGCCCATCATCCGCATGTACATCCAGCTGATCGGTAGCACGGCGGCGTTGCCGAGTGGCGCCGCACTGATGGCACCGACCTGGCGCGCATCGCATGAACCCGCGGTTCTGTGACCCGGCAAAAACGGCACCAGGTCTTCCACCACACACACCGGCCCGACACCCGGCCCGCCGCCGCCGTGCGGGATGCAGAAAGTCTTGTGAAGGTTCAGATGACTGACATCGCCGCCGAACTCGCCCGGCGCCGCCACGCCGACCAGCGCATTCATGTTGGCGCCATCGACGTAGACGCGCCCGCCGTGCTGGTGCACCAGCGCACACAGTTCCTTGATGTGCGGGTCGAACACGCCGTAGGTCGACGGGTAGGTCACCATCACCGCGGCCAGCTTCGTGCTGTGCAACTCGCACTTGGTGCGCAGGTCGGCCAGGTCGACGTTGCCTTCGGCGTCGCACTTCGTCACCACCACCCTCATGCCGGCCATCTGTGCCGACGCCGGGTTGGTGCCGTGGGCGGATTCAGGAATCAGGCAGATGTCGCGCTGCGCGTCACCCCGCGAGGCGTGCCACGCCTGAATCACCAGCAGCCCGGCGTATTCGCCCTGCGAGCCGGCATTGGGTTGCAGACTGATGCCGCTGTAGCCGGTGGCTTGGCACAGCCCCGCGCGCAGCTGTTCGTCGAGCAGGCGATAGCCCTCCAGCTGATCGGCCGGTGCAAAAGGATGGACGTTCGCGAACTCGGGCCAGGTGATCGGAATCATCTCGCTGGTCGCGTTCAGCTTCATCGTGCACGAGCCCAGCGGGATCATGGTGCGGTCAAGTGCCAGGTCTTTGTCGGACAGGCTGCGGATGTAGCGCAGCATCTCGGTTTCGCTGTGGTGGCTGTTGAAGACAGGGTGCGTCAGGAAGGCGCTGGTGCGGCGCAGTTCGGGCGGAATCATCGGTTCGAGGTCCTGGTCGAACAGGGCTCTCGATGGCAGCGACGCGCCCGGCGGTGCGAACACGTGCCACAGCGTCATGATGTCCTCGCGCGTGGTGGTCTCGTCGAGCGAGATGCCCAGCATCGTGTCGCCCCACTCGGTGTAGCGGCGCAGGTTGAAGCCGTGGGTGCGCGCATGGCCCGCCAGCTCCTCGGTCTGCTCGCCGGTGTCCAGCGTCAGGGTGTCGAACGCGGTGCTTGAGCGCACCGAGCAGCCCAGCGCCTTCAGGCCCTCGGCCAGCACGGCGGTGTAGCGGGCCACGCGCAGCGCGATGCGTTTCAAGCCTTCGGGCCCGTGGTAGACGGCATACATGC
The DNA here is from genome assembly GCA_031380885.1 of Burkholderiales bacterium. Taxonomy (GTDB): domain Bacteria; phylum Pseudomonadota; class Gammaproteobacteria; order Burkholderiales; family Burkholderiaceae_C; genus PBB1. Next base: position 1,408 of record JANMXL010000274.1, on the reverse strand, counting down.
TCGCCATCACCGCCAACAGCACCTGCGCGGTGCAGATGTTCGAGGTGGCTTTCTCGCGGCGGATGTGCTGTTCGCGTGTTTGCAGGGCCAGGCGCAGGGCGGGTGCGCCGTGCGCGTCGATGCTCATGCCGACCAGCCGGCCCGGCATCGAGCGCTTGAATTCATCGCGACACGCCAGATAGGCCGCGTGCGGGCCGCCGGCGCCCATCGGCACGCCGAAGCGCTGCGTGGTGCCGAGCGCGATGTCGGCACCGAGTTCGCCGGGCGGTGTGATCAGCGTCAGCGCCAGCAGGTCGGCCGCGACGATGAACGCAGCGTGGTGCGCATGGATGCGCTCGGCATCTGAGCGCACATCGTGGATGGAGCCGTCGGTGGTGGGAATCTGGATCAGCGCCGCAAAGTAATCGCCACCATCAATCAACGCACCCCATTCAGCCGCCGAGTTCGCCAGCACCACGGTCAGCCCCAGCGGCGCAGCGCGCGTCTGGATCACCTCGATCGTCTGCGGGTGGCAGTCGCCGGCGACGACGAAGGTGTCGCTCTTCGACTTCACGCTGCGCTTGGCCAGCGTCATGGCCTCGGCAGCAGCGGTGGCTTCGTCGAGCATCGATGCGTTCGACATCGCCATGCCGGTCAGGTCGCAGACCATGGTCTGGAAGTTCAGCAGCGCTTCGAGCCGGCCTTGCGAGATCTCGGCCTGGTAGGGCGTGTAGGCGGTGTACCAGGCGGGGTTCTCGAGGATGTTGCGCCCGATGACGCCCGGCGTGTGCGTGCCGTGGTAACCCTGGCCGATGCAGCTTTTCAGCACCTGGTTCTTGGAGGCGATCGTGCGCAGTTCGGCCAGCGCTTGCGCTTCGCTGATCGGCTCGGGAAGCACCATCGGCTGCGCACGCGCGATCGAGCGCGGCACGATGGCCTCGATCAGCGCGCGGCGGGTGAATGGTGCCTCGGGCGCGATCACCGACAGCATGTGCTGCTCGTCGGCTGCGGTGATGCCGATGTGGCGCGCGATGAATTCGCTCGGGTTCTCGAGCTCAGCCAAGGGGCTCGAAGCAAGAGACGGTTGAAGCGTGGCGGGCGGAGTGGACATCAACATGGCGTGCAACCTTGGCAACGATCAGGCGTTTTTCAGCAGCGCGTCGTAGGCGCTGGCGTCCATCAAGCTGCCCAGCTCTGCGGCGTCAGACAGCTTGACCTTGAAGAACCAGCCGGCAGCCAGCGGGTCGCTGTTGGCGAGCGCTGGGTCGGCGCGCAGCGTTTCGTTGACTTCGACGATCTCGCCACCGACCGGCATGTACAGGTCCGCTGCGGCCTTCACCGATTCGACGACGCCCGCCACTTCGCCCTTGGTGTAGCTGGTGCCGACCTCGGGCAACTCGACGAAGACCACGTCACCGAGCGCATCCTG
>JANMXL010000264.1:0-1641 GCA_031380885.1 Burkholderiales bacterium | reverse complement strand
GAGTTCAATGAACACGGCCTGATGGTGAGGCGCTACGCGAGCATCAATGATTTGCCGATCCGCGCTGAAGACCGCCTCTTCCACTGGCCGCTAGGCCGCCGGCCCGACGACCACGCGAGCCTGAGCGACCTGGGGCTGTGAGGCGGTCGAGGCAGCGTCGGCGGCTTCGGCAAGAATGGCCTCGATGGCATCAAGCCGCTCCAGAAAGCTGGCGGTCTCACCGCATCGGCACCAGCACCCACACCCGCAGCGGCTGCTTCATCCGGCCGGCCTGCTGCTCAGCGGTGTCGCCCCAGCCCCAGAAGTAATCCACACGCACCGCGCCGACGATCGCGCTGCCGGTGTCTTGCGCCATCACTGCGCGGCGCAACGGGGTGTTCGACAGCGGCTCGGTGGTGTCCAGCCACAGCACGCTGCCGTAGGGGATGCTGGTGGGGTCGATCGCGACCGAGCGGCCGGGCGTCAGCGGCACACCCTGCGCGCCGCGCGGGCCCAACGTGGGGTCGGGTAAGCCTTCTTCGCGGAAAAACACCACCCGCGGGTTGGCCCATAGCAGCTCGTTGACGCGCTGCGGGTTCAGTTGCGCCCAGGCCTTGATGCCGGGCCACGAGGCCTGGTCAGCGCGCAGCTCACCCTGCTCGATCAGCCAGCGGCCGACCGATTGGTAGGGCTGGTCGTTGTGGCCGGCGTAGGCCACGCGCACGACCGATGACGTGCCGTCGGGCTGGGCCAGCCGCAGCCGGCCCGAGCCCTGGATCTGCAGGATCAATACATCGAGCGGATCGGCCAGCCAGGCAATCTCGCGGCCGCGCACGCTGGCCTGCGCGGCCGGCAGCGTGTCGAGCTGCTGACGCGTCCAGTACGGCTTGCGCGTGGCCAGGTCGGCGGGCGGGGCCAGCAGCGGTACGCGGAAGCGGCCGCGCGGCGTTCGGCTGGCCTCGACCAGCGGCTCGAAGTAGCCGGTGATCAAGCCGATGGCGGCACCGTCCTGCGACTCGACGCGGTACGGTTGCAGGCGTGCCTGCAACCACGCACGCACGGCCGCGTCGTCGCCGGGCACGCCACGGCGGGCTTCGGCGCAGACAGCATCCCAGCCCGCGGCCGGTCGCTCGCAACCGCGCAGCAGCGCCGGCCACAACTCGGCGGTGCGGTCAGCGTCCCAGCCGGGCAGGTCAGCCCAGCGCGTCGGCACCCAGCGCGCGCGGCCGCGCAGCAGTGCACTGTCGAGCGATGGCAGCACGGCCGGTATCGACGGTTCAAGTGCTGGTTCACGCACCGGCGGGCTGGAGCAGCCGACCAGCGCTCCTAAAATCACTGCTGCAAAGCAAAGGGCGCGCGTCATGTGGCTGTTGATCGGGGAGGCGCTCGGCGCCGTGGCGGTGTTGGTGCTCATTGTCTGGTGGACGATGTTCTCGGGCCGGCGCGGCGGTGAACGCGACCCGGGCCCGTCAAGACACTGAAGCGCCTTTCACGCTGGCCGAAGTGGTCGCTCAATCCCGGTGCTTCGGCGGCAACACGAACGCACCAGGATTGGTGCGCAGGCGCCGCAAGATGGCCCGACGGATGCGACTGCGGTCCACCAGCCGGATGCCGCGCGAGCGCAGCGCGACCTTAAAGGCAAGGAAAAAGCTCACTGTCAGG
>JANMXL010000205.1:0-5045 GCA_031380885.1 Burkholderiales bacterium | reverse complement strand
GTGCGCTGTAGGCCGGAGGCTTTGCGTCCCATGCTTTCACATGGTTTGCGGGAAGATTAGGGCGGAGATTAACCGCAGCGTGCACGGCGAACCACGGTGGGGCGCGCAGATCCCGCCACAAGCGAGACATCCTGCTCGAATCGCCCGTGCCGCCTGCCCTGACACGATGCTGCCGAGGGCGTGGGGTGACCACGGTCATCCCTTATTGGATGGCGCAATGGCCCGCTTGATATCCCGCAGCATGAACAGGTACAGCCCTTCGACCTTCTCGCGCGCCCACGGTGTCTTGCGCAGGAACTTCAGGCTCGACGCGACGCTCGGGTCACTGATGAAGCAGCGCACCGGGATCCGTTCGCCGAGGCCAACCCATCCATAGTGCGCGACCAGCGCGGTGACGATGCCTTCGAGCGTGAGGCCGTGCAGCGGGTTGCGCGGCTGGGCCGCAGGGGCCGAAGGCGTGGTGGGCTCGGCGCTCAACCCGGCACCCCATCCAGCCCGTCGTTGACCATCGTCAGGCAGATCGACTCGCCGTCGAGGTTGAACGAATGCCCGGACGGGATCACCAGCCCGAGCACCGATTCTCTGGCGCCCATGTTTTCCATCGCCACCATTATCCGTGGCAGCACCGATTCGCTGGACAAGGTGCCCAGCACGATCAGCAGTTCTTCCTCGATGTGGTGGTTGAACTTAACAGGCGAGACGCCGTGGAACCTGGCATCGCTGCGCATCCCGATAATCCGTCAGCTCGGGTGCCTTCGATGCCCGCGGAGGCTCGACATGCGGTTGCTCATCGTTGAAGACGATCCGTCGCTTGGCGACGCGCTGACCACTGGCTTGCAGCAGCTCGGCCACGTGGTCGACTGGTTCCGCGACGGCCACCAGGCGAATTCCGCCTTGTCCAGCGCGCCGTACGACGCGATGGTGCTCGACCTCGGGTTGCCGGGCACCGACGGCATGGTCTGGCTGGAACGCTGGCGCCGCGGTGAACAGATGGTGCCGGTGTTGATCCTGACCGCGCGCGACGGCGTCGAGCAGCGCATCGCCGGGCTGGATGCGGGCGCCGACGATTACCTGGTCAAGCCGATCACCATCGACGAGCTCGCGGCGCGCCTGCGTGCGATGGTGCGCCGCTCGGCCGGCCGAGCGCAATCGGTGTGGCAGCACGGCGCGCTCGAGTACGACCCCGCGACCAAGCTGGTGCGCTGGAACGGTGCGACCGTCGAGCTGACCGGGCTGGAGATGACCTTGCTGGAAGCCTTGCTGAAACATCCTCAGCGCGTGCTGTCGAAGACCCACCTGCAACAGATGATCTACGACTGGGGCGGCGGCGATCCGTCGAGCAACTCGCTGGAGGTGCATGTGCACCACCTGCGCCGCAAGATCGACCCGGCCATCGTGCGCACCGTGCGCGGTGTCGGTTATGCGCTGGGCTCGGGTGAAGTCACCTTATGAGCCTGCAGCGACGGCTGTTGCTGTACCTGTTGATCTGCGCGCCGCTGGTCTGGGGCGTGGCGCTGTACGAGTCGATCAGGCAGGCGCGCTACGAAGTCAACGAGATGTACGACGCCGAGTTGATCCGCCTGGCCCGGCAGATGCAGGCGACGCTGCGTTCCGACGCGTACCTGTCCACCCTGTCGCAGCCGCGGCCGGCCAAGGGCAACGCCGAGTCGAGCACGGCCGATGTGCGCGACCTGGCGCTGGCCGTCTGGGACGCGAACGGCTTGCTGGTGCTGTCCGACAGCGAAGGGGTGCAGCTGACGCACTATCCGGACGCGGTCGGCTTTCGCAACGAGAGCCTGCGTGGCAAGCCTTGGCGGATCTATTACCTGCAGTCGGCGACCGGCGCCTGGCTGGTGGCTGCGGGGCAACGGATCAAGGAGCGCGACGAGCTTGTCTACAGCGTCACGGCCAGCCAGATCACGCCGTGGATCCTGGTGCTGCCGGCATTGCTGATCTTGATGGCCCTGGCGGTGCGCCGTGCGCTGGCACCGCTGCGCGACCTGACCACCGAGTTGCAGGCGCGCGATGCCACCGACCTGCGCCTGATCCCCAACAGCCTCACGCCGGCGGAATTGAAGCCGCTGGTCGGCGCGATGAACGGCCTGTTCCAACGAATCGACGAGACGCTGGCGCGCGAGCGACGCTTCACCGCCGATGCCGCCCATGAGCTGCGCACACCGTTGGCGGTGTTGCGCGCGCAGTGGGACGTGGTGCGCCGCTCCGCGGGGGGCATCGAGCGCGAGCAGGCCGAGGCCAAGCTCAGCAACGGCATGGACCGGCTGGATCGCCTGGTCACGCAGATGCTGGCGCTGTCGCACCTGGAGTCGGCGGTGGAGCCCAGCGGTCAGCTGTCGATGTCAACGCCCGTGCCCTGGCCGCAAGTGGTGGAGCAGGCGATCAGCGACTGCCTGCCGATGGCCGAGCGGCGACGTATCGAGCTGGCGTGCGAATGGCCGCCGGAGGGCGTGACGCCGCTGCCGTTGAACGGCGACGCCAACCTGCTGAACGTGCTGCTGCGCAACCTGCTCGACAACGCGGTGCGCTACGCGCCAGCGGGCTCGCTGGTGACCTTGCGCGTTTTGCCGGACCGACTCGAGGTCGACAACGACGGTGAGCCGCTGCCCGCGGCGCAGATCGCGCGGATGGGCGAGCGTTTCTATCGCCCTGATGGACAGCAGGAGTTCGGCAGCGGCCTCGGCGTGTCCATCGTGCAGCGCATTGCTGCCCTGCACGCACTGACGGTGGTCATCGGTGCACGCGCCGATGGCTCCGGCGTGCAGGTGACGCTGCGGCCCATCAGCCAGCAGCCCCAGCGGACACCACCGGTGATGGCGCAGGACAGCGCCACGCTTGCGGCCGTCAGCGCGCCTTGATCTTGTCGAGCAGCGCGCGCGCCTCGTCTCGCCGACCGGCATCGCCGATCTCACGGCCTGGTCGGGCGGGGGCCTGAAGCACGCGCTCAAGGTAGGCCACCGCTTCCTGCGGACGGCGGGTTTCGACCAGGAGCTCGCCGTAGTAGTAGTTGGGATCGACGCCTTGCGGATTGATCGCCAGGGCCCGTTGCAGCAGCTCGCGCGCCTTGTCTTCGTTGCCGAAACTCAGCGGCCAGCCGGGCAGCTTGTAGTGCAGTGCGGCGAGGCCCGTGTAGGCGCCACCGCCCAAGGCGCTGGCGTCGATCTTCAGCGCGGCTTCGTACAGCGCCTTGGCACGTTTGGCCAGGTCCAGCGAGCCCAGATCGTCCTTGGCCTCGGCCCAGGAGCTGACGATCACCGCCTCCCAGATCAACACCGGGCTGCTGCTGGAAAATTGCTCGGTGGCGCGTCGCGCCTTGGCGGACAGCGCTTCGAACCGGCTGATCCGCTCGGCAGCCGGGGTGCGGTACTTGACGATTTCCCACTCTCGCTGCAGCTCGACGGCGGCTTCATCGGCGCTGGCGCAGGCGGCGCGCGGCCAGCCGAAACCTGTCGCCAGCAGTGCGGCACTGCACGACAGCGTCAACCAATGCCGCCTGTTCGCTGCACGGGAGCGCGGCATTGGTATCGTCCTGGGTTCGCTGCTGTTCATCTGCCTGTTTTCTCGATGTCCTTACCGAAGCCCGCCCTCGCCGATCGGCAGCAGTCGCATCGCCTGCGGCGCGTGAGCGTGGTTCAGCGGGCCGTGCCCGGCGCCGGTGTGCACCGCGGCGCCGCTGGCAATCGCCGCCAGCACATAGCGCCGCGCTTCGGTGACCGCCTCGGGCAAGCCCAGGCCGAGCGCCAGGTGCGCTGCGATCGCCGACGACAGCGTGCAACCGGTGCCGTGGATGTTGCGGCTGGCGATGCGTGGCGAGGCCCAGCGTTGCGTGTGACCCGTGCGGGTCGCCAGCACATCGACGATGTCGCCAGCGGCCAGATGCCCGCCCTTGAGCAGCACCGCCGGTGCGCCGAGCGCCAGCAGCTCGCGTGTGGCGGCCTCGAACTCAGTGGCCTCCGTGATCTGGCGGCCCAGCAGCAGCCCGGCTTCGTCCAGGTTCGGCGTGACCAGCGTCGCACGGTGAAACAGCTCGGTCACCAGCACCTGCACCGTTTCCTGCGCCATCAGCCGGTCGCCGCTGGTGGCCACCATCACGGGGTCGAGCACCACGTGGGCGATGCGGTAGTCGTCGAGTGCCTGCGCCACCACGCCGACCGCTTCGGGCGAATGCAGCATGCCGATCTTGATCGCGTCGGCGCCGATGTCGTCGAGCACGGCACGTATCTGTGCACGCAGCACCTCGGGCGGCAGGCCGTGGATCGCGCTGACGCCCAGGGTGTTTTGCGCGGTGATGGCGGTGATCGCGGTCATGCCGTAGCAGCCGAGCGCGCTGAAGGTTTTCAGATCGGCCTGGATGCCCGCGCCGCCACCACCGTCGGAGCCAGCGATCGACAGCACCCGCGCATAGCGAAGGCGGTGGGGCAGGGCGGCGGTGTTGGCCGCGGTGTCGTCAGCAAGCATGTTGAAAATTATGCGTTGAGGGCGTTGGCATGAACCGCCGCACGGATCGCACGGTGGTGCTGGGCGCCGGCCTGATGGGTCGGTTGCTCGCTTGCGAACTGGCGCGTGCGGGTCACACTGTCGATCTGTACGACGCGAGCGCGCACGACGCGCCTGCGTCTGCCGCCCACGTTGCGGCGGCAATGCTGGCCCCTTTGGCCGAATCGGCGGTGACCGAACTCGGCGTCGTGCGCATGGGTTGCCACGCGCTGGCTCGCTGGCCCGAGCTGATCGCAACGCTGGGTGCGCCGGTGTTCTTTCAGCAGCAAGGCACGCTGGTGTTGTGGCACCGCCAGGATGCCGCCGAGGCCACGCGCTTCCAGCAGCAGTTGGCGGCCACCGCACGTGCGATGCCGCAACTGCCCGCGGCCGAAGCCCTTGATGCCCGCGCGGTGGCGCGGCTGGAGCCGGCCATCGGTGAGCGCTTCGCGCAGGGCCTGTACCTGCCCGGTGAAGGCCAGCTCGACAACCGCGAGCTGCTGGCGGCGCTGCTGCATCGCCTGCAGACCCTCGATGTCGCGCTGCATTGGAAC
>JANMXL010000201.1:0-16031 GCA_031380885.1 Burkholderiales bacterium | reverse complement strand
CCCACGCCCCCTGCTGTTTCGGCATGGCCGGGCAAGCGGTAGAACGGTTCGAAGATGCGCTCGCGCAGTGGGTGGGGAACGTCCGGCCCGCGGTCGCACACGCGCACTTCGACATCGCCTACCTCGGTGGTCAGCACGATGTCGATCGCGCCGCCGCCGTAGCGTTGTGCGTTCTCGATCAGGTTGCGCACCGCGCGGCGCAGCAGGCGCTCGTCGCCCTGCACACCCACAGCGCCACCTTCGACGTGGGCGGACACCCGCGCCGCCTCTTCGGCGACCAGGCCCAGCAGGTCGATCGGGTCCTGGCGCAAGGTGTCGCGTGCCGCATCGAGGCGGCTGGCGAGCAGCACCTCTTCGACCAGCGCATCGAGTTCGGCCACGTTCAAATCGATCTCGCGCTTGAGGCTCTCGCGCTGCGCGGGCGAGGCCGCATCGAGCATCGACACCGCCATCCGCATGCGGGCCAGCGGCGAGCGTAATTCGTGGCTGGCGTTGGCCAGCAGCGACTGGTGCGAGCGCACCAGCGCCTCGATGCGCGACGCCGCCTGGTTGAAGCTGCTGGCCACAGCGGCGACTTCATCGCTGCCGCCCACCTCGACGCGGTGGCTCAGTTCACCGGCACCGAATTGCTCGACACCCTGGCGCAGGCTGCTGAGGCGCCGCGTCAGGCGGTTCACCACCGGCCCGGCACCGACGGCGACCGCCACGAACAACAGCGCCAGCAGCACGACCAGCCCCGCGCCGCCTTGCCAGGCCGGCGGCACGAAGGGCAGGGCCATCAACGGGGGCGCGTCGCCCCGACGATCGCCGGGGCCACCCGGCCCGAAACCTGGCGCGGGTCGGCGGCCGGGCCGCATTACCCACAGCGTGCGCCCGTCTTCCAACGTCACGGCATAGGCGCGGTGGCGGCCCTCGTGGCCGGGGCCGCTGCCAACCACCGCTCCGTCTGGCGCGGCCGGGTCGCTGCTGCGCTCGGCAAACGACTCGGAGGTCACGATGCGCGTGCCCTGCGCATCGTCGAGCGCCAGCGGCAGCCGCAACCGTTGCGACCAGTCGAGCACGGCGGCCGTCTGGTCTTCCGTCGGGGCGTCCTTGCCGGGCAATGAGTGCTGGATCAGGTCACCCCAGGCGGACATCCGCTCGGACAGCACCGAGTCGGCCCGGCTGCGCTCGCTTTCTATCTGCCGCTGAAACAACCAGCCCGAGGCCGCCGCGAACAGCAGCAGCACCACGACCACCGTCAGGTAGATGCGCAGGGTCAGCGTCTTCATGCCGACGCCACCGGAATGTCAATCCGCATCCTGCTTCTTGGCAAAGACGTAGCCGGCGCCGCGCACCGTCAGCACGCGGCGCGGCTCCTTCGGGTCGTCCTCGATCAGCGCACGGATGCGCGAGATGTGCACATCGATCGAGCGGTCGAAGGCCTCCATCGGATGGCCCTTCAGCGCATCCATGATCTGGTCACGCGACAGCACGCGGCCCGGGCTTTGTGCCAGCACCACCAGCAGCTCGAACTGGTGGCTGGTCAGGTCGCAGGGCTTGCCATCGACCCGCGCCACGCGGGCGCCGAGGTCCACCTCCAGCCGGCCGAAGCGCAGCAGCTCATCGGCACCTGCGGGCACTGGCGCAGCACGGCGCAGCAAGGCCTTGATGCGGGCCAGCAGTTCGCGAGGCTCGAACGGTTTGAGCAGGTAATCGTCGGCGCCGAGTTCGAGGCCGACGATGCGGTCCATCGGCTCACCACGTGCCGTCAGCATCAGCAGCGGCAGCTGACGGGTGCGCGGTTCGGCGCGCAGCTCGCGGCACAGGTCGAGGCCGTCGCCATCGGGCAGCATCAGATCAAGCACCAGCACATCGAAGGCTTCCGAAGACGCCGGTGCGCCAGTCAGCAGGTGGTTGCGGCCGGCCGCCAGCGTGCCGGCCACCTCGACTTTGAAGCCCGCGGCACGCAGGTAATCGCCCACCATCGCCGACAGGCGGGTGTCGTCATCGATCATCAGCAGGCGAGCGGGCATCGTGGAGTCAGCGGGCAGGCGGTGGTCCGTCGTGCGGCGGACCGCCGTGCCAGCGATGGTCCTTCATGCGCTGCACCAGTGTCGCACGCTGTTCCGGCGACAACACCCGGCTGATCTCGAGCATCGCCTGCAGCGCACGGCGACTCGTCTGATCGTGCTGCGCGAGCATTTGCTGGCGCAACTGCTCGGCGGCATTCGCATGGACCACCGGCGCGGCGAACAGCTGCAGGTTGCGCTCGAACAGGCCTCGGCCTGCCTCGCGTTGCGTCTTCAGTTCGTTCGCCGCAGCCAAGGCGATCTGCTTGACCTGCGTGCGCTGCGCATCGGTGGCCTGCAGGCCGTCGAGCATGCGATCAACGCCACGCTCGATGCGCTCGGGCGGCCCGCCGAACAGGCCCAGCCCGAACGGGCCCGGGCCGCCCATCCCCGCGTGGCCCCATGGCCGACCCCCGTGGTCACCGTCGGCCCAGGCCGCTGCACCGAGGGTGGTGGCCGCCACCGCGACCACAGCGACCATCGTCCAACGCCCTGCTGCCCGCTGCAGCGCAGACCGCTTGAATCCGTCTGTATTTGCTTGTGCCATGACACGCTCCTGTCAAACCCGTGGAGGTCGGTGGCCGGAACGGCACCGATCCTGTGACGCGATGGTGGTCGCGCGGCGTGAAGCGGGGGTGGCTGGGCGGTAAAGATCTGTGAACGCCGGGGCGGCGTCGAACCGGGCTACTTGGTCGAGACCGGCGGCTCGTGGTGGCCGGAGAAGAAGGCACGCAGGTGTTTGAGGATCAGGTTCAGATCCAGCGGCTTGGTCCAGTAGCCATCGACACCGCTTTGCTTGGCCAGCGCCTGCTGCTGTGGCAGCGCGTCGGCGGTGACGGCAATCACATGCATCAGCCGCGTGGCGGGGTGCTGGCGAATCTGCCGCACGATGTCCAGGCCGGACATGTCGGGCAGGTTCATGTCGGTCAGCAGCAGCTCGGGCTGTTCGGTGCGTGCAAGCTTCAGCCCCTCGGCTCCGGTGGACGCTTCCAGCAGGCGCCAGTTGCCGAGCCGCGCGAACACCTCGCGCATCAGCATGGCGTTGACCGGGTCGTCCTCGATGTACAGCGCGGTGCCGCCGACCGCTTCGATCCAGTCGGTCTGCGCTGGCATCGCGTCGATCGAATCCGGCCCCTGCCGCGTGCCTTTTGCTTGCGGCAGCTTGACGGTGAAGCATGAACCGACGTGAGGCGTCGACGTGACCTCGATCGTGCCGCCCATGCCGTGCGTCAATTCGCGCGCGATGACCAGGCCGAGCCCAGTGCCTTCGATTTGGGTCTTCTCGGCGCCCACGCGGTTGAACGGCTGGAACAGCTGGTCGAGCTGCGAAGTGGTCATGCCGACGCCCGAGTCATCGATGCGGAGCTGAAGCCTGGTGCTGCCCAGCGGCTCCACGACGATGCTCACGTAGCCACCAGTCCGGTTGTACTTGATGGCGTTGGACAGCAGGTTGGTGAACAACTGCTCCATGCCGCGGCGGTCGGCCTTGGCATGCAGGCCCAGCTCTTCACCGATGAATTCAACGCGCACCGAGCGTTCCAATGCCAGCGGCTGGAGCAGCGAGATGCCGTCAGCCACCACTTGGTTGATCGACACCGCCTCGCGCTGCAGCGAGAACATGTGCTGCTCGATGCGCGACAGCTCCAGCACATCGTTGACCAGACTGAGCAGCCGGGTGCCTGAGGTGCGTATGGTCTGCACCCGCTGCTTCTGAATGCCGGTCAACGGCTCCTTGCGGTCGCCTTCGAGCAATTGGGCGAAGCCGAGGATGCCGTTGAGCGGCGTGCGCAGCTCGTGGCTGATGCGCGACAGCAGCTCGCTCTTGCCGCGGTTGGCGTCGCGGGTGTCGGCCATTTCCTGGCGCAGCACTTCCAGCGCCCGCTGCTCGGTGATGTCGCGGCACACGCCGATCAGCACCGGCGTGCGGGTGCGCTCACGCGTCGCCTGCGCGCGGGTGACGAATTCGATCTGCCGCGAATCGCCGGCCGGCGTCACGCCGCCCAGCACCTCGCGCTGGATGCCGCCCGACACCGCCGCCAGGCTGATGAAGGCCTGTGCACGTTCACGCTCGGTGGGCGCCAGCATGTCCAGCCATTGCCCGAGCACGAACGCGGTCGGCGAATCGGCGGCCAGGCCGTGGACGGCGCAGGCATTGCGGTCGAGCGTGATCGTGGCGGTCGACAGGTTCAGCTCGAAGATGCCGATGCCGGCCGCCTGCGAAGCCAGCTCCCATTGCTGGCCGGCGCGTGCGATTTCGGCAGCGGCGCGTTCCGACTCGGTGACGTCGGCAGCGAAGCCGTGCCACAGCACACTGCCATCAGGCATCCGACGCGGGCTCGCAAACCCGCTGACGACCCGCTGTCCGGCCTGTGGCAGCTGCACGCGGAAGGTCTGCGACCACGGCTGGTTGGCGGCCGCGGCCGCCTCGATCTGCATCGCGAAGCCCTTGCGGTCGTCCGGGTGCACACGCGCGACCAGCGCCTGGCCATCCTGGGCCAACTCCTCCGGCGTCAGCTCGAACAGTTGGCGGATGCTGTCGCTGATGTAGGGGAAGTAGCCGCTGCCGTCGGGCAGGGTCAGGTACTGGTACAGCACGCCGGGCACGTGCTGCGCCAGCAACTGCAGCGTGTCGGACACCTCGCGCTCATGGCGTTCGGCGCCGATGCGGTGGGTCACGTCCTGCGCCGAACCGCGGTAGCCTTTGAACTGCCCATCGCCGCGGAACTTGGCGATCGCGCTGTAGGAGATCAACCGATCACCCAACGGCGTCGGCTTCAGCACGACGACCCGGGCGAACGACTGCATGCGGTCGAGCACCTGCAAATAACTCAGCGGCGGCTCAACCACGCGGCCGGCACCGTCACGCATCGGCGAGACCGGCGGCTGGCGGCCCAGATGATTGGCCACCGTCAGCCCGGTCAGGTCCTCGAAGCGGTCTGACAGCCAGGTGTAGCGGTGGGCGGCGTCGGTTTCCCACAGCCAGTCGCTGGACGCGGAGGCGAAATCGAGCAGCCGCCGTTCGCTGATCTGCAGCTTGAAAACCCGCTCGTGGCTGGCTGCTGCTTCGGTGGCACCGAGCGCCAGTTCGCCCAACCAACGCTGCTGCACCGGCGTCATCGTGCGGGGCTGCGTGCTCATCACACACAGCATGCCCAGCAGCTGGCCCTCGAACTCGATCGGGTGGCCGGCGTAACTGCGCACGCGCGCCGCGCCAGTGACCAGCGGGTGCTGTGCGAAGCGCGGATCGGCCAGCGCGTCGGGCACCTCGAATGTGGCTCCGCCGTGGCGCAGGCCGTGGGCGCAGAACGACAGTTCCAGCGGGATGTTCAGCGATTCAATGCCGAGTGGCGCCTTGAACCACTGCTGCTGCTCGCCGACCAGGCTGATGGCCCCGAACTCGCTGGCTGTGAGTTGCGCGGCACTGCGCACGAAGAGGCCGAACACCGAGTCGGGCTGCGCGGACAGCAGTTGCAGCTTGCGTCGCCGGTCAGACAGCGGCGCCGCGGCGGGGTCGAACGCCGTGTCAGGCATGGCGCCTTGTCACCTTGAAAACGCCACTGCGATGGTTGTATCGCGCCGCCAACCGCACCATGCCTGCTCGCCTTGCGCCGACGACCGTGGTCGGCTCCGGCCGCAGTGTAGTGGCTGCACTGCGCAGACCACAAAAGTGCAGACCACAAAAAAGCCGCCGGGCGGAACCCGGCGGCTTCGGCATGACGAGCGAGCCCGTCAAACCTTGTCGATGATGCCCTTGACTTTTTCCTTGGCATCACCTTGGCCGGACTGGACCTTGCCGGACAGCTTGTCCAGCTTGCCCTCGACCTGGAGGCTCTTGTTGCCCGTGGCCTTGCCAGCCGCTTCCTTGACTGCGCCCTTGACCTGCTCGACGCGGCCCTTGACCTGATCCTTGTTCATCTGAGGCTCCTGTTCAAAGTGGATGAAAGCATCGGCAGCTCCCGCCTCGCGGCTCGGGCCCCGACCGACGACTGCACTGTGACGACGCCGCCGCCCGCGATCTGTCAGGGCGCCGCGTAGGCGCCTGTAGGACGACACCTGGAATCGAGCGGTGTCGTCCAGAGGATTTCAGTCGGCTCTGGCCCCACGGTGCAGCCGGGCCGCCAGCGCCCGCACCTCTGCCTCGGGCGCATCGCCACCGAGGTGAGTGTTGCCTGCGACCGCCGCCTGCATCAGCCGCGTCAGCGTCGACAAGTGCGGGGTGACGGTGCCGAAAAAAAGCACGTCGCTGCCGCGCGCGATCAGCAGCGTCGGGAAGTTTTCCACATCGATCGCACCGACCAATTCGGCCTCGTCCTCGATGTCGATCCACACCCCCTCGATGTCTGCCCCGGTCTGTGCCCGCACCGCGCGCTCGAAGTCGGCCCGGTAGTCACGGCAGGTGCCGCACCAGTCAGCGCACAGGCACGCCACGGTCAGGCGTGACGAGGAAGAGGATGCGCCCGGTGTCATCGGTGGCAACGAGATCGGTTCGGCAGGCGAAAGCGGTGGCGGCCCATGTGCATCGGCGCGTCAGCCGCCGACGCGCTTGACGGTCAGGCCAGCCGCCTGCAGGCGTTCGACGATCCGGTCGCGGTGCTCGCCCTGGATCTCGATGACACCGTCTTTCTCCGTGCCTCCCGAACCGCACATGGCCTTCAGGTCGCGCCCCAGTTGGGCCAGCGCCGCGGCGTCGAGCGGCAGCCCGTGCACCACCGTCACGCCCTTGCCCTTGCGGCCCTGGGTTTCACGCGACACCCGCACGACGCCGTCGCCTGCGGCCACTGGCGCCGTCTGCGCGCAGGCGCACTGGGCGATCGGCCGCCGGCATGCCGGGCACATGCGCCCGCTGTCAGTCGAATAGACCAACCCGCCGGTGAGATTGCGGCCCTTCATGGTGTCGTGTGCGTCGAAGTTTGAATACGCTGCGCAGTGCAGCGCGAGAAGCGTACAACACAGGTCGGCCGTGGCCCGGCTCCGCGTGTAGCGGCGAAGCAGAGAACGCGCCGTGGAGCGGGAATCCAGCGCCCACGCACCAGTTGAGGGCATCATCGGGCGAACACGGCACTCTGGTGATCGTGCTTCAAGAGCGACAACAACGAGAGACAAACATGCGTTTGAAAAAACAAAACAGATCAGTGCTGATCGCGGCCGCCATCGTCGGCGTTTCCACAACTGCCTGTGCCGGTGCGAGGTACGACTTCAGCGATGACCAGTACGTCACCTTCGGCGTTGGCACCCGCTACAGCTACACCCATGCTGAGCGCCCGGCATCTGCTGGCGGTGGTTACGTCAACAACCCCAACCTGGACAGCGCGCGGCTGTTCTTCGGCGCCTCGCTGAACAAGTACCTCAAGGCCACGTTCACCACCGAATGGGACGGCGCCGCGGAACGCATCAAGCAATTGAATCTGTTTGCCCAACTGGAACTCACGCCCGAGTTCAACGTGTGGGCCGGGCGGTTTGTGTCGCCGAGCGACCGCGCCAACATGGCCGGGCCGTACTACTCGGTGGGTGGCGGCTATTGGCCGTGTGTGGCCTCGCGCTACGGCTGCAATGGCGGCATCTACCTCGCACGCGATGATGGCGCCGCAGTCTGGGGCAATGTGGCCAACGGCCGCCTGGGTTACTCCATCGGCGCCTTCGAAGGCCGCACTTTCGGCATCGGGGCGCTGGACCGATCACAAGCCCACCAAGCTGGCGTCAAGCCCTCCGATGGCCTGATGTATTCAGGCCGTCTGCAATATGACTTCTGGGATCTGGAGACCGGCTATTTCAGCTCGGCCGACCATTTGGGCAAGGCGGACATCCTGGCCATCGGCGTCGCGTTTCGCTACCAGAAGAAAGGCGTGGTGACCGTCGGCGGCAAGGGCGACTACGCCAGCTACAACGTTGATTTCCAGCTCGAGAAAAACATCAAGGGCTCGGGCGCCTTCGGACTCGAAGCCGCCTTCTACGACTACGACACCGATGACCTGGTGCGCAGCGAGCAGGGCAAAGCGTACTCGGCCGGCGTGTCGTATCTGTTCGATCGGGAAGTCGGCTGGGGCCGCTTTCAGCCCTTCGTCCACTGGCAGCGATTCGATGCCGACAACCGCGTCACGACGAAGCAGATCGACGTTGGCCTGAACTACGTCATCGCCGACCACAACGCCCAGGTCAGCGCCACCTACTCTCGCAACAAGGTGAGCCAGGGCGGCGACAACCTGGGCCGCTTCGTCGTCGCGCTGCAGCTTCAGTACTGACTCAGTACGGACGCTGCAGCACCTGCCCTGCCCAGCCACCTGGGCGGCAACGAACTGGCGTCAGACGACCAGCGCGGTGGCCAGCGCCTGCGCGGTCGCGCGCGAGTCGATCATCAGGCTCAGGTCGACAGTGCCGACGCGCATCACCAGCCGCCGACCTTCGCCGTCACTGCCCAACGGCAGCACATCGAGGCTGCTGGCCGGCAGCTGCACGCCGTCGGCGAGATCGATCTCGGCGATCGGGCGCAAGTCGGTGCGCTTCGGCGCGCAGGCCTCCGATGACTCCATCAACGCTTGCAGCAACTGCCGAAGCATGATGTCGTCCAATTCGAGATCGAGGTCGCCATCAGGCAATTGCAGTCGAATGGCGAAAGCCTTGCCGTCGTTCGAGGGCCAGGCCATCACGATGCCCTGGAGTGGCTTGGGATTGGGTCCGGTGTTTTCCATGGGCGAGACTGCCACGTGTTGCGTGACAGGTTGGAGTGGTTGATTGCCCAACATCGTGCCACGATCTTCAACCACGGGGACTCACCGTTAACCCGTGAGCGAGGGCGGGCATTCGTCACTAAGTGATGATTTTCTTCGCGTATTCAGTGACCTCCTTCGGCACGAAAGGCTCGGGG
The DNA here is from genome assembly GCA_031380885.1 of Burkholderiales bacterium. GTDB lineage: Bacteria > Pseudomonadota > Gammaproteobacteria > Burkholderiales > Burkholderiaceae_C > PBB1. Next base: position 7,118 of record JANMXL010000201.1, on the reverse strand, counting down.
ATTTCGATGCCGCGCTGGCAGGCGGGCCGCGCGGCCAGCAGGTCGATCCAACGCTGCAGATGCGGCAGGTCGTCGACGGCGATGCCGGCCCAGTCGTGAAGGTGCACCCACGACCAGTGTGCGATGTCGGCGATGCTGAAGTCATCGACCAGGTATTCATGGTCTTTCAGCCGGGTGTCGAGCACGGTGAACAGCCGCTTCGTTTCCTTCTGGTAGCGCTCGATCACCGACGGGATCTTTTCCGGGAAGTAGCGGAAGAACACATTCGCCTGGCCCTGCATCGGCCCCACACCGCCCATCTGGAACATCAGCCACTGGATCACCTGCGAGCGCGGCTTCATCGCCTGCGGCATCAGCCGGCCTGTCTTCTCGGCCAGATAGATCAGGATTGCGCCGGACTCGAACACCACGAAGTCGCCCTCGTCGCGATCAACGATGGTCGGGATGCGGCCATTCGGGTTGAGCTTCAGATACTCGGGCTGCTTCTGCTCCTGCAGACCCAGTTTGATCGGGTGCAGCGTGTACGGCAGGCCGAGCTCTTCGAGCGCGATGGAGGCTTTCCAGCCGTTGGGTGTGGCAGAGGTGTAGAGGTCGATCATGGGCATCCTGCTCAGCCGAAAACGATCGTCCGGTGGCCGTTGACCAGAATGCGGTCTTCCAGGTGGTTACGCAAGCCGCGCGCCAGCACGGCTTTCTCGACGTCCTTGCCACAACGCACCAGGTCTTCGACCCCGTCGCTGTGGTCGATGCGCATCACGTCCTGCTCGATGATCGGGCCTTCGTCGAGGTCTTCGGTCACGTAGTGGCAGGTCGCACCGATCAGCTTGACACCGCGGTCCCAGGCCTGGTGGTACGGCTTGGCCCCGGCAAAGCTGGGCAGGAAGCTGTGGTGGATGTTGATGATCTGCCCCGGGTACTTGAGGCAAAGCGACGGCGGCAGGATTTGCATATAGCGCGCCAGCACCATCGTGTCGGCGCCGCTGGCCTCGAACAACGATTCCAACTGCGCAAAGGCTTCGGGCTTGTTCTCCTGCGTCACCGGGATGTGATGGAAGGGAATGCCGTGCCACTCGACCAGGCCGCGGAACACCTCGTGGTTCGACGCGACGCCTGCGATGTCCATATCGAGCTCCTTGCTCTGCCAGCGCGCCAGCAGGTCGTACAGGCAGTGCTCTTGCGTCGACACCATCAGCAGCACGCGTCGCTTCACGGCGCTGTCGCTGGTGCGCCAGTCCATGTCGAACTCGGCGGCCAGCGGGGCGAAGCGGCGCCGCAGCTCGGCGTGGTCGAAGGGCAGCGAGTCGGCCTTGACCTCGATGCGCATGAAGTAGCGCGCTGAATCGGCATCGGCGTGCTGGCTGGAGCTGAGGATCCAGCCGCCCAGCCCGGCGAAGAAGCCGGTGACGCGCGCGACGATGCCGACGCGGTCAGGGCACGAGAAAGTCAGCGTGTAGTGATGGGGGCGGCTCATGGCATCAGGAAGAATTGATTGAGTATCCTTACATGTTTTGCGCCAGAGGCCGCCCGATGACTCACAGCCCGATCCGCTCGATCCTGATCGCCAACCGTTCAGAGATCGCGATCCGCGTGATGCGCGCGGCCTCCGAGATGCGCATCCGCACGGTGGCGATCTATTCGCAGCAGGACCGGCAGGCGCTGCACCGCTTCAAGGCCGACGAGAGCTACCTGGTCGGTGAGGGCCAAAAACCACTGGCCGCCTACCTCGACGGCGCGGACATCCTGCGCATTGCCAAGCATGCGGGCGCTGACGCCATCCACCCGGGCTACGGCTTCCTGAGTGAGAACCCCGACTTCGCCGATGCGGTGATCGCTGCCGGCATCCGCTGGATCGGCCCGTCGCCCGAGGTGATGCGCACCCTCGGCAACAAGGTGGCGGCGCGCCATGCGGCGGTGGCGGCCGGCGTGTCGGTGATGCCGGCCACCCCGCCCTTGCCGCTGGACGCGGCCGAATGCGCAAAGCTCGCAGCGGGCATCGGCTACCCGGTGATGCTGAAGGCCAGCTGGGGCGGCGGCGGGCGCGGCATGCGGGTCATCGAGCACGAGGGCGAGCTGGCCAGCTCGCTGCAAGCGTCGCGACGCGAGGCGCTGGCTGCCTTCGGCAACGACGAGGTCTACTTCGAGAAGCTGATCCGCCGCGCGCGCCATGTCGAGGTGCAGATCCTCGGCGACCAGCACGGCAACCTGGTGCATCTGCACGAGCGCGACTGCACCGTGCAACGGCGCAACCAGAAGGTGGTCGAGCGCGCCCCAGCACCGTACCTGGACGCTGCCGGCCGCGCAGCACTGTGCGACAGCGCCCTGCGGCTGATGCGTTCGGTCGGCTACACCCACGCCGGCACGGTCGAATTTCTGATGGATGCCGACGACGGCAAGTGCTACTTCATCGAGGTCAACCCGCGCATCCAGGTCGAGCACACGGTGACCGAGATGATCACCGGCGTGGATATCGTGAAGGCGCAGATCCGCATCACCGAGGGCGGCCACATCGGCGTCATCGAAGGTGACTCATTCGGTGCCGGCGAAGGCTCGCCCGGAACCAGCGGCCTGCACCCGACCGGTGTGCCGCCTCAGGAGAAGATTCCGCTGAACGGCCATGCGCTGCAGTGCCGCGTCACCACCGAAGACCCAGAAAACGGCTTCCTGCCCGACTATGGCCGGCTGGCCGCCTACCGCAGCGCGGCCGGCTTCGGCATCCGGCTCGACGCCGGCACGGCCTACGGCGGTGCGGTCATCACGCCGTACTACGACTCGCTGCTGGTCAAGGTGACGGCCTGGGCGCCGAGCGCGCGCGAGACGATCCAGCGCATGGACCGCGCGCTGCGCGAGTTCCGCATCCGCGGCGTGTCGACCAACCTGCAGTTCCTCGAAAACCTGATCAACCACCCGACCTTCGGCAACGACGTCAAGGGCGAGCTGACGACCCGCTTCATCGAGAACACGCCGGAGCTGCTGGCGTTTGCCGCGCGACGCGACCGCGCCAGCAAGCTGCTGCGCTTCCTGGGCGAGGTCGCGGTCAACGGCAACCCGGAGGTCAAGGGCCGCACGCTGCCAGCGCTGCCGCTGCCGAAACCGGTGCTGCCGAAGGTCGACCAGGAGTCGCCGATTCCCGACGGCACGCGCCAGCGGTTGCAGGCGCTCGGCCCAGCCGGTTTTGCGCAGTGGATGCTGGCGCAGAAGCCCGTGCTGATGACCGACACGACGATGCGCGATGCGCACCAGTCGCTGCTGGCCACCCGGATGCGCACCGCCGACATGCTGCCGATCGCGCCCTACTACGCCCGCGAGCTGTCTGGCCTGTTCTCGCTCGAATGCTGGGGCGGCGCGACCTTCGACGTCGCGATGCGCTTTCTGAAGGAAGACCCGTGGCAACGCCTGGCACAGTTGCGCGCACAGGTGCCCAACGTGCTGTTCCAGATGCTGCTGCGCGGCTCGAATGCGGTGGGTTACACCAACTACGCCGACAACGTGGTGCGCCATTTCGTCAAGCAGGCGGCGGTCAACGGCGTCGACCTGTTCCGCGTGTTCGACTCGCTGAACTGGGTCGAGAACATGCGGGTGGCGATCGATGCGGTCGTCGAGAGCGGCGGGCTGTGTGAAGGTGCCATCTGCTACACCGGCGACCTGTTCGACGGCGCCCGGCCGAAATATGACCTGAAGTACTACCTCGGCATCGCGCGCGAGTTGCAAAAGGCCGGTGTGCATTTGCTGGCCATCAAGGACATGGCCGGCATCTGCCGGCCGCGTGCAGCAGCGGCGCTGGTGAAGGCGCTGAAGGCAGAGACCGGCTTGCCGGTGCACTTCCACACCCACGACACCAGCGGTGCCGCGGCAGCGTCGGTGCTGGCAGCGATCGAGGCCGGCTGCGATGCGGTCGATGGTGCGCTCGACGCGATGAGCGGCCTGACCTCGCAGCCCAATCTGTCGTCGATTGCGGCCGCGCTGGCCGGCACCGAACGCGACCCTGGTCTGTCGCAGGACGCGCTGCACGCGGCATCGATGTACTGGGAAGGCGTGCGCCGCTTCTACTCGCCGTTCGAGTCCGAGATCCGCTCCGGCACCGCCGACGTCTACCGCCACGAGATGCCCGGTGGCCAGTACACCAACCTGCGCGAGCAGGCCCGCTCGCTCGGCATCGCGCACCGCTGGACCGAGGTGTCGCAGACCTATGCCGATGTGAACCGGCTGTTCGGCGACATCGTGAAAGTCACACCGACCTCGAAGGTGGTGGGCGACATGGCGCTGATGATGGTGGCCAGCGACCTGACCCCCGCCGACGTGACGGACCCGGCGCGCGAGGTGGCCTTTCCGGAATCGGTGGTGTCGCTGTTCAAGGGCGAGCTGGGCTTTCCGCCCGATGGCTTCCCGGCCGCGCTGAGCCGCAAGGTGCTGAAGCTGGCCGACAGCGAGCAACCGCCCGCACCGTATCGGCCTGGCGACCGCCTGCCACCGGTCGATCTGGAAGCGGTGCGCGCCAAGGCCGCCGCCGAGTGCGAGCAGCCGATCGACGACCGCCTGCTGGCGTCGTACTTGATGTACCCCAAGGTGATGCGCGACTTCTGCGAGCACACGAAGTTGAACGGCGACACCTCGATGCTGCCGACGCCGGTGTTCTTCTACGGCGCGCAACCGCAGCAGGAATTGGCAATCGAGATCGACCCCGGCAAGACGCTGCTGGTCGCACTGCAATCCATCGCACCGGATGGCGACGTGGCGCAGAAGGTTCAGTTCGAGCTGAACGGCCAGTCGCGCACGGTGCGCGTGCTGCGCCCCGATGCGGGCGACGCCGCGAAGGGTCGGCCGGTGGCCGATGCCGCCAACCCGCTGCATGTCGCCGCGCCGATGCCTGGCGCGATCGTCAGCGTCGCCGTCAAGGCCGGCCAGCGCGTCAGCGCCGGCAGCACGCTGCTGGCACTCGAAGCCATGAAGATGGAAACCCACGTCGCCGCCGAACGCGATGCCGAGGTCGAGGCGGTGCTGGTCGTGCCAGGCGACCGGGTGCAGGCGAAGGATCTGCTGATCGTGCTCAAAGCAGTCGGTTGAGGAAGGTCGAGGTCGAGCTTCCGACATCCCGCCTGAACCGAACCCGCTCCGGCGCTAGGCCAAGTACACCCCCGGCTCTGCCGACAGTCCGCTTTTGACGTACTTTGCGGTGTCGTCGGCCAGCACCTCTTCGGCACCGGCTTCCAGCGCATCGAGCGCCTGGCGCACCACCTCGTCGGGCGACGCTTTGGCGGCGTCGAAGCTGCTGGTCATGTCGGTATCGACATAGCCCATGTGCATGGCCAGCACCTGGGTGTGCTGGGCGCGCAGTTCCTGGCGCACGCCGTTGGTCATCGCCCAGGCCGCGGACTTGCTCGCGCCGTACACGCCAAACTGCGGCATGTTGATCCAGCTCAGTGCCGACAACACATTCACGATGGCGCCGCCACCATGGCGGGCCAGCACCGGCGCGAAGGCCTGGCACAGGCGCAGGGGGCCGAGGAAGTTGGTCTCCATGTGCGCGCGGGCCGACTCGATGGCGTCGGCTGCCAGGTAGTCGCCCAGCCACAGGGCGCCCGCGTTGTTAATCAGCAGCGTCACATCGTCGCAGCGCTGCGCGGCGGCCGCCACTTCCTCCGGCCGCGTCACGTCGAGCCCAATAGCCTCAACACCCGGCAAAGTGATCGTGGATGGATTTCGCGCGGCGGCGTACACCTTGCGCGCGCCGCGTGCCACGGCAGCGCGTGCAAAGGCCAGTCCGACGCCACGGTTGGCGCCGGTGATGAGTACGGTGGCGTTGGCGAATTTCATGGTTCGAGTCCTTGCGTGGGGGCTGCGAGGCAGCGATGGGAACGTTGGAGCCACACGATAGCGTTCGCGGGGTTGCGCTTCTGCGAAGGGCTTGAGCCCTGCGGGGACCGCGCCGGGTCTCGGCCTGGCTGCCGAGTAACTTTCTTCTGCTGGCACAGAAGAAAGTCACCAAAGAAGAGTGCCCGAACACCAGCCTATCTGGCCTGCTCGCTTCGGCCAGCCGCCTACTTCAATTTCTCTGGCCCGAGAACACGCTCCGAGCTACCGCCACAGTTACCTCGCTCAGGTTCAAACATGCGGTCTCGCTGCGTCTCGACCCTGTCGGGTCCTCGGTTTGAATTCTTGTGCCAGAGCCTTTGCCGTTCGCCTGTAGCCGTAGCGTGACAGCCAATTGGCTGGTGTTCAGGGCCTCTTTTTTGGTTACTTTTTTCTGGCCCCGCAGAAAAAAGTGACCCGCCCGCCGGGGCGGAACCCCGGCGCGGTCTCGCCACCGGCGCGGCGCCAACAAGGCAACCCCAGCCTCAATGGGCCTCATCCCAATTGGCCCCAACGCCCACGTCGGCCAGCAACGGCACTTTGAGCGCAGCGACCGATGCCATTGCCTCAGGCACCACAACCCGCGCCCATTCCAGCTCGGCCTCGGGCACCTCGAACACCAGTTCGTCATGCACCTGCATCACGATGCGGGTGGCACGGGCTTCTGCGTCCAGCAGCTTCTGCACCGCCAGCATGGCCAGCTTGATCAGGTCGGCCGCGGTGCCCTGCATCGGCGCGTTGATCGCCTGCCGTTCGGCACCGGCCTTGCGCGGGCCGTTGCCGCCGTTGATCTCTGGCAGGTAGATGCGGCGGCCAAAAAGGGTCTCGACATAGCCCTTCTCGCGCGCCGACGCACGGGTGTCGTCCATGTAGCGCTTGACGCCAGCGAAACGCTGGAAGTAGCGCTCGATGTACAAGGCCGCGGCGTTGCGCTCGATGCCGAGGCTTTGCGCCAGGCCGAAGGCGCCCATGCCATAGATCAGGCCGAAGTTGATCGTCTTCGCGTAGCGCCGCTGCTCTGAGGTGACCGATACCGGGTCGATCGAAAACACCTCGCTCGCGGTCGCGCGGTGCACGTCCATGCCCTCGGCAAAGGCCTTCAGCAGGCCCGGGTCCTCGCTGATGTGGGCCATGATGCGCAGCTCGATCTGCGAGTAGTCGGCGCTCAGGATCACATGGCCGGCAGGCGCGATGAAGGCCTCGCGCACCTTGCGGCCTTCGGCGGTGCGAATCGGGATGTTCTGCAGGTTCGGCTCGTTGCTGGCGAGCCG
>JANMXL010000166.1:0-9892 GCA_031380885.1 Burkholderiales bacterium | reverse complement strand
ACGGTCCAGGTGATCGCGCCCACCCAAGGCCGGCGCAGCGTCCACAGGCAGGCGCCCAACAGCAGCAGCAGCAGGACCGGATCACGCATGGGCAGCCACCGGGGCAAGCTTGCGAAACAATTCAACCTGAGCGCAACTGGTCGCCTCCCAGCTGTAGCCCTCGGCGTAGGCGCGCGTGCGCAGTCGATCCGGCGGATCGCTCAGCAGTTCGTGCAGTGCGCGCGCGAAGGCGGGGCCTGTGCGCTCGTCGACCAATCGGCCGGCTTCCGGCGTGGTCACCACCTCGGGCGTGCCCCAAATGCGGCTGGCCACCACTGGCGTGCCGCAGGCCATCGCCTCCAGCAGCACATTGGCCCAGCCTTCGCGGCTGGAGGCCAGCACCAGCACATCTGCCGCGCTGTACCACCTGGGGAGCTCGGTCTGCGGCAGCGCGCCAGTTAAGCGGACCTTGTCTTGCAGCCCCAGTTCGCTGACCAGGGCCTGCAGGGCCGCCCGCTCAGGGCCTTCACCGATGACGACGAGCCTGGCCTGCGGATGGTCTGGCGCCAGAGCGGCCAGCGCACGGATCACCAGATCGTGGCCCTTGCGATCGATCAGGTGGCCCACCGACAGCAGCAGTTGCTGGCCTTCGCGCAGGCCCAGCGCTTGCCGGGCATCCGCCTGCGGCAGGGGCGTGAACCGCTGCAGGTCGACGCCGTTGCGCATCACGTGAAGGCGCTCGGGCTCCACGCCCCATTCGCGCAGCACGTCGGTGAGCGCCGCGCACACGCCGATCGACGCCTGCGCTCGGCGAGCGGCCCAATGCATCATCCGACGGGGCAGCGAGTACTGGGGAATGAGGTTGAGGTCGGTGCCGCGCGCAGTGATCGTCAACGGCTTGCCGAACCAGTTCGCCAGCAGGGCCGCCGCGACACCGTCAGGATAGTAGTAATGAGCATCTATGACGTCGAAATCAAATCCGTCATCGATCACCTGCCGGATGGCGCTGACCGACGCGAGGGCCAACAGCAGCGGTGCGGTGGTCATCCCCACCTTCGGCAACAACGGGTAGCGGGGGTGCATCACGTCGATGCCGTGGCGCGTTTCACTCGGTGGCGTGCGGGCCATGGCGGCGTGCTCACCCCAACGTTCGTCGGTGGACCAAAACCAGGGCACTGGCGCCACGACGCGCGTCTCGACGGCACCGCTCTTGAGCAGCTCGCGCAACCGCGTCTCGACAAAGATGCCGTGCGTCGGCCGCGCCGCGCTCGGGTAGAGCGTGGAGAACAGCAGCGTGCGCACCGGCCGCGTCATCCGATCTGCTCCGGTTCCGGCGCCAGCGCCGCTGGCAGACCCTGGCCTGGCGCCAACGATTGGGCCAGCGCGACCACACGCTGGGCATTGGTTCGCCAGGTCAGCCCCTGGAGCGCGATCGACGCCCGGGCGCCTGAGGCCACCTGAGCCCGCAGGGCCAAATCGGCGCACAGGCGGCTCAGCGCCTGTTCCAAGGCACCGGGCTGATCGGCGTCGAAAAGAACGGCGTTTTCACCGTCACGGAGAACCTCTTCCAGATTGGGCACACGCGGTGCCACGATCGCCTTGCCCAGCGCCAGGTACTCGAACAACTTCAGCGGCGACGCATAAGACACCACCGCCGGCTGCAGTGCGATGTCGAAGGCGGCGACATGGGCAGGGATCTGCTGGCGGTCGATCACGCCAGTGAATCGCACGCGATCGCCCAGCGACAACTCACGCGCCAAGGCCTCGAGCCCGGGGCGGGCCGGGCCGTCTCCCACCATCAATAACTTGGCAGACACCGGGGCCTGCGGCGAGGCCATCCAGCGCAGCACCCGGTCCACCCCGTGCCAGTCGCGCACGAAACCGGTGAACCCGAGGATCAGCGAGTCTTCCCATCCCAACGCGCGCTTGGCTGCGTCGGGCTCTGGCGCCGCCGCGAACTGGGCTTCGTTGATGCCATTCGGAATCACGGTGATGCGTTGCACCGGCACGCCCCGTGCGCTGACGTGGCCGCCGAGCACCTGCGTCACCGGCAACACCGCGTCGGCGCCACGCCAGGCGGTGCTCTCCGCCCAGGCGGCCAGACGCGGCAGACCCAGGCCACCGAAGCGGCTGCGCTCTTCCACCAGCGGCGCGTTGACTTCCAGCAACAAAGGGATGCCGAGCCGGCGCCGCAGCATCACGCCCGCGAGCAGAAAGAGGTTGTAGCGCTCGTACAGCACATCGGGCTGGAAGCGCTTGGCAGCTGCAGCCAGCCGCCGGTAGGCAACGAGCGAGTAGCCCAGCTCCAGCAATTCGTAGGCAGCGGTGGGAAGCGCGCTGCGCAGCCGGCTCACCCAGCCTTTTTCGTCACCAATGCCGCCACCCATGCCGCCGCCAGGGGCCGCGTCGTCAGGGCCGGACGGACCGACCACCAGGACGTCATGGCCAAGCTCGCGCAGCGCATGGACCATCTCCTCGATGTGCACCGCCTGCCCATCCTTCGATGCCGTGCGATGGTGGTAGAGGATCTTCATGCCGGAGATGGCGACGCCCGCATGTCAGGCAGCCCTGGGCATCCGGGATTCGCCCAGCGAGCAGCGCAGAAAGGCGTCGTACATCAGCAGCGACCAGATCGGGGTGCTGTGGTCGCGCACACCCGATTCGTGCTGCTCGACGATCTGCTGGATCGTGGCCGGGTTGAACCAACCGCTTTCCAGCATCGGACCGTCCAGCAGGGCATCGCGAACACGTTGGCGCAGCGGGCCGCGGAACCAGCGCGCAAGCGGCACGGCAAACCCCATCTTCGGGCGGTACAACACCTCGTGAGGCAGGTGCGGCTCCAACGCCTTCTTGAAGAACGCCTTGCCATTGCCGCCCTGCAACTTGAGCGACGAGGGCAAGGTCGCCACCCATTCCACGAGTTTGTGATCCATCAGCGGCTCGCGCACTTCCAGCGAATGCGCCATGCTGGCGCGGTCGACCTTGGTGTTGATGTCGCCCACCAGGTAGGTGTTGGTGTCGATGTACTGGATCAGCGCCAGCGGGTCGTCGGTGTTGGCGTTGCGCGCATGGCGGTCGAACACTTCGCGGGCGCTGTAGCCGCCCAGCAAGCTCTTGAAGCGCGGGCTGTAGAGCTGGCTGCGCATCGGCTCGCGGATCTGCGACATGCTGTGGAAATAAGCCTCCACCGAGGTGCGGGCCATGCCTTCGAAAGTCGTCTTCGCGCGGAACATGCGCGGCGCCCAGTCGGCCTTCGGGTAGACCTTGCCCAGCAGCCCGAACAAAGGCTGTCGAAGCGCAGCCGGCAGGCTGGAACGCATGCGCTCCTCCATCATGTGCAGACGGTAGCGGCGGTAGCCGCCGAAGGTCTCGTCGCCACCGTCGCCCGACAAGGCCACGGTGACATGCTTGCGCGCCAGTTGGCAGACGCGGTAGGTGGGGATGGCAGAGCTGTCGGCATAAGGCTCGTCGTACAGCCGTGCGAGCGTGTCGATCAGGTCGAAGTCTTCGCTTCCGACCTGCTCCAGCCGATGGCGGGTCTGGTAGCGGTCGGCCACCATCTGGGCAAACCCGCTTTCGTTGTACAGCGGGTCGGCAAAGCCGATCGAGCAGGTGTTGACCGGCTCGTTGGACAACCCGGCCATCGTCGCCACCACCGCGCCCGAATCCACACCGCCGGACAGGAACGCGCCCAGCGGCACCTCGGAAATCATGCGCAACTTGACCGACTCCTTGAGCCGGCGCATCAGCTCGGTGCCCGCTTCTTCGGCACTGATCTTGGCATCGTTGGTGAACTTCAGGTCCCAGTAGCGGCGCGGCTCGCGCAAGGGCTCACCGCGGCGGATGGCCAGCGTGTGACCCGGCGACAGCTTCTTCGCATGGCTGAAGATCGTGTGCGGTTCGGCCACATAGCCAAGCGCGAAATACTGCTCAACGGCCATCGGATCGATGTCGCGCCGCAGGCCGCCATGCGCGAGCAAGGGCTTCAACTCCGAGCCGAAGATCAGCATGCCGTCGTCGAGCAGCGCGTAATAGAGAGGCTTCACGCCCAGCCGATCGCGGGCCATGAAAAAGGTCTGCCGGTTGCGATCCCACAGCGCGAAAGCGAACATGCCGCGAAAGCGGTGAACGCAGTCTTCGCCCCACGACTCCCAGGCGTGCACGATCACCTCGGTGTCGCTGCGCGTGTGGAACACATGGCCCAGCGCCTGCAGCTCCAGGATCAGTTCCTGGGAGTTGTAGATCTCGCCGTTGAACACCACCACCACCGAGCCGTCTTCGTTGAACAGCGGTTGCTGCCCGGTGGCCAGGTCGATGATCGACAGGCGGCGATGACCGAGGCCCACACCCGGCTCGATGTGCAAGCTGCCTTCGTCAGGGCCGCGGTGGAGTTGCGAGTCGTTCATCCGCTGCAGCACATCGGCTGCCACGGGTCTGCGCGCTCGGGTGTCGAAAATGCCTGTGATGCCGCACATGTCAATGATCTCGCAGTGAAATTCCGGCCGCAGAAATTTGCTGGTCGTAAAGATGCTGGTAGGCGCCCACCATGGCTTGCATGCTGAAGCGCTGTTCCACGTCGGCCCGTCCGGCACGGCCCATGTGCTTGCTGCCTGCCGCATTTCGCCAAAGGTGCAGCAGGCTTTGCGCCATCGCCAGCGGATCGTCGTTGGGCACGAGCAGACCGGTACGCCCCGCATCCACCAACTCCACATTGCCACCCACTGCCGTGGCAACCACCGGCAGTCCACACGCCATGGCCTCAAGAATGGTATTGGAAATGCCCTCTGCCAAAGAGGGGAGCACAAAACAATCCAGGCCGCGCATGACATCTGCCACATCACTGCGTTCGCCAGGCAGCCATGCAGCGTCCTGCGCACCGCCACTGTCGAGGATCGCCTGCGCCTGTGCACGCAATGGCCCATCGCCCACCATCACCAACCGGCCCACCGCAGCGAAGCCGGCATCGGCGTCACGCGCGATCAAAAAAGCCCGCGCCAGCAGCGTCTGGTTCTTGACGGCCGCCATGCGGCCGACCGTGCCCACCCACCAGAGCCCCGGCCCCTGAATGGGGCAGCCCACGATGGACCGCAGAGGCGCTTGGGCCGATGCGAATTTCTCGGCGTCGACACCGTTGTAGATCTGGGCGATGCGCCGTGGCGCAATGCCGACCGGGCCCGACAGGTAGCCCTCCAGGTCACGCGACAGTGCGACATACCGATGGACGAACGGTGAGTACAGCTGTCGCAGGCGCTGGTGGCGACGACTCGATCCGTCCAGATCGTCGATGTCGCGCCCGTGCTCGCCATGAATGCGCACCGGAACACCAGCAGCCCAAGCGGCTGCCTGCATTTCCAGCGCGGCCAGATTGCGGGTGTGAACGATGGCCGGGCGGCGCGCCTTCAGCAGGCGCCAAAGGCTGGGATAGACGCGCGCCCCATGTCCCGGCTTCTTGTGGAGCGCCACGCACTCGACGTCAGGCCGGTTCAGGCGTTTGCAGAAGTCGGTCACCTCGGTCAGCGCCACCACCATGTGGCGGTAGGCACCGGGCGGCATGTGATTGATCAGGTTGACGACCCCGTTTTCCAACCCGCCGACGTCGAAGCGGTAAAGCACATGCGCCACCAGCGGAGGCAAGCGATCACTCGTTGTGGCCAAGAGTCTGTCTGCCTTGGTCAACGCGAGTCTCTCGTGGCCAGCAGTGCCGCATGGATCGCCGCCAGATTGGCTTTCGCGAAGTCGCTCAAGACAGCGTCTGAATCGTCGGTCTGCGGCGTCATCAGCAGCACCACGGCACCATCGTCACCATGGCCCAGCAAGCGGCCCCAGGTTTGCCAGAGCTTGGTTTCGGCGTCGCCGTGCGTCCAGCGCCCGCCAATCCAGTAAAGCTGCCAGACCTGCATCCGCTCGGTGTCGTTGAATCCCAGGGCGGATCCATGACTCACAGTCGACGTACGAAGTGCTGGCAACTCCAAAGAGGCCGACCGGTTGCCCGTCTTTTGCTGTCGCCATGCGTTGTCTTCAGCGGCAACGACACCGTTGACCGACGACACGAGCTTTCGATCGTCGCCTTCGGAACGGTAGTACCCGACCCAGACGCCGACGCGCCGGTCGGCCTTCCCATAGGCTGTGAATGCCCGGGCGGCCGGATTGACGAACCCCGGTGACCAGGGTGGCGCGGTCACACCCGCATCAACGCGCCAGCCCAGCGTGGGCGTCGGGAGCTGCAGGCTCGGCGCAGGCAACGGCGGTTGATGGTCCAGACGCCAGGCCAAGGCCTGCGTGCCCACCACCAGCACGAGGATGGCAGACGCCATCCACCAGACGCCGCCGCCCACCGCTGCTTGTGCAGGACGAACAGGCACCGACGACAACGGTGGCGCTTCATCTTCAGCCCAGCGGGCAGCGACCACGAAGAGCAACACGATCAGGGCGCCGAACAGCACCCAGCCGTAGGTCATGTGCGACACGCCAAGAATCATCGGACTGCCGGTGAGGTGTCCGATCGTGACGATGGTGTAGGCCCTGACCCAGTTCGCCATGATCGGGAACACCAGCAACACCAGCATGAAGGCGATGCGACGGCGGGTACTTCGGTAGTTCAGGTAGGCGAACAAGGTACCCACGACAAAACAGGCAATCAGATAGTGAATGCCGCTGCAGGCCTCGACGACCGACCACGAGCCTGAGGGAATCATGAACTGATTGCCCTCCCGATAAACAGGTATCCCCGAGGCACGCAGCGCCAACACCGTGACATCGGCGGTCCACTCTTGAAGCTGCGGCACCACAAACTCGCCGATCGGCACGGCGAAGTACAGAAACAGCATCGGGAACAGCAAGACACGCGTGACCGACCCGCCGAACAGGGCCGGCACCGTCAACAAAAGCAGCGTTACCAGGGCCAGTTGAGAGGCCGCCGCCACGCCGCCGAGTTGCCCCAGCAACCACAGCAGGCAGGTCAACGCCAGAGGCAGCAGGATCCAGGGGACGGGCAGGTGAGGAAGTGCTGCGACCTCAGCCCGCCGGCGCCACGCCAACCACGCGGCAATCGGTGGCACCAGAAACGCGTGGTTGAAGGTGTCCGAACGAATCCAGATCGACACCATGGCGGCCGCCGTCTCTCGAAACAGCACCAGCACCGCGATGCAAAGCAACAGCGCGGGATTGAGGTTGCGCCAGGTTCGCGCTTGCGGCGCAGCGAGAAGGCTACTCATCAACTCGGCTGAGCTTCGGCTGCCCATGTCGGGCCCACGTGGGCATCCAGTGTCGAGAGTTGCGCAGCCCAGCCGTAATGAGTCACGACGCGAGATCGGGCCGCGCACCCCAGCCGGGCGGCGCGGTCGCGTTCACTCAGGAGCCCATCGATCTCGCGCACGTAGTCAGCCTCGGTACTGGCGGCCAGCAGATGCACGCCGACGTCGGCATCGATGGTTTCTGCGCATCGGGTCGCAGCGACCACAGGACACGACATGGCCATCGCTTCGAGCACCTTGTTCTGCACGCCGCGCGCCAGGCGCAGCGGCGCCACCACCACGGCGGCGTGCTGCAGCCAGGGCCGCACGTCAGGCACCGTGCCGGTGACACGAACCGCATCGCCGGCCAGTGCACGCACGTCGGGTGAAGGATTGCGACCGACCACCGAAAACCGCACAGCCGGCCACCGGCTGCGCAGTGTCGGCAGCACCTCACGAGCGAACCAGGCCACCGCATCGGCATTCGGCCAGTAGTCCATCGCGCCGGTGAAGACGATCGGGATCTCGTCGTCATCAAAGGGGTTGACACGCTCGGCATCCGGCGCGAAAAAGGCCGTGTCGACGCCGTTGCCCATCGCCTGAACATTCGCAGCGCACTCCGGAGCCAGGCTGTTGAACAACGCGACTTCCTTGTCGGTGACGAAAAAAGAGCGGCTGGCGGTCGCTGCCACAGAGCGCTCATAGGCCAGCAGCGTCGCGCCTTCCCGCTGGTACAGCCAGCTCGCTGGCCAGTGGCGGGCCTTGGCGTAATCAATCCACTTCGCAGAATCGACATCGACGAAATCGATCAGCACGCGGAGGTCGGGCACCTGCTCGACATACTGTGCCATCGACGATGAAAAAACGACCGCCGTGCGGATGTCGTTGGCGCTGAGCGTGCGCGCCACCCAGTCGGCCAGACTGGCGTCTCTGTAGTAGCCGAGCGTGAGTGCGTCGCCTTGCAGCAGACCCCGCAGGCTGCGCAGCTTGGCAGTGCGCGGATCGAGCCGAGCCACATGGAGGCCAGCGCACATGGCACGCAGCGTGTCGATGTAGGGCTCGTCCGCCGGGTCATCGATGAAAGTGCCGAGGAACACACGGTGCTTGGCCACCAGATGCTTCAGCAGGTGGTAGGAGCGCACCTTGTCGCCCTTGTTGGGCGGATAGGGCATGCGGTGCACCAGGTACAGCAGGTCCGCCACACGTCAGCCCAGGTTGCGAACGACGTACGGGCCGAGCCAATTCGCCATGCCGATCGGCATGCGGCGCCACGCCTCGATCATCAGGCGGAACTTCGCATTGCTGGGGTTGTTCTGCGGCACCGCATCGCGCTTGTACAGGCAGTATTCGTACTGCAGAGGCGCGGGCTCGAAGCCCCAGTTCTTCTTGAACGCAAACGAGCCGGTACCCTGTTTGCTGCGGCCATAGTCGAACACCTTGAGCCCGCGCGCGCACGACAAGCGCATCAGTTCCCAGTATTTGAAATCGTTGGCCGCGAGGTCGCGCGCCGACTCGTCGTCGCCAGCGTAGTAGGGCAACACTTCATCCCGAAAATAAAAGCTCAGCACGCTGCTGAGGGCGCGGCCATCGGGTGCGCTGACGACCAGCACCTCGCAGTCGTCACCAAACTGCGTTCGCAGCGCTTCGAAATAGCGCCTGGGCAGCGCTGGCGTGCCGTGGCGATGGACGTTGTCGGCATACAGCGCGAAGAAGCGGTCGACGCCCGGATCGATGTCACTGCGCAGGCCGTTCTTGATGCCCTTGCGCACCATCGCCCGCTGTTTGCGCGGGATGGCCAGCATGTTGGCCTCTTCCTCGGGCAGGATGGCCTTGCGGAAGGTGACGTACAAATCCTGCCGCGGCCAGTCTTCATGCCGGGCCTCGACATGGCGCAGTTCGAGGTGATCGACGCCGAGGCGCTGCGCGATGCGCTGTGCCTCGGCTTCCAGCGCGCCGGCGGCATCGGCAGTCGTCGCCGCCACGCCGCCGTACACCGCGAAGGGCAGGCTGACCAGCGAATTGCCGAACAGCATCGACTTCACATGCGCCAGCGGCAACACGCCCTCGATGCGGCCGTCGGTTTCCGCGTAAAGGAAGTAGGTGTCATGGCGAAACACGCTGCTCATGATGGCCTGCCATCCGGCACGATGAAAGAAGGTCGCGGTGGCGCAACCCATCACGAACGCATCCCAGCGTTGCGCGTTGGCGGAATCGTTCAGGGCGAGGGTGTTTATGCGGAGCACGGCAAAGCAGCTGAGGCGCGAGGCGAAGTCGTCAGAGAGTCACGACCGAGGAAGAGATGGTCCATCCGGCCCCATTGGAAATCGCGCAGCAGGCACTCCAGCCGATGCTCCATTCGTTCTATGTTCACGTAATGACGGAATCGTGTCTTGCCGTCGATGCCGGCGATGCGCGGTTGATCGGCATCGATCTCCCACGGATGGAAATAGAAGATCGCCGACTCTTTGTCGCGCGCATGGACCTGGCGCAGCATCCAGCGTGAGACCGCATACGGCAACAACCTGAAGTAGCCGCCGCCACTGGACGGCAGGTTGCGCCCGAACAGCCGCAGCGTGGTGATCGGCACTTCGATCAGGCTGTCGTTGACGCGGTGCGCGAACCGCGGCGCATCAGGCATGCCGTAGTGGTCGTGCGCGATGGGGTAGATGCTGGAGCTGTAG
>JANMXL010000060.1:0-11274 GCA_031380885.1 Burkholderiales bacterium | reverse complement strand
CACTGGCGCGCCAGGCCGGCCGCGACGATGTTCTTCGCGACGTAACGCGCCGCATAGGCCGCGCTGCGGTCGACCTTGCTCGGGTCCTTGCCGCTGAAAGCACCGCCGCCGTGCGGGCACGCGCCGCCGTAGGTGTCGACGATGATCTTGCGGCCGGTCAGGCCGCAGTCGCCCTGCGGGCCGCCGATGACGAAGCGGCCGGTCGGGTTGATCAGGTAACGGGTGTTTTTGAGCCACTCCTTGGGCAGCACTGGCTTAATGATTTCCTCGATGATGGCTTCGGTGAACGAGGCTTTCATCTTGGTCGCGGTCTCGCTCTGGTCGGGCGCGTGCTGGGTCGACAGCACGACGGTGTCGATCGAGTGCGGTTTGCCGTCGACGTAGCGCATCGTCACCTGGCTCTTCGCGTCGGGTCGCAGGAAGGGCAGGCGACCGTCCTTGCGCAACTGCGCCTGGCGCTCGACGAGGCGGTGCGCGTAGTAGATCGGCGCGGGCATCAGGTCGGGCGTTTCGTCACAGGCATAGCCGAACATCAGACCCTGGTCGCCGGCGCCGATGTTCAGGTGGTCGTCGCTGGCGTGGTCGACACCCTGGGCGATGTCGTTGCTCTGCTTGTCGTAGCAGACCATCACCGCGCAGCCCTTGTAGTCGATGCCGTACTCGGTGTTGTCGTAGCCGATGCGCTTGATGGTGTCGCGCGCGACCTGGATGTAATCCACGTGCGCGTTGGTGGTGATCTCGCCGGCCAGCACCACCAGGCCGGTGTTGCACAGCGTCTCGGCGGCCACGCGGCTGCGTGGGTCCTGCTTGAAGATCGCGTCGAGGATCGCGTCGGAGATCTGGTCGGCCACCTTGTCGGGGTGACCTTCAGAGACGGATTCGGATGTGAAAAGGAAATCGTTCGCCACTCTTAAACTCCGGTTGGTTGCAACTTGCGTTGCCGGCCCAGCATCTGGAGTTTCGGCGAACGCTTTAGCGGTTTGTTGAGCTGTTGCCCGGCAGGCGCTTGAGGACATCGAAACGTCTTCACGTGCACTGCAATCGCCCCGCAAGTAGTTCTTTAACTCGGCGACGAGCCGATTCTAGCGATTCGATGACCCGCTTCCTGGCGATTTTCGTGACCGGCTGTGTGCGCTTTCTGGCGCGTTTCCCGCTGCGCTGGCTGCACGCCCTGGGCGCGCTGGTGGGCTGGCTGTACTACCTCATCTCGCGCACCCACCGCCAGCGCTTTCGCGCCAACGCCACCGGGGCCGGTGTGCCGTGGGCGCAGGCGCGCGGCGGCATCGCCGCCACCGGCCGGATGATGATGGAGCTGCCGCCGCTGTGGCTGCGCCCCCAAGGCGCACCGCTGCCGATGCCGGTGCAGTGGCAAGGCGCCGAGCTGATCGAGGCGGCCCAGGCGACCGACCGCGGCCTGGTGATGCTGACGCCGCACCTCGGCTGCTTCGAGGCGATTGGCCAGTCGTATGCCGAACGCTATGGCGAGCGCTGCGGCGCCATGACGGTGCTGTACCGCCCGGCGCGCCAGCCCTGGCTGCGCGACCTGGTCGAAGCCGCACGGCGCCGGCCCGGGCTCGAAGCGGCGCCGTCCACGCTGGCGGGTGTGCGCCAGATGATCCGTGCGCTGAAGCGCGGCGAGGTGGTCGGCCTGCTGCCCGATCAGGTGCCGCCCACCGGCCTGGGCGTGTGGGCGCCGTTCTTCGGCCGGCCGGCCTACACGATGACGCTGGCCGCGCGGCTGGTGCAGCAGACCGGCGCGGCGCTGCTGCTGGTGTGGGGCGAGCGGCTGCCCAAAGGTGCTGGCTACCTCGTGCGCGTCAGCGGGCTGGGCGAACCGCTGCCCGCTGACAACGTGGCCGCGGCGACGGCGATTAACCGCGCGATGCAGCGGCTGATCCTGCAATGCCCGCAGCAGTACCTGTGGGGTTACCACCGCTATCGCAAGCCGCACGCGGCACCTGTCCATCTGCCGCGGGACGTGCCATGAAGTCCGCAACAGGCCGTTCGAAAAAGCACAGTTCTTGGCCGACGCGCTGGCTCACCAACCTGCTGACCCGCGGTGTTCTGGCGCTGCTGTGGCTGCTGCACTGGCTGCCGCTGGGCGTGCTGGCGCCACTGGGCCGCGGGCTCGGTGTCGTGCTGTGGGCGCTGGGCCGGTCGCGGCGCCACATCGCCTTGCGCAACCTCGAGCTGTGCTTTCCCGAACGCCCCGAGGCCGAACGCCGCGCGCTGGCGATCGAACACTTCAAGCTCCTGGGCCGCAGCCTGCTCGAACGCGGTCTGCTCTGGCATGCGTCGGCCGAGCGCCTGAAGCGCCTGATCCATGTCGAAGGCCAGCCGCACTTTGCCGACGCCCACCCCGGCGCGCTGATGTGGCTGGTGCCGCATTTCCTGGCGCTCGACGTGGCGGCGGTGGCGATGCGGCTGACGGTGGTGCGCACCGCCTGCACCGTCTACCAGTCGCAGAGCAATCCGGTGTTCGATGCGGCCGTGCATCGGGGCCGCGGCCGTTTTGGCAAGAACCGCCTGTTTTCACGGCACGACACCGTCAAGCCACTGCTGCGCGCCATCAAGGAGGGTGATGCCTTCTTCAACCTGCCCGACATGGACTTCGGCCGCAAGGACTCCGCCTTCGTGCCCTTCTTCGGAGTGCCGGCGGCCACGCTGCTGACCTCGTCGCGCATGGCGCAGCTGCTAGGGATGACGGTGCAGCCGATCGTGGCCGAGATGCTGCCCGGCGGCCAGGGCTACCGCGTGCGCTTCCTGGCGCCGTGGACGAACTTGCCGACCGACGATGCGCTGGCCGACACCGCCACCATCAACCGCTGGATCGAAGACGAGATTCGCCGCAACCCGGCGCAGTACCTGTGGGTGCACCGCCGCTTCAAGACCCGCCCGCTGGGCGAGCCCCCCTTGTACTGAGCCGCAAGGCCGTTCGCGCGGCCTCGACGACGATAATCAGCCCATGAAACTTCGGTTCACCAAGATGCAGGGCGCCGGCAACGACTTCGTCGTGCTCGACGCCACCCGCACGCCGCTGAACCTCAGTGCCGAACAGATGCGCCGCCTCGGCGACCGCCGGTTCGGCGTCGGTGCCGACCAGATCCTGGTGGTCACGCGCAGCGACACGCCGGGCGTCGATTTCGGCTACCGCATCTTCAACCACAGCGGGGAAGAGGTCGAGCACTGCGGCAACGGCGCTCGCTGCTTCGTGCGCTATGTGCGCGAGCAGGGGCTCACCGACAAGACCACGCTGCGCGTCGAGACCGTCAACACTCTGCTGGAGCTGCACCTGCAGCCCGATGGTCGCGTCACTGTCGACATGAACGCGCCGGTGTTCGACCTGCCGCGCGTGCCTTTCCATGCCGTCGGTCTGCGTCCGCACCACGTGCCGGTCAAGGGCGACCGCAAGGGCGCCACGTTCGACCTTTGGCCGCTGAGCATCAAGGGCCGCACGGTGCAGGTGGCGGTGCTGTCGATGGGCAACCCGCATGCGGTGCAGCTGGTTGATGATGTCGACACCGCACCGGTCGAAGTGCAGGGCCCGCTGATTGAGCACCACACCAGTTTCCCGAAGCGTGTCAACGCCGGCTTCATGCAGATCGTCGCGCGCGACCACATCCGCCTGCGCGTGTTCGAGCGCGGCGCCGGCGAAACGCTGGCCTGCGGCACCGGCGCCTGTGCGGCGGTGGTCGCGGGCATCCGGCTCGGGCTGCTCGATCCGGTGGTGGATGTCGATGCGCGTGGCGGCCGGCTGACCATCGAATGGCAGGGCGCCCGCGACGGCCTGGCCAGCCATGTGCTGATGACCGGCCCGGCCGAAACCGTGTTCCAAGGAGAGATCGAACTGTGAATCCCAAGACCGTATCCACCACCGTGAGCACCGCCCGATGAGCAGCCCCACCGGAGTGCAAGGCATCACCGAGGCCGACATCGCCAACTACCTCGCAAACACGCCCGGCTTCTTCGAGCGGCATGCCGAGCTGCTGAGTTCGATCCAGCTCAGCAGCCCGCACGGCACCCGTGCCGTGTCGCTGCAGGAGCGGCAGATGGATTTGCTGCGCGAGAAGCACAAGGGCCTGGAGCAGAAGATCATGGAGATGATCCGCCATGGTCAGGAAAACGCCGCCATTGCCGACCGGCTGCACCGCTACACCCGCGCGCTGATGCTGACCGTCGACGCGGCCGACCTGCCCGAGATGGTGGTGTGCGGGCTGAAGCAGCAGTTCCTGATCCCGCAGGCCGGCATCCGCGTCTGGGGTGCGGCCACCGAGCCGGCATCCACGCCAGCGGAGCGCGAATTCGCCCGCGAGGTCAGTGCCGACGCAAAGAGCTTTACCTCCAGCCTGACGCTGCCCTACTGCGGCGCCAACGTCGGCTTCGAAGCGGCCGGCTGGCTCGAAGATGCGGGCACCGTCGCGTCGCTGGCGCTGATCCCGCTGCGCCACGGCGCCAGCACCGACGCCTTCGGGCTGCTGGTGCTGGGCTCGCCCGACGCGACGCGCTTCGCCGCCGACATGGGCACCGAATTCCTGATGCGCATCGGTGAGATCGCCAGCGCGGGCCTGTCGCGCCTGATCCGGGTGGAGTGATCGACCTCGATGGCGGCGACATGAGCGTGCCGGGCCGCCCCAAGGGCGAATACCGCAGTGCGCAGCACGAAGGTACTCCAGTGACCCCCCCTGTCGCTGAAGCCGCCCCACAGGCCCCGCACGTTCTGCACGACGATCTGGTGCGCCACCTGCAGCACCTGCAGGTCGAGCGGCGGCTCGCCGAACGCACGCGCACGATGTACCGGCAGGCTTTCGAGCGGCTGCAGCGCTGTGCCGAGGCCGCCGCCGTGCCGCTGCGCGAGGTGCAGCCGCACCATGTGCGCCGCTGGGCCGGGCAGCTGCACGCGCAGGGGCTGGCGCCGGGCAGCATCGCGATCCAGCTGTCGGCCTGGCGGAGTTTTTACCGCTGGCTGGGCCGCGATGGGCTCGTGGCACAGAACCCGGTGGCGGGCGTGCGCGCACCGCGGGCGCCGAAGCCGCTGCCGAAGGCGCTGGCCGTCGATCAGGCGGTGGCGCTGGCCGAGTTCAAGGACGACATCACCCAGCGCCGCCACAGCGCCGCACTGGCCGTGCGCGACCAGTGCATCACCGAGCTGCTGTACGGCTGCGGCCTTCGCGTTGCCGAGCTGGTCGCGCTCGACGCGCAGCCCGGCGCGCAGGCCATCGGCTGGATCGACATCGCCGATGCGACCGCGCATGTGCGCGGCAAGGGCGACAAGGCGCGCAGCGTGCCGGTCGGCGGGCCGGCGCTGAAGGCGCTGCAGGAATGGCTGGCGCTGCGCGGGCAGATGTCAGCTCATGAGGAGCCGGCGCTCTTCGTCAGCAACCGCGGCACCCGCATCACCACCGGCCAGGTGCGTTCGCGGCTGAAGCGGCGGGCGCAGCAGGCCGGCCTGCCGACGCATGTGCATCCGCACATGCTGCGGCATTCGTTCGCCTCGCATCTGCTGCAGTCCAGCGGCGACTTGCGCGCGGTGCAGGAGCTGCTGGGCCACGCCAACATCACGACGACCCAGGTCTACACCAAGCTCGATTTCGGGCATTTGTCGAAGGTCTACGACGCCGCGCACCCCAGGGCAAAACGAAAGTGAAAGTCATCAAGCTGCGCGACGGCAAAGAGCGCTCGCTGCGCAAGCGCCACCCGTGGGTGTTCGAAGGCAGCATCGCCAGCGGCCGGGCCGATGCGGGCGAGACGGTGCGCGTCGAGTCGCATGCCGGCGAGTTCCTGGCCTGGGGTGCGTACAGCCCGGCGTCATCGATCCGCGTGCGCGCCTGGAGCTTCGACCCCACCGAGCGCATCGATGCCGCCTTCTTCGAGCGCCGCATCGCCCGTGCCGTCGCGGTGCGCGCGCGCTTGCCGATCGAAAGCAATGCGATGCGGCTGATCCACGGCGAGGCCGATGGCCTGCCGGGGCTGGTGGTCGATCGCTACGGCGACACGCTGAGCGCGCAGTTCACGGCTGTCGGCGTCGAACGATGGAAGGACGTGATCGCCGACGCGCTGCTGAGGGTCACCGGCCTGAAGCGGTTGTATGAGCGAAGTGACGCCAGCGTGCGCCAGCTCGAAGGCCTGGCGCCGCTCACCGGCTGGCTGCGTGGCGCGCCCGCTGATGCTGACGACACCGAGATCGCGATCCACGAACACGGCTGGCAGCTGACCGTCGATGTGGCGCGCGGCCACAAGACCGGCTACTACCTTGACCAGCGCGACAGCCGCAAACTCTTTGCCGACAGCGTGCGCCATTTCGCCGCGCAGCGCGTGCTGAACTGCTACAGCTACACCGGCGGCTTCAGCATCGCGGCGCTGGCTGGCGGTGCGGCCGAGGTGACCAGCGTGGATTCGTCGGGCCCGGCACTGGCCCGCGCCAGCGCACATGTGGCGCTGAACGGCTTTGATGCCGCGCGCCACACCGCGGTCGATGCGGATGTGAACGCCACGCTGCGCCGATTTATCGAGCAGGGCCGCCGCTTCGATGCCATCGTGCTCGACCCGCCGAAGTTCGCGGCCACTGCCGCGCAGGCCGAGCGCGCCGCGCGGGCCTACAAGGACATCAACCGCCTGGCGTTCACGCTGCTCGAACCCGGCGGCCTGCTGTTCACCTTCTCGTGCTCGGGCGGCGTCAGCGCCGACCTGTTCCACAAGATCGTGGCCGGTGCCGGGCTCGACGCCGGCATCGACGGGCAGATCCATGCGCGCACCGGCGCCGCGCCCGACCACCCGATGACGGTGACCTTCCCCGAGGGCGAATACCTGAAGGGCTTGGTGATCGTCAAACAGATCGCGTGATTAGTTGCGTATTTGATCGATTCAACCCCGCTGCGGTCCACTGAGCAGCCCGCAGCGCGGATCGCTTGCGTAGCATAGGCGCAGCTCTACCGTAACCTGGAGATTTCCCATGTGTGGCATCGTCGGCGCCGTCAGCAGGCACAACATCGTCCCGGTGCTGATCGAGGGATTGAAGCGGCTCGAATACCGGGGCTATGACTCCTGCGGCGTCGCCGTCCACCAGCATGGCGGCCTGCGCCGTGCGCGCAGCACCGAGCGGGTGGCCGAGCTGGAAATCAATGTCGCCACCGAGCAGGTCGAAGGCGGCACCGGCATTGCGCACACCCGCTGGGCCACGCACGGCGCGCCGGCGGTGCACAACGCGCACCCGCATTTCTCATCCGGCCCGGTGCAAGGGGATGAGGGCGGCGCCCGCGATGGCGTGGCCGCTGTGGGCCGGGTGGCGCTGGTGCACAACGGCATCATCGAGAACCACGACGAGCTGCGCGACGAACTGCGCCGCCTGGGCTACCGCTTCGACAGCCAGACCGACACCGAGGTCATCGCCCACCTGGTCGACCACCTGTACGACGGCGACCTGCTGAGCGCCGTGCAGCGCGCGGTACAGCGCCTGCGCGGTGCCTATGCGATTGCGGTGTTCTGCCGCGACGAGCCGCAGCGCGTGATCGGCGCGCGCGCTGGCTCGCCGCTGATCCTGGGCATCGGCACCGGCGAGCGCCTGGGCGACCACTACCTGGCGAGCGACGCGATGGCGCTGGCCGGCGTGACCGACCAGATCGTCTACCTCGAAGAAGGCGACGTGGTCGACCTGCAGCTGGGCAGCGTGGCGATCAGTGCAACCGACAGCGCAGGCCACAGCGCGCAAGACACAGGCCGCTTCCACACCGTGCAGCGCCATGTGCGCACGGTGCACGCGCATTCGGGCGCGGCCGAGCTGGGGCCTTACCGCCACTACATGCAGAAGGAAATCTTCGAGCAGCCGAAAGCCATTGCCGACACGCTGGACGCGGTGCAGGGCATTTCACCGGCGCTGTTCGGCGAGGATGCCGGCCGCGTGTTTCAGCACATCGACTCGGTGCTGATCCTGGCCTGCGGCACCAGCTACTACAGCGGCTCGGTGGCGAAGTACTGGCTGGAAAGCATTGCGAAGATCCCGACCAGCGTCGAGGTGGCCAGCGAATACCGTTACCGCGACAGCGTGCCGAACCCGCGCACGCTGGTCGTCACCATCACGCAAAGCGGCGAGACGGCCGACACGCTGGCCGCGCTGAAGCACGCGCGCGCACTCGGCATGCTGCACACGCTGACGGTGTGCAACGTGGCCACCAGCGCGATGGTGCGCGAGTGCGCGCTGTCTTACATCACCCGCGCCGGCGTCGAGATCGGTGTGGCCTCAACCAAGGCCTTCAGCACCCAGCTGGTCGGCCTGTTTTTGCTGACGCTGACGCTCGCGAAAACGCGCGGCTACCTGTCGGCCGAGCAGGAAGCTGCGCACCTGAAAGCATTGCGGCATCTGCCGGTGGCGGTGCAGGCGGTGCTGGCGCTGGAGCCGCAGGTGATGGCCTGGGCCGAACAATTCGCCAGCAAGGAAAACGCGCTGTTCCTGGGCCGCGGCCTGCACTATCCGATTGCGCTGGAAGGCGCGCTGAAGCTCAAGGAAATCAGCTACATCCACGCCGAGGCTTACCCCGCTGGCGAGTTGAAGCATGGCCCGCTGGCACTCGTCACCGCCGAGATGCCGGTGGTGACGGTGGCCCCGAATGACGCGCTGCTGGAAAAGCTGAAGAGCAACCTGCAGGAAGTGCGCGCACGCGGCGGCGAGCTGTTCGTGTTCGCCGATGCCGACACCCGCATCGAGTCTGCCGAAGGCCTGCAGGTGATCCGCATGCCGGAACACTACGGCGCGCTGAGCCCGATCCTGCACGTGGTGCCGCTGCAATTGCTGGCGTATCACACCGCGTGCGCACGCGGCACCGATGTCGACAAGCCGAGGAACCTGGCGAAGAGCGTGACGGTGGAGTGAGCGGCTGACAACCCGCGCCAGCCTCACCGCACGCGCCCTTCTTCTGCCGCATGGCAGGCCACCTGCACGCCTCCGATCGTGAGCAGCGCGGGCCGTTCGACACGACAGCGTTCGTTGGCATGTGGGCACCGTGGATGGAAGCTGCAGCCGGTGGGCGGTTGCAGCGGGTTCGGCAGGTCGCCCTGCACCGGCTGTCGCACGCGGCCGCTCATCGCCACATCCGGGATCGCATCGAGCAGCATCCGGGTGTACGGGTGCATCGGTCGAGAAAACAGCGTGTGGCGGTCGGCCAGCTCGACGATGCGGCCCAGCACCATCACGCCCACCTGATCGGCCACATGGCGCACCACCGCGAGGTTGTGCGAGATGAACAGGCAGGTCAGACCGTGGCGTTGCTGGATGTCCTGCATCAGATTCAGCACCTGCGCCTGCACCGACACATCGAGTGCCGAGGTCGGTTCGTCGCAGACCAGAAACTCCGGGTTCGACGCCAGCGCGCGCGCAATCGAGATGCGTTGCCGCTGTCCGCCGGAAAACTGATGCGGCAGCTTGGCCGCATCGTTGGCCGACAGGCCGACCGACACCAGCAATTCGGCCACACGCTCGCGCAATGCGGCAGGGCCCGACAGCAAGCCATGCTCGAGCAGCGGTTCAGCCACGATGTCGGCGACGCTCCAGCGCGGGTTCAGGCTCGCATACGGGTCCTGGAAGATCATCTGCAAGCGCCTGCGCAGCGCGCCGGCCTGGCCCGACGCGAAGGCCTGTGTCATGTCGATGCCGTCCAGGCGCACCTGACCCGACGTGGGCGTGTGCAGGCCGACGAGCAAGCGCGCCACGGTGCTTTTGCCGCAGCCCGATTCACCGACCAGGCCCAACGTCTCGCCGCGCTGTATGGAGAAGCTGACGCGATCGACCGCGTGCACGAACTGCGGCGCGCGGCGCTCGATCACGCGGGCCAACCACGGCGCCGACACATCGAAGGTCTTGCTCAGGTCGCACACCTCGACCAGCGGTGAGGCCATCAGCGGCGTCATCGTGGCGACCCCACGTCGTGCAACCAGCATGCCGCGCGGCTCGTGCCGACGGGCATCAGCTCGGGCCGCTCGCTGCGGCAGCGCGCCCAGGCCTGCGGGCAGCGCGGATGGAAGGCGCAACCCTCAGGAATTTCGCCGAGGCGCGGCATCGCGCCATCGATCTGCAGCAGCCGTTCGCGCTCGCCGCTCATCGACGGGATCGCCCCCATCAGCCCGACGGTGTACGGATGCGCCGGTGCGTGGATCACCTCGCGCACCGGCCCGATCTCGACGATGCGCCCGGCATACATCACCGCGACGCGGTCGCAGGCTTCGGCGATCAGGCCCATGTCGTGCGTGACCAGCATCATCGCCATGCCCTTGTCGCGGCACAGCCGCTTCAACAGCGCGATCACCTGCGCCTGCACCGACACATCGAGCGCGGTGGTCGGCTCGTCGGCAATCAGCAGGCGCGGCCCGGCGGCCAGCGCCAGCGCGATGACGACCCGTTGCCGCATGCCACCCGAGAACTGGTGCGGGTACTGCGCCAGCCGCTGCGCCGCGCCGCTGATGCCAGTCTCTTCGAGCAGGCTCACCGCACGAGCCACCGCCTCGGCCTCGGTCAGCGGCAGGTGGGTGCGGATCGTTTCGACCAGTTGCTGGCCGATCGTCAGCAGCGGGTTCAGCGCCGTCATCGGGTCCTGGAAGATGCTGCCGATCTGCCGGCCGCGCAGGCGGCGCATCGCGTCATCGGGCAGCGCCTCGATGCGCTGGCCGTCGTAGACGATGCGGCCAACGCTGATGCGGCCGGGTGCTTGCAGCAGGCCGATGATGGCCGCGCCGGTCAGCGACTTGCCTGCACCCGATTCGCCGACGATGCCCAGCACCTCGCCCGGCGCGATGCCGAACGACACGTCGGACAGCGCGCGCAAGCTGCCGTGGCGCGTGGTGAACTCGACGCACAGCTGATCGACTTCGAGCAGGTTGTCCATCTCAGCGCGAACCGGGGTTCAGCGCATCCCGCAGCCAGTCGCCCAGCAGGTTCACGCTGAGCGCGATCAGCACCAGCATCGCGCCGGGAAACACCGTGATCCACCACTCGCCGGAGAACAGAAAGTCGTTGCCGATGCGGATCAGCGTGCCCAGCGAGGGCGATGTCGGCGGCACACCGACGCCGAGGAAGGACAAGGTCGCCTCGATCAGGATGGCGGTGGCCACCTGCAAGGTCGCCAACACCATCACCGGGCCCATCACGTTGGGCAGCACATGGCGCCGCATGATGCGCAGCGGCGCCACGCCGATGACGCGGGCGGCCTGCACGTATTCCTTCTGCCGCTCGACCATCGCGCTGCCGCGCACGGTGCGCGCATACGGCACCCAGCCGGTCAGCGAGATCGC
>JANMXL010000035.1:0-4294 GCA_031380885.1 Burkholderiales bacterium | reverse complement strand
AGTCTTTGCGCACGGCCATGTGCGGTTGACTGCGGAGAACATCTACGGCGTGTTGTCGTTGGTGTTCTGGACCTTGACGGTGGTGGTCTCGGTCAAGTACGTGTTGCTGATCCTGCGCGCCGACAACAACGGCGAAGGCGGTTTGATCGCGATGCTGGCGCTGGCCTCGCAGGCGGTGAAAAGCCAGCCCGCCTTGCGCCGCCGGCTGCTGGTGCTGGGCATCTTCGGCACTGCGATCTTCTTCGGCGACGGGGTCATCACGCCGGCCATTTCAGTGCTCTCGGCCGTCGAGGGGCTGGAGGTTGCAACCCCGGCGTTGCGGCCCTATGTCGTGCCGGTGACGCTGGTCGTGCTGACCGGCCTGTTCATGGTGCAGCGCCGCGGCACCGCCAGCGTGGGCCAGCTGTTCGGGCCGGTGATGGTGATGTGGTTCCTCGTGCTGGCGGTGCTCGGCCTGCAGCACATTGCCGAGAACCCCGCCATCCTGTGGGCGTTGAGCCCGCATTACGCGCTCGTCTTTTTGCTCGGCAATCCGGCGGTTGCGTTCATCGCGCTCGGCTCGGTGGTGCTGTGCGTGACCGGCGCTGAAGCGCTCTATGCCGACATGGGCCACTTCGGCAAGCGGCCGATCCGCCTGGCCTGGTTCAGTCTGGTGATGCCGGCACTGGTGCTCAATTACTTCGGTCAGGGCGCGATGTTGCTGGAGCACCCTGAGAACGTGCGCAACCCGTTCTACGAGATGGCGCCGACCTGGGCGTTGTATCCGCTGATTGCGCTGGCGACGTGTGCCGCGGTGATTGCCTCCCAGGCGCTGATCACCGCGGCGTTCTCGGTCACCAAGCAGGCCATCCAGCTCGGGTACTTGCCGCGCTTGCGCATCGCCCACACCTCCGTCAAGGAGACCGGGCAGGTCTACGTGCCGTTCGTCAACTGGAGCCTGTACGCCTTCATCGTGCTGGCAGTCATCATCTTTGGGTCCAGCGGCAAGCTGGCCGGCGCCTACGGCATCGCCGTGACGATCGACATGCTGATCACCACGACGATGACCTTTTTCGTCATCCGCTACGCCTGGAAGTACCCGTGGTCTCTGTGTCTCGCGGTCACCGGCTTTTTCTTCATCGTTGATGCGGTGTTCTTTGCCGCCAACGCGGTCAAGCTGTTCGATGGCGGCTGGTTTCCGGTGGTGCTGGGTGCGGTGATGTTCACCGTGATGATGACGTGGAAGCAGGGCCGGCTGCTGATGCACGACCGCATGCGCGACGACGCCATCGACCTGAACAGCTTCCTCGATGCGGTGTTCGTCAGCCCGCCCGTGCGCGTGCCGGGCACCGCGGTGTTCCTGGTCAGCGAGCAGGGCCTGACGCCGAATGCGCTGCTGCACAACCTGAAGCACAACAAGGTGCTGCACGAGACCAACCTGTTCGTCACCGTCGTCCACCTCGAAGTACCGTGGCTCAGCTTCGACAAGCGCTGCCAGATCGAACCCCTCGGTCGCGACTGCTGGCAGGTGACGCTGAGCTTCGGCTTCAAGAATGATCCCGATGTGCCTGAAGCGCTGGAGTTGCTGAAGCTGCGTGGCGTGGTGCTGGACCCGATGGACACCAGCTATTTCCTGTCGCGCGACATCGTGATCCCCACGCTGGGTCACGGCATGGCGATGTGGCGCGAAAAACTCTTCGCCAGCATGCACCGCAACGCGGCGGCGGCAGCCGATTTCCTGCGACTTCCCACCAACCGGGTGGTGGAGCTGGGCTCCAAGGTCGAGATCTGATTCGTCTGCACCGCTCGGCGGTTCGACGCAGCCGGGGCACCCACGTCGGCGGGGTCGCGGCTGACACGCTGGCGCTGCTTGTGCAACAGTCGCGGTCGCTGACCCACCGGAGCCACAGCCCATGAAACTGCTGTTCGTCGCAGACCCCCTCGAAGGCTTCAATACTGCCAAAGACACCACTTTCGCGATGATGCGTGAGGCATCCGCGCGCGGTCACGCGTTGCTGGCCTGCGCGCCTCGCGACCTGATGTGGCAGCGCGGGGGTCGCGTCACCGCGTATGGGCGTCAGATCACACTGACGCCAACGGGCCCCGCTTGGTTTTCAGCCCGCCAGCAGACGCCCGATGAGATCCCAGTGGTGCTGGCGGAGGTCGATGCGGTCGTGATGCGCAAGGACCCGCCATTCGACAGCGAGTATTTCTACGCCACCCATCTGCTCGGCCAAGCCGAGCGCGAGGGTGCCCGCGTGTTCAACCGCCCGAGTGCGCTGCGCGATCACCCCGAGAAGCTGGCGATCCTCGAGTTTCCGCAGTTCATCGGGCCCACACTCGTCACCCGCGACGCCAGCGACATCCAACGCTTCCATGCCGAGCACCAAGACATCATCCTGAAGCCGCTCGACGGCATGGGCGGCATGGGCATCTTCCGCGTCGGTCCCGATGGGCTGAACCTGGGCAGCATCATCGAAATGCTGAACCGGCACGGCGAGCAGACGGTGATGGTGCAGCGCTACCTGCCGGAGATCGTTCAGGGCGACAAAAGAATTCTGCTGATCGACGGCAAACCAATCCCGTTCGCGCTGGCGCGCATTCCGCAAGGCAGCGAGATCCGCGGCAACATGGCCGTGGGCGGCAAAGGGGTGGCTCAGCCATTGAGCCTGCGCGATCGTGCGATCGCCGAAGCGATCGGCCCGGTGCTCGCGGCGCGTGGTCTGCTGCTGGTCGGCCTCGACGTGATCGGCGATTGCGTGACCGAGATCAATGTCACCAGCCCGACCGGCTTTCAGGAGATCACGAAGCAAACTGGCTTCGACGTGGCGAAGGCCTTCGTCGATGCGCTGGAGGCCGCGATCGCGCGCCAGAAGACATCGTGAAAATGCTCACCCTGGGAAGACGCCCGCGAAGAGGGCAATCTGAGGTCGTTTGATGGCCGGTTGATCGCCGAACTGCACCACTTGCAACCTTGGTTTCAGGTTTTTCAACAGCTTGCCAGCGCTCACACGTCAATATTCGCCGCCCTCAACGCATTCGTCTCGATGAACTCGCGGCGTGGTTCGACCTCGTCGCCCATCAGCATGGTGAACACGCGGTCGGCTTCGATGGCGTCGTCGATCTGCACGCGCAGCAGGCGGCGCACGGTCGGGTCCATCGTGGTTTCCCACAGCTGGCTGGGGTTCATCTCGCCCAGGCCCTTGTAGCGCTGGCGGGCGACGGCCCCTTCGGCCTGCTGGATCAGCCAGGCCATGGCCTGGCGGAAGTCTGCAACGGCGGCCTGCTTCTGGCGTTCGCCTTCGCCGCGCTTCTCGGTGGCGGTGCTGCTGACCAGGCCCTTGAAGGTCTTGCCCGCAGTGCTCAGCGCTTCGTAGTCGGCGCCGTGCACGAAGTCAGCGGTGATCACGCTGCTTTTCACATTGCCGTGGTGCATGCGGCTGATGCGCAGGATGTGCTTGTCGAGCCGCGCATCGAATTGCGCGGTCACGTCGGCGTCGTGCAGCGCGGCCTTCAGGTCGCTGGCCGATTGCTCGGCGGCCTCCAGCGTGTCCAGGTCGAGGTGCAGGCCATTGGCCATGGCGCGCAGCGCCTCGATGTCCATCCAGGCGCTGAGCCGGTCAACGACGTTGTTGGCCAGCACGTACTGACGCGCCAGTGTTTCCAGCGTTTCGCCTTGCAGCACGGCCGAGCCGCTGTTGTCCGAAGAGCGGCCGGTGTCGAGCTGCGCGTCTTTCAGCGCCACCTTCAGCAGGTAGGCGTCGAGTTCGGTGCCGTCTTTCAGGTACTGCTCTTCCTTGCCCAACTTCACCTTATAGAGCGGCGGCTGCGCGATGTAGATATGGCCACGCTCGACCAGCTCGGGCATCTGCCGGAACAAGAAGGTCAGCAGCAGCGTGCGGATGTGCGCGCCGTCCACGTCGGCGTCGGTCATGATGATGATGCGGTGGTAGCGCAGCTTGTCGGGGTTGAAGTCGTCGCCGCCCATGCCTTTGCCGATGCCGGTGCCGAGTGCGGTGATCAGCGTCAGGATTTCATTGCTGGTCAGCAGCTTCTCGTAGCGCGCTTTCTCGACGTTCAAGATCTTGCCGCGCAACGGCAAGATCGCCTGGAACTTGCGGTCGCGGCCCTGTTTGGCCGAGCCCCCGGCCGAGTCGCCCTCGACGATGTAGATCTCGCACAGTGCCGGGTCTTTTTCCTGGCAGTCGGCCAACTTGCCCGGCAGCCCCATGCCGTCGAGCACGCCCTTGCGGCGTGTCATCTCGCGCGCCTTGCGGGCGGCCTCACGCGCACGCGCGGCATCGACGATCTTGCC
>JANMXL010000295.1:0-2556 GCA_031380885.1 Burkholderiales bacterium | reverse complement strand
GTGGGATGGCTGCATGGCGAGCAGCGCCAAAGAGGGCCACTGATCGTTCATCCAGTCACTGTATTTTCATCCAGCTTTCGACAAAATGCAAAACAACGCTTCCCTCGTCGTCGTGCTCGGCACCGGCGGCACGATCGCCGGCACCGCAGCGTCGTCATCGGATGACAACGGCTATACCGCGGCGCAACTGAGCATCACGCAGTTGCTGGCCACGGTGCCCGGTTTGGGGGGTGTGCCGATCGAAGCCGAGCAGGTCGCGCAAATCGACAGCAAAGACATGAGCCATGCGGTTTGGCAAATGCTGGCGCTGCGTGTCGCGCACCACCTCGCGCGGACCGAGGTGGCAGGCCTCGTCATCACCCACGGCACCGATACGCTGGAAGAAACCGCCTACTTCCTCCAGCGCGTGCTGGCACCCACCAAACCGGTGGTATTGACCGGGGCCATGCGCCCGGCCACTTCGGCGCGGGCCGACGGGCCACGTAACCTGCTCGATGCGGTGGCGCTGGTACAGCAGGCCTCGGGCGCAGGCTTGACCGGTGTGCTGGCGGTGCTCAACGGCGTGGTGCATGGCGCAAGGCAGGTGCGCAAGGCGCACCCGACGCGGCTGGACGCGTTCGATTCAGGCGAGGCTGGGCCGCTGGGCGTGGTCGAGGCTGGGCGGCTGCGGGTGGTGAGCTCCGCAGCGTCGCAGGCGAGTGCCGACGCCGCGGCGCCAGTTGCCCACGCGCTCACCCGTGACCTTCGCGACTGGCCCCGCGTCGAGATCGTCATCAGCCATGCGGGTGCCAGCGGTGCGGTGGTGCGCGCGTTGTGTGCCGACGGGGTTGATGGCCTGGTGGTAGCGGCCACCGGCAACGGCACGCTGCACCACGACCTTGAATTGGCGCTGCTGAGCGCGCAGGCGCAGGGCGTCGCCGTGTTGCGCAGCGCGCGCAGCGGTGACGGGCAGGTGACGGCGGCAGCCCACGCCGACGTGCCCGGCGCCGGCGATCTGTCGCCGGTCAAAGCGCGCATCGAGTTGATGCTGCGACTGCTCTTACTCGGTCGCCCATGAAAAACGGCCCTGAAGGGCCGTTGCAATTCTGGGG
This sequence comes from Burkholderiales bacterium, assembly GCA_031380885.1. Taxonomy (GTDB): domain Bacteria; phylum Pseudomonadota; class Gammaproteobacteria; order Burkholderiales; family Burkholderiaceae_C; genus PBB1. The sequence goes on along the minus strand of JANMXL010000295.1, from coordinate 1,465 downwards.
AAGCAAGCCGCCGGATCAGTGCACCTCGCGCCGGGCCGATGCGGCTTTGCGCTGGCTGATCCAGCCGACGATGCCCAGACCCGCCAGCCACAAGGCGTAGGTTTCGGGTTCAGGCACGGGCGCAATGTAGCCGCCCAGGTCGGCTGCCGAGACCTTGTAGGCGTGCAGCACGCCGGGGATCAGCGCGTAGCCTGAAGGCAAGTTGCCGAGGTTCGTCGCGCCGACCACTCCAGTGGCAGAGATGGCAAAGCAGTTGGTGGTGCCGCCCAGATCGCATTGCACACGCGCTTGCAAGGCCGGGTTGAAGTACACGTCGAACTGCACATTGCTGCCGTTTTGCGTCACCGAGTAGTCGTTGTCGGTGCCGGCCAGCAGCAGGTAGGAACCGTCGGCCAGTTGGGGGCCGACCGCCAGGCCTTCCCATTTCTCAGGCGACAGGCCGAGCGCCGGCAGCGTGTTGGCGGCCAGGTTGATGAACGGGGTGGCCCCCTTGCTTGCAGCCACCAAACCGGCCGGCAAGCTGCTGTTGCCAATGACGACGCCGCTCACATCGCTGGCTCCGGCCAGGTCGATCTGGTAGACGCTCTTGAGTGGGCTGGCCAATTCCGCATTCGGCACACCGACACCGCGGTTGTTGCGCTCCAGCACCAAGAAGCGCTCATCGCCGAGCGCGACCAAGGCCGAGGTGCCCCGGCCCTGGTTAGACCCTTGCATGAAATAGGCGTACTGCGCCACCGCGGCGCCGCTGTCGACATCGAACTTGACGATGCGCGACGAGGTGCCGTTGCCGCCGCCTTCACCCAAGGTGGCACTTTGCAGCTGCGCATAAGCGAACTTGCCGTCCGGGCTGATGGCCAAGCCTTCAAAGCCCCGGTTGACGCGCTTGCCGAGCGTGTTGCCAGTGTCGTTGGCGTAATTCGGCAGGTTGGCCGCACTGCGCGGCACCAGGTTCGCAGGTGTGGTGAAGGTCTTCACAAGCACCCCGCTGCGGTTGAATTCATACAGCGACGGGCCGTATTCATCAGACACCAGCAGGTTGCCGTTGCGCGGGTTGATGACAAAGCCTTCGGGGTCGAGCGCATTGCCCAGCACGTTCGTCGGGTTGGGCGCCAGCCCGTTGTACGCGCCGCTGGCGTTGCTGAACTTGATCGTCTGCTGCACCTGAAAATTCGAGATTGCGCCGGTGGTCGGGTTCACATCGAGCGAGAAGCGCTGCACCCGTGTGTCGTAGCTCAGCGTGCCGCCGCCCGGGCCGCGGTCGGACAGACCCCACCATTCATTGCGGCTGCGGTCGTAGTACAGGTCGGAAAACATGCCGAGGCGCCCGTCGTTGACCGAAGCGCCGAACTGATCACCCGTGCTGCCGGAGATGGCCAGCCCGTTGACGAAGGTCGGTGCGGCTTGTGTCGGCAGCGCAAGGGTGAGACTGGCCAGAGCGGCACTGGCAAGGCAAAACAAACGAGCG